>JAPOKA010000013.1 GCA_029977865.1 bacterium
GAAGCCGTCCGCGGTCTCGGCGACGGCGACCGGCTCGAGGCCCGACGCGTCATCGCCGGTTGCGAGCCGATCGATCACGAAGCCCTCCGGGTGTTCGACGATGCGGAAGACGCAGCCGGCCTCCGCGTCAGCGGCAAGCAGCGAGCCGTCACGAGCCGCAGCGAGCCGCCGGGGGTGCGCCGCCTCTCGCGGAAGTTCGACCTGCTGTCGCGTGCCGTCGGCGTCGATTCGGGTGACCTGCACCCGGCCCTGCGGATCCGCGTCGAGCAGCCACAGCGAGCCGTCGATCGCGAAGGCGGCTGAAGTCGGGTCTGCGAGCGGTTCGGTGGTCGAGGCCCAACGGGCCCGCCCTTCGCAGAGCGGAGAGTGCGCTGCGCTCGGGTCCGCCTGCGGCACTGCATCGGAGGTCGAAATGACGGCGAAGAGCGCGACCCCGCCGACCACGACGATGCGTTCGAGCGCGCTTCGAGGCTGCATCGCTCCGGATCGAGACCAACTGAGCGAGGATCGCAGGTTCATGGCGGCAGAGTATGCACTCGCCGCCCGCGCGAGTGCGGGTACATTGGTCGGCCCTCCCGAGAGATCATGTCCACCCACTCCTCCCACGGTCCCAAGTCCCTCCTCGATCGAGGCGTCGCGTGGTTCGCCATCGCCGGCACCGTCGTGGTCGCGATCCTCTCCGTGGTCGCGTTCCTTTCCCATGCCCATGAGGCCGGAGTGGATTCCGCCGAAGCGGCTCCGACCTCCGTCGCCGCCGCCGTCGACGAGTCGACGGTCGCCTCCGCCGAGCACGCAGCCGATGACGCAGCCGATGGCGCAGACGATCATGGCGGCCATGGTCATGCCGAGATCCCGCCGATGTGGTGGCTTGGGACGATTCCGTTCGTCACCTTGCTGCTCGCGATCGCGATCCTGCCGCTCGTCCCTGCCACCGCCCATTGGTGGGAGGAGAACCTCCATCGCCTCGCAGTGGCGTTGGCGCTCGCCTTCATCACGTTGGGCTACTACGTGGTGGTCGGTGGCGGCGCGAAGGCGATCGCGGCGGTCGAGCACGCCATTCCCGGCGAGTACATCCCCTTCATCGTCCTGCTCTTCTCGCTCTACGTGATCAGCGGCGGCATCGCCATCCTCGGCGACTTCCGCCCCACCCCGCTGGTCAACTCAACGTTCCTCCTCATCGGAACGAGCATCGCGAGCGCCGTGGGCACCACCGGCGCGAGCATGCTGCTGATCTGGCCGCTGCTGCGGACCATCTCCAAGCGACGCTATCGCGTGCACACGGTGGTCTTCTTCATCTTCCTCGTCGCCAACGTCGGCGGCACCCTGCTTCCCACCGGCGATCCCCCGCTCTTCCTGGGCTACCTGCGCGGGGTTCCGTTCCTCTGGACGCTCGGCCTCTGGTACGAGTGGATCATCACCTCGGCGGTGCTGCTGACGGTCTACTTCATCTGGGACACGAAGTTGTGGCGTCGCGAGTCCGACGACGTGCGGGCCGCACTCGCCTCGCCGGCGCGGTTCCGGATCGTGGGCGGACTGAACCTGCTCTGGCTCGGTCTGGTGGTGGTCGCGGTGGCCACGGTGCAGGAGGGCAAGCCGGTGCCGATCCTGGGCTTCGTGGCGTTTCCCTTCCTGCGCGAACTGCTGATGCTCGCCTTCGTCGGCGTGAGCCTGCTGACGACGCCGCGCGAGGCCCACGAGACCAACCGCTTCAACTACACCGCGATCATCGAGGTGGCCTGCCTGTTCGTGGGCATCTTCATCACCATGCAGGTGCCGCTCGAGGTGCTGAAGGCGAGCGGTCAGGACCTCGGCCTGACCACCCCGACCCAGTTCTTCTGGTTCACCGGAGTGCTCTCGAGCTTCCTCGACAACGCGCCGACCTACCTGGTGTTCTTCCAGACCGCGGAGGCCCTCAACCACGAGCCGGGTCCCGGCATCCTGCAGCTCCTCGGCGGCGAGTACATCCGCGAAGACCTGCTCACCGGCATCTCGATCGGTGCAGTGTTCATGGGCGCGATGACCTACATCGGCAACGGCCCCAACTTCATGGTGCGATCGATCGCCGAGCAGGCCGGCATCCGCATGCCGAGCTTCTTCGGCTACATGATCTACTCGATCGGCATCCTGCTGCCGCTGATGGTCTTCGTGACGCTGATGTTCCTCTGACCCCGGGACCGGGTCGAGGCTCAGCTGCCGGCATCGGCGCCCTTGCCGGACTTCTTCATCGACGCGTAGATGATCGACTGCACCACCACCGACTCGCCGAGCAGTCGGCCGATCCGCTCGCCCGCGTGATCGAGATTGCGGAAGCCTCCCTCGTCGAGTTCCTGCTCGATGTCGCCGAGCGCGTTCTCCACCGCGAGCATCATGGACGCGATCACCGACCACTCGTGCCGGCTCTCCGGCCAGTAGTCGGTCGACCGCGCCAGTTCGACCGGCACCGTGAAGCGCCAGCCGTCGTCGGTCTCGATCATCGAGACCAACCCGCCGGCAATCGGCTCGTCCTCGTAGGTCAGCGCCGCGGTGCCATCCCCAAGGTCCTCCGCCTCGAGTTCCTCGCCCTGCTCGGAGAGGAACGCGAAGGGATCGAGAATGACCCGCGAGATCTGGGCCCCGAAGTCGCCGCCCCCCGCAAGCCGCCGCAAGGCGTCGCCCTCGGCCGCGACCCCGTCGGGGAACGCGGCGCGGAGCTTGCCGCTCACCCGGGCGAGTTGGCCGAGCATGTCGGAGAGCTTGCCGCGGACATCCTCGATGGCGCTCGCCTCGGTGACGCCGTCGGCGTAAGTGATCGGCCGCGCCTCGATGTAGACGAGCGCCGGCAGCCGATCGAGGCTGCCCTCTTCCACGAGCCGCTGCGCGGTGGCGAGCGTCGCTTGTGGGGTTCCGGTCTCGAGATTGGTCTCGCAACCGGCCCCGCCGAGGATGGTCAAGGCGATGGCCACCGAGCCCTGCATCGTGGCCAGCCACGATCGCCGGCGGCGTCTGGAACGGGGACTCGAGTCGGAGGTCGCGGTCGGCAAGGGAACAGTTCCGTGCGGCGGCAGCGTGCTGGGCCGGCGGCATCAGGCGATCGAAGCTCGCGACCGGGCGGCGCGAGCGGACGCCCGTATGATTCCGTGCGTGTCCGGTCCGGTCCACCACATCGTCGTCAATGGAGAGAACCGTCCGCATGTCGAGGGCGAGTCGGTCGCGGCGTTGCTGGATCGACTGGGCCTTGCCGGAGTGCCCTGCGCGGTCGAACTCAACCGTGCGGTGGTGCCGAGGAAACGCCACGCCGAAACCACCCTCTCCCCCGAAGATCGCCTCGAGGTCGTGACCCTCGTGGGCGGCGGCTGACCGACCAGCCGCACCATGGTCCTTGCCCCGCACCCCGCCCCCGACTCCGCCGTGACCACCATCACCACCCCATCGACCCAGATTCCTCCGCTCTCGATCGGCGGCTTCTCCCTTCGCAGCCGACTCGTCGCCGGAACCGGCAAGTACGCCGACTTCGACCTCATGCAGACCGCGCTCGCAGCGAGCGGTTGCGACGCGGTCACGGTGGCGGTGCGCCGGGAGCGGCTCGTCGACGCCGCGGGCCGATCGCTGCTCGATCATCTCGACCTCGATCGCTACACCGTGCTGCCGAACACCGCCGGTTGCTTCACCGCCGAGGACGCGATCCGGGTCGCGAGGCTCGGTCGCGAGCTCCTCGACAACCTCGGCAACGCCGGCAAGGACTGGGTGAAGCTCGAGGTGCTCGGCGATCGCAAGACCCTGCTGCCGGATCCGATGGGCACGCTCGAGGCCTGCCGCGAACTCGTCGCCGACGGCTTCACGGTGCTGTGCTACTCGAGCGACGACCCGATCGCCGCGGCGCGGCTGCGCGACGCCGGCGCCGCGAGCGTCATGCCCGCGGGCAGCCCGATCGGCTCCGGCCGCGGCATCGCGAACCCCTCGGCGATCTCGTTGTGCCTCGAACTCCTCAAGGATCCGGCTGCGGGCGGCGATCCCAACTATCCGGTCATCGTCGACGCGGGCGTCGGCACCCCGAGCGATGTGACGGTGGCGATGGAACTCGGCGCCGACGGCGTGCTGCTCAACACCGGCATCGCCCACGCGAAGGATCCCGTGGCGATGGCCCACGCGATGCGGCTGGCCTGTGAGGCGGGCTTCATCGGATTCCGCGCCGGCCGCATCCCGATGCGGCGATACGCGAGCGCGTCGAGCCCTTGGGAGGGCGCGATCTCGTGGATCCCGGGCGAGTGATCGGCCGCGGGCGAGGTCCGCGACGGAGAGGGATTCGGCCCGGCGCTGCGAGCAGCAGTCCTCTCGCATCGGATCTGCCGCTTCGACGGAGCTGGCATGTCTGATTCCGTTCCGCTCAACAGCTTCGATCGATTCATGCTGCTCTTGAACGACGCGTGTCTGCGTCGAGTCGGCGGCGAGCTGACGATCCAGACCCATCTTCGATTCTCAGGCCGCATCTCGCAGACCGCGCTGGCGGAGACCAACCGTCGACTCTGCGAACGATGGCCGCTTCTCACCGCGGAACTCGTCCGCGGAGGACGACGATTTGCACCGTCCTGGTCGCCGCGGACGGGACGCGTGATCCCCACAAGAGTGCGCGACCTCGAAGACTCCGGCCAGAACCAGCTCTTGACGGCGGACGAAGCCCTGATGTTCGATCCGCTACTCGCCGATGGGACCGGGCCTTGCGAGCTCGTCGTCCTGCGAGCTCCCGACGGAAACGACACGCTGGTGCTTCGGGCTTCGCATGTGCTCTTGGACTACTACGGCCTTCGAGAACTCATCCTCCAGTTGCTCGGCGCCTCCCAGCGCACGGACCGCGAGCTTCATGTGTCCGCAAACGAAGCGGCCGTCAAGCAGACACTGTGTGGACTGCGAGCCGACACCGCGACGCGTCGTGAAGCCCGAGGATCCACTCGCATCGGCTGGCGTTCGCCGGTGCGGATGCCGGATCGGCACGACGACTCCGGCGCCACGTCGCTCGGTCGGATCTCGCTGCACTGGCTCGAAGCTGATGACGTCGTCGCCCTGCAAGAGCGCATCCGGAGGATCGAGCCGAGGGCGCACCCCATCGCAGGGTATTGGGCGAGCGCCTTGCGGCTGATGCAGCGCCGGGTCTCACCACGGGACGAACGCGGCCGGTGCTATTCCTTCCCCCAGGCGTACAACCTCCGCCGCACACAGGACGGCTGGAGTCCCTTCCAGAACCTCGCCTCGCGTGTCCATTTGCAGATCGATCCTTCGGAACTGGCCGAGTGGGGACGCGCGACCGGGATCCTTGGGGAGCAGTTTCGTGCCGGAAGGCAGGCCTCCAACGCCGTCGTCTATCGGGCGATGCAAGGCTTCGATCGGATCCGTCGATGGTCTCCTCGCCTGGCAGGTGCCTTGTCGAGGTGGGCCATCACGAGGGGGTCGCTCCTCTCGTGGTTCTGCCCGGAACTGGTTGCATCGGGAACGCCGGCGCTCGGTGCGTCCTTCGAGTTTGGGTGGAGTCGGACGATCTGCCACCCGCCACGCGGGCTTGTCATGAGTGTGCACGCCGTCGGAGATCGACACCTCCTGGCGCTCTGCCGCCATCCGTCTATCCTCGGCGATGCCGAGGCTCACGAGTTCGGCGAGGCCTTGCTCGAGGACCTGCGGCGAGAGTCTGCCGCGGGATGATGCGAGTCCGCCCGGCCGGAGTGGCCGTGGAACGAACCGCTCTCTCCGAAGCGATCGCCCGCCCGTGAAGGCGCGCATGACCGCGACCGCGTGGAGGGATCTCTAGTGCGCCACGCGCTTGCCGAGCCGCGGCGACAGCTCCTTCAACTGCTTCTCAAGGATCTCCGCGGACCTGGCCTCGAGGTTCAGCCGCAGCAGCGGCTCCGTGTTGCTCGGGCGCACGTTGCACCACCATTCGCCGCCGTCGAGGCTGAGGCCGTCGAGCGTCGCCGACTTCGCCTTGGGATAGGACTTGCGCAGCGCCGCGAGGGCCGCGGCGGTGTCCTCGTTCTGGAAGTTGATCTCGCCGGAGTGGGCGTAGCGGCGGAATGGTGCGACGAGCGCGGAGAGCGGACGCTTGCTCTCCGCGAGCGCGGTCACCACCTCGGCGAAGATCCGCGCACCGTTGTCGGTGTTGAAGGTGTCGCGGAAGTAGAAGTGACCCGAGAGCTCGCCGCCCACCACCGCAGACTCTGCGGCCATTCGCGCCTTCATGAAGACATGGCCGACCCGCTCTTCGACCGGGCGGCCGCCCGCCTCCTCGATCGCTTCGCGCACGGCTCGGCTCGAACGCAGGTCGTAGACCACCGCGGCACCCGGCTCCTTGGCGAGGAACCTCGAGACCAGCCACGCGAGCACCAGGTCGCACGGGACCGGCTCGCCGAGTTCGTCGATCACCATGCAGCGGTCGGCATCGCCGTCGAAGCAGAATCCCACCGCGGCCTTGCGAGCCTTCACGGCGGCGCGGGTTTCCGCGAGATTCGCCTCGACGAGCGGATTGGGCTCGTGGGCGAACTCGCCGGACTCGTTGTCGAAGTTGAGCCGGACCAGGTCGAGGCCCTTCACGTCGGCGAAGAGCTTCGGCACCATGGTTCCGGCCATGCCGTTGGAGGCGTCGACCACGACCTTGAGCGATCGCTTGCCGGCGACGAGATCCGGATCGAGGAACCGCTGGATGTGGACCCGGTAGGCGTCCCAGAGATCGCGGGCCTCTTCGCGACCACCACGGGGCTGCAGTTTGGTCCGTTCGACCAGGGCCGCGAGCCGCCGGATCTCCTCGAGGCCGGTGCCGGAGCCGACCGGCTTGGCACCGCGACGGGAGATCTTGAAGCCGTTGTAGTTGGCGGGGTTGTGGGAGGCGGTGACTTGGACCCCGCCCGCGCAGCCGAGCAGGTGGATGGCGAAGTAGACCATCGAGGTGTCCACCCGCCCGAGGTCGATGACATGGGCCCCGAAGTCGCGCATGCCCTGCCGGAGGCTTTCCGCGAGGGCCGGCGAGCTCTTCCGCATGTCCCGGCCGACCACGAGGTGCCGCATCATCGGGTCGTCGAACCCGGCCTCGGAGGCCTCCCCGAGCAGGAGTTCGGCGGTGGCGTAGCCGATCTGCCAGGCGATCTTCTCGTTGAGGGGCTTGGGGTAGGTGGCCCGGACGTCGTAGGCCTTGAAGACTTTTCCGAGCACTGAGGGTCCTCCGTGAACCCGTTTTCAGTCGGCACGATCGGGGGGCTGACGGGAGCGAATCGCTCGTTATACTGCCGGGCTCGACTCAAAGGCGGTCCAGACGTGGTCTGGAGGCCCTTGGAGCGATCCCTCCCGGCCGGCGTGGCCGCGGGTGGAGAGGTCGCCGCCTCGCGTGATGCGGCATGTTCGACTTCATGAAGCGCCCTGGAACGGACCGGACGTCGGCCTGCCCGACCCCACGCCCCGGCCGTCGGACCCGCTGCAAGGAATGAACCCATGAGCTCGCTCGTCCAGGAACTCATCGACGCCGGCATCCACTTCGGACAGCGTCGAAGCAACTGGAACCCCCGGATGTCTCCGTACATCTGGGATACCCGCAACGGCATCTCGATCATCGACATCAAGGAGACCATCAAGGGCCTCCTGCTCGCGAAGCGCTTCCTGCAGAAGACGGTCGCGAGCGGCAAGGACGTGGTCTTCGTCGGCACCAAGCGGCAGGCCAAGGGTGCGATCGAGCAACACTCGACCGACGTGGGCATGCCCTACGTCACCGAGCGGTGGCTCGGCGGAACCCTGACCAACTTCCGCACCATCCGCGAGCGGCTGAAGCGGCTCGAGGAGCTCGAAGGCCTGATCGAGACCGGTGAGATCCGCAAGTACTCCAAGAAGATGGAGTCGCAGCTCTCCCGCGAGCAGAAGAAGATCTTCCGCAACCTCAACGGCGTCCGCACCATGACTCGCCTGCCCGGCGCTCTGGTCGCGATCGACGTGAACCGCGAAGTGAACGCGCTGCGTGAGGCCCGCAATCTCGGCATTCCCACGGTCTGCCTCATCGACACCGATGGCAATCCCGAGTTCGCCGACATTCCCATCCCCGGCAACGACGACTCGATGCGTTCGATCGACGTGGTGATCCGCGAACTCTGCGCCGCCATCAAGGAAGGCAAGACCCAACGCGCCACCGAGGACGGGAAGCCAGGCGATGGCGGCGATTCCGGAACCGGCCGCCGCCGTTCGAGCCGCAGCCAGTTCCGCGCCGACGAACCGGCCGCCGCGGCCCCCGAAGAGGTGGCCGAGGCCGGCGAGCCCGCCGGATCTTGAACCACGCGGTCGCCGCGGCGACCCGAACCGATTTCGACCCTTCGACACGGGAGATCCCCATGGACACCGCCAGTATCAGCCCCAAGGACGTGATGGCCCTCCGGCAGCGGACCGGGCTGGGCATGATGGACTGCAAGAAGGCCCTCGCCGACGCCGGCGGGGACATGACCGCTGCCGAGAACCTGCTTCGCGAGCGGATGAAGGGCAAGATGGACGCCCGCACCGATCGCCCTGCTGGCGAAGGCTGCATCGTGGTCGCGATGTCGGGCTCGAAGGCCGCGATTCTCGAGGTTCGCGCAGAGACCGACTTCACCGCCCGCAACGATGCATTCCGCGCCATGGCGGACTCGATCGCGAACATGAGCCTCGAGCAGCCCGCCGGCGAGGTGAGCGCGACCGAGGCCATGACCAAGCGGCTCGACGACGTCCGGCTCACCACCGGCGAGAACATCTCGCTCGCCCGCGGCCATCGCATCGATGGCGGCTCGTTCGGCCACTACATCCACCACGACGGCAAGCTTGGGGTGCTGCTGCAGGTCGAGGGCGAGATTCCCGGCGACGTGCTCACCGGCATCTGCCAGCACGTTGCGGCCCACGTCCCCACGCCGCTCGCGGTCGATGAGCACGGTCTCGACGCAGCCAGCGTCGCGGCCAAGCGGGCGGAGGCCGAGGCCGAAGCCGCAGCATCCGGCAAGCCTCCGGAGATCGCCACCAAGATCGCCGAGGGCAAGGTTCGCAAGTTCTTCGAAGAGAACACCCTGCTCGGGCAGCGGTTCGTCCGCGACGACTCGAAGCAGGTCCGCGAGTTGCTCCCCAAGGGCGCCAAGATCCTCTCGTTCACCCGCTTCGCCGTCGGCGGCGGCTGATCACGCGTTCGCCCAAAGTCCGATTGCGCCTCACCGCCCGGCCGCACGCCGGGCGGTGTTCTTGTGACGGCCGTACTCAGGCCGACTCGCCGGATTCGCCGGCGCGGCGGCCCAGTCGTGCGATCCCCAGGGTCATCAGGCCGCCCACCGCCACCATCCCGATTGCTCCGGCGACCTCGAGCGGACGGGGCGTGAACCGCACTTCCGGCCAGTCCTTGGGCTTGGCCGCGAGGGCCTCCGCGGCAGCGGCGTCAAGGATCTCGCCTCGGAACATCGTCCCCGCTGCTGGCGGCACCCCCTGCTTGAAGGGATAAAGGCCCGCGGGCGCACCAAGCAGCAAGCCCAGCAGTACGCCGAGGGTCGCCTTCTCGAAGCGGTGGAGCATGGCCCGGAGGATGTTGCTGACAAGCACCAGTCCCAGGAGCACTCCGATTCCGACCGGCACGAGCGTGCCAGCCGCCTCCAGCATCGCCGCGAGGTCGCGGTCGGAGGCCGCGGCCGCACCACTACGGATCGCCTCGAGGATCGGACGGTACTGCCCGAGCAACAGGAGCAGATACGCCCCGCTCACGCCGGGCAGGATCATCGCACCGGCCCCGGCAGCGCCGCCGAGGGCAAGCATCAGCCCGCCCTGCCGAGATCCCGCAGAGACCTCGTCGGACTGCACCAGAGCCAACGCGATCATCCCCAGCATGCCGATCGCGGCCCCGAGCCACGCCGAGGCGGTGGCTGGTCGCAATGACGCCCACAGCACCGGTACGCCGCCGAGCGTGAGACCGATGAACAGGGCGTACATGCCCCAGCGCCATTGCAAGAGCGCCTCGCTCACCAGGGCGGCGAACACGCCGATCGAGGCGACCGCCGCTCCTGCGACCACCGCCACGGTCAGCAGCGGCCTCGCCCGAATCCGGAGCCGCGAGAGATCCGAGACCGCATCGATGAAACGGCGATAGACCCCCGCCGCCACCAGCATGGTGCCCCCCGAGATTCCCGGCACCAGATTTGCCAGGCCCATCATCACGCCGCCGAGGGCGAGCCTCCACCAGAGCGCGGCTGACTCAGGTGCCTCCGGTGAACGCGCGGCGGGTTCAGGGTGCAGGCTCGACATGCCGCGAGCAGATCGACGTACTCGGCGGGGCCGCTTGAGCGAGCGGGCAGGAGAAGCGTCTCAGAAGGGAATGCTCAGCCCCAGATACGCCTCGGCGCCATCGAAGCCCTCGTTGCTCGAAGCGGTGCGAGCGTTTGAGAGGTGGTACCACCGCACGCCGCCCATGAGCCTCGCCTCGGAGCCTGGCGTCACCGCGAGGGTGAAGCCGACTCCGATCTGGGGATTGAACTTGATCGAGTTCGTGTCCGGCGGCAAGTCGGCGGTGAGATAGGCGAGACCGCAGCCCGCATCGGCGAAGATCGTCCAGTCTTCGCCTGCGAGAAAGTGCCACCGCAAGAGCAATGCTCCGGCGACCATCAGCGGATCCTCGCCGCCGTCCTGCACGAAGCCGCCGAGTTCGAGCACCGGCACCAGCGAGAACCTCTCGATCAGGAAGTACTCGAACTCGGCGCGGAACTCACCGCCAGTCGTGGTACTGAAATCGCTGATGACGCCGCCAAGAAGGTTGAGCCGCCAGGTGTCGGCGGTCCCGAAGGCAGTCGAAAGACTCGGCGCGAGGTCGGCGCTTCGCGCAGTGGTCTCGTCGGCGACGAACGCGAACGAGAGCGGCGTGGCGCCGATCGAGAGTCGGGTTGGATTCAGCAATGGTTCGGAGCCGTGCGCCACCACCGCGCACGTCAGCATTGCTGCCGCCGCAACGAGCCGATGGATCGACCGGCATCCGCCGCGACGGCGACGGAGGCGGCGACGAGATGACCGGAAGTCCGAGGAGCGTTCGTTCATGACCGCAGGATATGGAACTCCGCGCGGAGCAGCGATCGTCGCCGGCCAGGATGGTGCGCGGCCCTGCCCGCAGAATCCGTTCGACGTTCCCTTCGACCCCTCGCGATTCGCGGCGAGCGACGTTCGCCCATGACGCTGATCCGCGAAGAGCTCGGAGACGAGCGCGGCATGCTCACGACTGACGCCTTCGGAAGCCGCGGCGAGAATTCGCTTCGACCGATGGGTTCGCGCATCGCGGTCACTGCGACTGATCGCGTCAGGCCGGCTCGGGCGAGTGCGGGTCGCCGGCGAGTCGCTTGAGCACGGCGGCGACGATGGCTCGATTCGCCGCCGGCATCGCGAGGGTCGCAAGTTCCGCACCATCGACCCAACGGACCTCGTCAGAGGCGAGCGGACGCGGCTCGTTGGCGTCTCGCCGCGAGGCCAGGAAGGCGTGCACCCGCACCGCCGGCTCGCGGCGAGCCTGCAGGTCGACCTCTTCCCCGACTGCGATCACACCGAGAATCTCGATCTCGCAACCGACCTCCTCACGGACCTCTCGTGAGGCCGCCTCGGCGAGAGGCTCGCCCGGCTCAGCCTTCCCCCCGGGAAACTCCCACAACCCCCCTCTCGGCACCCCCGGAGGCCGCTTGGCGACCAAGACCCGCTCCCCGGGGCCAACGTGGCCCGACTCCAGCACCACCGCCGCCGCGATCTCGATCATTGAACAATACGCTCCTGTCTCAAGTCGATGTAAGGGCAGAGGTTATGGGCGGCGTCGGGCGAGGTTGCCCAGATCCAAAGAAACTCCATCTGAATCGGTCCGCGAAGGCATCGAGCCATTGACCGGCTCGATGCGGCACCGATACCTTTCGGGGTCCTCAAACCCCCTGTCACTCGCCGGCGCCTCACCGCGCCGCGTGCCCGCCGTTCGGAGGTGTCGGAGCCTTCGGACGGCGGTGTTTTTTGGGCGGAAGATGTTGCTCGCGACGTCCGCAGCGGGCTCACGGATCGGGATCGAGTGGTGGTGGAAGCGTCGGACCAGTGCCCGGACCCGGAAGCGGCACCGGAGCAGTGGCCGGAGAGGGTGTCTCGCCAGGCAGCGCGTCTGCGTCCTGGACCTCGCCCTCGAGATCGCGGATCGCGTCCTCGCTCGATCGTGGCGCGACCTCCTCCGCCACGATGGTCCGGGACTGCAGGTCGCGAGCCCGCAGCAAGACCGCGGCGGGCGCGAGCTCGACCTCCTGCATGGTGAAGTGCCACTCGTTGCGACTCGTGAAACGAACCGGGATCAGCTCGGCCACGAGGTCGACGCCGATCCAGTCCCACGCCGGAGCCTTCGCCTCAGCCGACCCGTTGATCGGTTCGTAGCCTTCGAGCTGCACCTGCACGTCGTAGGTGCCGTAGTAGAGGATCTCCGCCGAGGTCGGCGTTCGTCCCACCTCGCGATCGTTGAGCAGCACCAGGGCGCCGCTCGGCTCGCTGGTGATGCTCACGGTGCGGCGCACGCATCCGACCATGGCCACGATCGCGAGCAGCGCGATGGCGGGGGCGAGTCGGTTCATCCGAATTCGTCTCCTCGGAAGGTCGAGGCGAGATAGGCCTCGCGCACCGCGGGATCGTTGATGATCTCGCGCGGATGGCCCTCGCGAAGATTGCGCCCCTCGTGAATGATGTAGGCGCGATCGCAGATTCGCAGGGTCTGCTGCACGTTGTGGTCGGTCACGAGGATCGCGATGCCCTGCTCGGCGAGCCGGCGCACCTCGCCCTGCAGTTCCTCGACGGTGTGGGGATCGACCGCCGCGAACGGCTCGTCGAGAAGCAGCAGCCTCGGGCGGGTGATCAGGGCTCGCGCGATCTCGAGCCGCCTTCGCTCGCCGCCGGAGCAGGTCCTCGCCGCCTCGCGGGCCTTGTGCCGCAGGCCAAACTGAACCAGCAGCTCGTCGCAACGCTGTCGACGGGCGATGCGAGAGAGGCTCAGGGTCTCGAGGATCGCCAGCAGATTCTGCTCGACGGTGAGTCGCTGGAAGACGCTCGGCTCCTGACTCAGGTAGCCCATGCCCAGAAGCGCATGCCGGTACATGGGCAGGCTGGTCACGTCCTCCTCGCGAAACACCACCCGACCGGACTCGGGCGAGATCATGCCGATCGCCATGCGGAAGGAGGTGGTCTTCCCCGCGCCGTTGCGACCAAGGAGACCGACGATCTCTCCGGGTTCGACCTCGAACGAGACGCCGTCCACCACCCGCCGACGCGAGTAGCTCTTCACCAGTTCGCGCGCGGAGAGCAACGGCATGGCCGGAGTGTAGTGGCGATGCCGCCGCGGCGCGGGTCAGCGGTCCGCAGTGCTGGCATCCGCGTCGGGCAGGGTGGCCTCGTTCGAGTCGGACGCCACGCGGCCGATCCGCAGGCGACGGATGTGCGTCGGAGCTGCCTCGGAAACCTCGAACCACCACCCGCCGAAGTCCATGCGTTCGCCGACACCCGGCACCCGTCCGAAGTGCGCGAGCAGGAACCCGCCGACGGTGTCGTAGTCGCGGTCCTCGGGCACCTCGAATTCGAGCCGCTCCGCGAGATCCTCGATGGGGAAGCGACCGTCCGCCTCGAAGCCCCCCGCTTCCGCCTCGGACATCTCCGGCACCGATTCGTCCTCGGGTTCGTGCTCGTCGTGGATCTCGCCCACGATCTCCTCGAGCAGGTCCTCGATGGTCACCAGCCCGCTGGTCCCGCCGTACTCGTCGATCACGATCGCCAGATGGACTTCGCTGCGCTGAAAGTCGCGGAGGAGATCCCGCACCGGCTTGGTCTCGGGAACGCGAATCGGCTCACGCAGCAGCGGCTTCAGTCGGAATCCCTCGCCGTCAGCCCCGAGATAGCGAACCAGATCCTTGACGTACAGGATGCCGAGGATGCCGTCGAGGTTGCCTTCGTAGACGGGAATCCGCGAGTGGCCGGCGGCAGAGATGAAGGATCGGATCACCGCGAGATCGTCGGTGTAGTCGATGCCTTCGATGTCCGTTCGCGGCGTCATCACCGAACCGACCTCGGTGTCGGCGAAGGCGATGACGTTCTCCAGGATCTCCGCCGCGGACTCGTCGAGCCCGCCTTGGCGCTGGGTGTCCTCGATGCTGCGAAGGAGGTCTTCCTCCGCTTCGAGGGAACGCAGGTTCGCACCGGTCAGGCGGCGAATCGCCTCGTCGACGAGGTGGTAGGTCCGGCGAAGCGGCCAGCCCGCTGCATCGACCACTCGAAGCAGTCCCGCCGATCGTGCCACCAGACCGGTGCCCGCATGACGGGCGAGGCTTCCCGCAAGAACCGAGGTGAAGAGCCACAGCACCACGATCGCGCTGGCGCCGGCGGCGACGAAGGGAACGGGTTCGAGCCTTGAGTCGGGGCCGAATCCGTTCCACTCGACGATCAGCAGCAGGACGATGGAGACTCGACCCGCGGTGCGCAGGAACCCCACGAGCTGGGCCAGTTCACCGAGGCGGCCGAACATCCAGCGGCGCTGCGGCAGGCGACTCCCGAATCGGTCTTCCAGAGCCGATTCGCTGACTTCGTTGAGGGCGATCGCCAGCGCCGCGAGATAGGCGGTGGCGCCGGTCACGGCCACGATGATCAGCCCGAGCACCGCGGTCACGCGACCGACTCCTCGTCGGTGCCGGGAAGTCCCAGGGCCCGCATCACCCGATCCTGCGCCGCCCGCATCGCCGCGGCCGCCTCCGCGGTGTCGTCGCGTTCCCCGGCCAGATGCAGCAGCCCGTGCACGGCGTAGAGCAGGATCTCGACTTCGAGCCGCCGTCGACGCGCGTCCGCTTCGCGCGCTGCGACCTCGACCGAGATCGCGAGATCGCCGCAGAGTTCGCCCGCTTCGGATGCCTCGTCGGGATAGGTCAGCACGTCGGTGGTGCCGGCGATGCCGCAGTGATTCCGGTGCAGTCGGTCCATCTCCGCGTCGTCGATCAGCGCGATCGAGACCCGGCCCAACGGCCTCGGCAGTTCCGCGGCAACGGCTTCTCCGCGTACACGAAGCCACGCGAGGTCGACCGCGATCGAGGCAGCCTCACCGCCGGGAGGACGGCGATCCTGCCAGTCGATCGGGCAGAGGGAGGATTCGTGGCGGAGGGATGGGAGACCGCAGGACGCCCGCGAAGGAGGCTCGGCGTCCGTATCCGAGGAGGACTCGGGAACGGCCGCGCGGTGGTTCGCGGAAGGCGGCGTTTCGACTCGTTCGATCCCCATGCGACTCGCAAGCGCCGAGCGGCGCCGTCAGGCTCCCACCTGCAGCGGCACCAGCTTGGGTCGGACCCGAGCCTCGAACTCGCTGCGGAACTTGTTGACGATCGTACGCACCGCCCAGTTGGTCCCGTCGGCGAGACCGCAGATGGTGGTGCCCGGGCCGAGCCCCATCGATCCGGCCAGTTCAAGCAAGAGATCGAGGTCGGCGGTGGTGGCGTCGCCGCGTTCGATGCGGCAGAGCAGCTTGTAGATCCACGCCGAGCCCTCGCGGCATGGCGTGCACTGCCCGCAGGACTCGTTCTTGAAGAAGCGGGCGATGTTGCGGGCCACCGCGACCATGTCCGTCTCCTCGTCGAAGACGGTCGGGCAGGCGGTGCCGAGGCCGAGCACTTCGGCCCGCGGACCGATGTCGAAGTCGAGCGGCGTGTCGTACTGGTCGGTGCCGAGGACGCCCATGCTCACCCCGCCGGGAATCGCGCCCTTGAATCGTCGCCCCTGGCGAATACCGCCGCAGTGCTTCTCGACGAGGTCCTTGAGGGTGATCCCGAGGCCCATCTCGTAGACGCCCGGACGCTGCACATGGCCGGAGACGCCCATGAGCTTCGAGCCGTAGCTGGGCATGCCGCCGAGCGAGCTCTCGACGCCCTGGCGCTTCCACCAGTCGACGCCGTGCAACAGGATTCCCGGGACCGCCGCGAGCGTCTCCACGTTGTTGACGATGGTCGGGCGGCCGAAGAGGCCCTTCACCGCGGGGAAAGGCGGCTTGATTCGCGGCCAACCCCGCTTGCCCTCGATCGCCTCGAGCAGCCCGGTCTCCTCGCCGCAGATGTAGGCACCCGCGCTGCGATGCACGTGGCAGTCGACCGCGAACTTGACCTTCCCCTTCATGAGTCCGGCGCCGCCGAAGATGCCGTGCTGATACGCCTCGGCGATGGCGTGCTCCACCACGCGAGCCTGATGGTGGTACTCGCCGCGAATGAAGAAGTAGGCGGTGTCGAGTTGGCAGGCCCAGCAGGCGATGGCGATGCCTTCGAGAATCAAGTGGGGATCGAAGTCGCAGAGCAGGCGGTCCTTGAAGGTCCCCGGCTCGGCCTCGTCGCAGTTGATGGCGAGATAGCGTCGCCCGCCGTCCGCCGCGGGCAGGAACGACCACTTGAGACCCGCAGGAAATCCGGCGCCGCCGCGTCCGCGGAGGACGGCGGCCTTGACGGTCTCGATCACCTCGGATGGCTGCTGATCGAGCGCGGCTTCGAGGGCCTTGTAGCCGTCGGTGGCGACGAAGCCGGCGTAGTCGACAGTCTTGCGGTCGCGGGGGTCGCCCCAGGGAGCGGTGGGGATGCGTCGAGTGAGCGAGGGTGATTCGAGGGTCATGGTTCGCAGGGTGGGTTCGGCGTGCAGGGCCGCGGAACGGACCGATTCGGTCAGGAGCGGGACTCCGATTCGCGGGCCGGAGCTGCGGGGGCGGGTTCGACCTCGTCGATCACGGTGCGGCGGAAGACCAGACCGTCCCGCTCGCGGGACTCGCTGTGGCGATCGACCACGCGACGACGGTCGGGCACCGGCGTCTTCACCGCCTGAACGAGGTGGCCCACCGCCTCCCCGAGGCAACGGGAGATCGGCTTGCGTTCGCCACCCCGCGTCTGGGCCTCAGCCATGGTGGCTTCCCGAGCGGGCGCTCGAAGCACTCTTCTCGCGGGCCTCCGCGACGAGGCGATCGACCGCGTCGATGGTCAGGTTCTCGTGCAGCACTTCGTTGAAGAGCGCCACCGGCGCGGTGTCGCAGGATCCGAGGCACTCCATGGTGAGCAGGGTGAAGGTGCCGGAGTCGTCGGTCTCGCCCGGCTCGAGGCCGAGGGTGTCGCGGAGATGGTCGAGGATGCCCGCATGGCCGCAGACTTCGCAGGCGATCGACTGGCAGACCCCGATCACGCAGCGGCCGACCGGCTCGGTCTTGAACTCGTCGTAGAAGCTCACGGTGTCGAGCACATCCGCTGAGGTGATCCCGAGAAACGTCGCGATCTCCTCCATCGCCTGATGCGGGATGTAGCGGTGCTGGTGCTGGATCTCGTGCAGGATCGGCATGAGGGCCCCGTGAGGCACCGCATACCGCGGCAGGATCTCCTTGCGGAACCGATCCTTCATGGCGTCGCTGAGATAGGGCTCGGCGCGACGGGCGATGCGGGCGGTCGCAGAGGGCTTGGCGTTCCAGGACATCGGTTCGTTTCGCTCGCGAGACTCGGGAGGCGGACGGACCGCCCATCGATGGCAGGACGATCAGCGGTCGAGTTCGGCCGCGATGATGTTGAGTGAACCCAGCACCGCCACCACGTCGGCGAGCTGGTGTCCCTCGATCAGCTTGGGAAAGACCTGGTAGTTGATGAAGCACGGCGGGCGGGTCCTCGCCCGCCAGGCGCAGCGGCCGCCCGAGGAGACTACGTAGTAGCCGAGTTCGCCGTTGGCGGTCTCGACCGCGTGGTAGCTCTCGCCGATCGGCGCATCCCAGCCCCGATTGTGCATGTGCAGTTCGAAGAGCTGGATCGTGCCTTCGATCGATCCGTAGACGTCGCCCTTGGCTGGGGTGTTGGTCTTGGCATCGACCGAAACGTTCATCGGCCCCGTGGGAATGCGATCGATCAGTTGGCGGATGATCGAGGCGGACTGGCGGATCTCCTCGCAGCGGACCATGTAGCGGGCGAGGCTGTCGCCGTCGTTGGAGATGGGGACGCTGAAGGTCACCGGGTCCGCGCCTTCGCCATCCCAGTTCGGGGCGTAGCAGAGGTAGGGGTCGGTCTTGCGCACATCGCGGCGGACGCCGCTGGCGCGAGCGATCGGACCCGAGAGGCTCCATGCGATCGCGTCCTCGCGGGAGATCTGTCCCACGCCGGTGAGGCGATCGACGAAGATGCGATTGCGGTTGAGCAGCGTCTCGATGTCCTTGACCGCCCGGGGCAGACGCTCGTCGATGAAGCTCTTCACCATGCGGCGAAAGACCTCGTCGTCGGGCAGGTCGCGCCAGGCGCCGCCCACGCGAGTCCAGTCGGGGTGATACCGCTGCCCGGAGACGTACTCGACGATGTCGTAGATGAACTCGCGCTCGTTGAACCCGTAGAGGAAGCCGGTGAAGGCCCCGAGGTCAAGCGCCGCCGCCCCCACGCACAGGAGGTGGTTCTGGATGCGACCGAGTTCGCTGAGGATGGTCCGCACCACCATGGCCCGGGGGGTCAGCCCGATCCCGAGCAGTTGTTCGACCGAGAGGTGCCAGGCCACGTCGTTCGCGATGGGACTCATGTAGTCCATGCGGCTGACGGTGCAGACGTACTGGTTGAAGTCGTGGTGCTCGCCCAGCTTCTCGAAGCCGCTGTGGAGGTATCCGATGTGCGGCGTGCAGCGGGCGACCCGCTCCCCGTCGAGTTCGAGCACCAGTCTCAGCGTGGTGTGGGTCGCGGGGTGCTGAGGCCCGAAGTTGAGGATCCAGCGGTCCGGGGTCCGGACGTGGTCCTGCAGGTACTCGGTGGTGTCGAGGTCGACGTCGTACTCGGTGCCGGGAGAGATCTGAAAGGGCATGGGGCGGTCCGTCGCGGAGTCCCGCAGCGGGCGGGAGCGGCGAGTATAGATCCTCGCGGCGGCCCGGAGGCCGACGACCTCCGCGACGCACGGTTCAACGGCTCGAGCGTGAACCCCTCGGGGCTGCCTTCGCCACGATTGGACCTCATCCGCCGAGGCGAACCGCCTGTCGAGCCGGATTCGCGCCATCGCAGCCCCACAACGCCCCTTCCAGCAGCAGCAGATCGACGCGGCCTCCCTCCCCATTCCACGCGTTCCACATCTGCCGAGCTGCCTCCGGCAGCCCGTCGGGGAGTTGCAGCGAGACAGATCCCCCCGCAGGGATGTTGGGGAACGGGGTCTCGATGGTCGAGCCTTCGCCTTGACCTCGAGAGAGCCGCAGCGAGAGCCCTCGGGCTCCTTGGCCGCCAACGTCCGTCGCCCGAACCTCGATGGTCCCGCCGCTGGTACGGGGCGGATCCAACTGGTAGCGACCGCGGGTGATCGCGTTCACCGCGACCGGCCCCAACTCGACGCGGTCGAACCCTGATCCGTCGACGCGAACCGCCAGTCCGTCCGCGCCGGCGAGGGCAGGACCGCAGGGATCGATGGCTTCGCTCGGGATGATCTCGATCGAGTCGCCCGGGCAGAGGCAGGGCTCAAACTCGGAATCCTCCGCTCCGGCGAACGCGATGCCCACACCCTCACGGAGCAGGTAGGTCACCGTGAAGGGTCGGACGTCGAGCAGCGGTCCAGTTCCGGAGTTCCGCAGCCGAACGGCCGGAAGGCTACTCCCCCGATTCAGTGCATCGCCCTCCCGGCTCATCGCAATGGCGAGCGCACCACCGACATCCTCCACCGCGATCGCTTCAAGTCGGGCCCTCGCTGCGACTCGGATGGGATCGAGCCACTCGGCCCCTTCGGATGCCTCGAAGGTGCGGCGCTCCATCGTCGACACGCCGCCCGCCTGAATCTCGAACTCCGCCTCGACCCGGTAGCGCCCGAGCAGCAGTTCGCGCAGGAAACTGCAACTTGCGGTGTCGAGCGACCGGAACTCGAGACGAGCGGAGTCGGCTTCGGTCACTGCGGAGTCGAGCGATTTCGAGATCTGGGATCGACCTTCGCCCGTCACGAGTTCGGCCGACGCGAGGCGGACCGAAACCGGCGTCTGAGCGGGCTCGAGAAAGACCGCATCCTCCGGGCGGATCTCCAGGTTCACATCGGCGATCCGCGGTCGGCCTTCGATGTTGGTGACCACGGAGCGCAGTTCGAGCGAGGCAGGCTCGAGCGTGGCGTCGGCCCGCTGGCCGAGGGCGGGATAGACCGCCAACAGCGATTCCTCGGCCAGCTCCGCAAGCATCGCGGGGCTCGTCCCCTTCGGGCTTGCACCGGGAAGCACCTCTGCGCTGCCGGTGACGAGGAACCGACGGTCGATCCGTCGCCGCTCCATCGAAGCGGTCGGCCGGAATCGGATGGCGACGGCATCGGAGCCCGCGATCACCGCGGGCGGTGGCACCTCGAGTACCGGATCGCCAACGTTGCGATTCCAACTTCGTTCCACTGTGAACGACTCGAGTTGGACGTGCTTCGGAGCCGTCGAGCAACCGACCCCAAAGCCGACAATCGCAGGAGCCGCCAATCGGATCACTCGTCCGATCTTCTCGTGACGACTGCGGCGAAGTGCGTGGATGCGCATGTGCTTGGTTCCTCCGCGAGTTTCACCCGACCACCGAGGGTCAATCACCCGTTCGATCGACCGTTAGAACCCACCCGGGGCCCGGACGCCGACTCAGCGATCGGCGACTGGCACCAAGACTACCCGGAATGCGACGTACGGGTCGCCGGTCGGATCGATCAGCCGAGTCGGCAGGTCTCCGTCGCGAGACTCGACCCAATTCGACTCGACCGCCAATGACTTCTCATCGGCCGTGGCAAGCCACTCGTCGAAGCGGTCCGCAAACGATGGCCTGACGTCGCCGGCCCAGACCGCTTGCCTCATGACTCCCCGCCACATCGTTTCGCTCGGAATGCGCGCCTCCCAACGCCAACCGAGGTACTCGATCGTCCCGAGGTCGCGGCAGTACTGCCGAACGCGATCGGCCGACCAACCCCCGATCGGGACGTCACCACCGATGACAAATCGACTCACGAGAACCAATGCTTCTCCGCCGCGGGGAAGGCAGGGAAGGAACTCGAGCCCGCGTCGTCCTTGCCCCCCATCCTGGAGCGGCGGTGCACGTTCTGCGGGAATGACGACGCTCTGCCAGCCTGCCTCGGTCTCGAGAGTCTCCAGTTCTCGCAAGCTCTTCGTGAAATCCAGAGCACAGATCTCGGCATCGGCCTGAAGAACTGGAAGGACCCGAAGGGCGGCCGACACCCCGGCAGGTCCTGCGACCAAGGCCTGCTCGCGGCAGGTGGAGGCCAGATCATCGAGCCGCTGCGAGACAGCCCCGCACCACTGGTCCACAGCCTGCCCGATGAGCGCCCGAGTCTCCGCCAGTTCGGGGGGACCCGTGATCGCCGCCGCAAGTTCCTTCCACGCCCGCACCTCGGAAACCGAGTCAAAGGTCGTCGATTCGAGTCGATCTCGGACGAGACCCCGCCATCGCTCTCTGGCCGTTACGGCGAGTTCGCCCCCTCGATCCAGAGCCTCGAACCAGGCCAGCAGCTGGCTTGGGTCGGCTCGTCGAGGGTTCGCTCCAAAGGTGGCGAGATCGATCGCCGCGATCTGCTCTTCGCACCACCCGCGCTCGTTCGTGAACCTCGCTTTCAAGGCTGGAAGTTCTTCGATCAGCGGGGCGCGTTGATCTGCCGCGGCGGTCGCATCGGCGAGCGAGCGGGCCCAGCTCGCCTTCCACGCGTCACGGATCTCCTCGGTGGTGCCGAGGTCGGTCAGCAGCATCTGCTCGCTCATGCGCCACACGTCGACGGCGGCGAGGGCCTCCGCCCGTGCGGCGGCCGCGTCGCGTCCGCGGACGGACGAAACGCGATCGAACGCTGCGCGGAGCGGCTTGAGGTGCATGACGTGGTAGGCGCCGACCGCGATGACGCCCGCGGCAACTGCAAGCCCGGCTGCGGCGACCAAGCGGCGACGGCGACGCAGTCTGGGAAGCCGGGCCGCGGCTTCACGAGCCACCTGCAGGCGAGAGGCCAATCCCGCTTGGCGGGGCGCGATTCGCTCGGCCTGCTCGAGGTGCGCAAGGTTGCCCAGGACATCGCCAGTCGCGGCTGCGGCATCCGCCGCCGCCATCGAACTCGCGAGGGTCCGGAATCGGGACTCGATCTCGTTGTCGAGGTCGATGACGCGATCTCGAATCTGCAACTCGCTACCCGCGAGTCGATAGGCCAGATCCAACAACCCCGCACACGAAATCCGATCGGCGGACTGGATTGCAGATCCGCATCGTGCCGAGATCCGCCGAAGGAGATCGATCCGCCGCCGTCGCTGCCACTCCTTGCGAAGCCGCTCGACGAAGGTGTCCTTGCCGAGTTCGATGGTCGCCAAGTCGCGGGCAAGGCGCCGCAGTTCGCGATGATGTCCCGACTTCGCGAGCAAGTCCTGAGCCCGACTCCGCATCGACGGGCCCTCGCGCTCGGCGAGTGAACTTGCCAACATCTCGATCCTGGACCGCATTTCCGAGTCCGCAGCCTTCCTCGACTCGGCCCGCCGCAGCCAGCGAAGCGCGACGAGCGGCCGCCCCGCTTCGAGGTGCAGGTCGGCCTCCTTGGAACACTTGCCCCGCAGTCGACGGAAGAGCTCTTCTTCCAGCACATCGATGACAGCCTTGGCATCCGAACGGACCTGAGGTTCCGCCGGCAGCTGCTGCTTCATGGCGACGATGGACGATTGCAGCGATCCAGCCGAGACCCGTTTGGGATCAAGGTGCGGATTGCCCAGTCGGACCAGCAGCGAGTTCCAGCGGCTGCGCGACTCGAGTGCAGGGAGGTTGGCTCGCAGCCCTTCGTAGGTGACCGCTCCCGGCACGATCTCGAGGGCTCTTTGGACGCCGTCCCGGAGTGCCACCACGTCGGCGGCATCGCTGGCTGAGGCGATCTTGCGGTCGAGTTCCTCCAGCAATCGGCACTTGTCCGACATGCGGCGGATCCGTCCCACGAACTCGTCACGAAGCGACTCCGCACGTCTGCGACGGGCAAGATCACCGCTGTGAACTCGACCCAAGTCTCGCTCGACCTCCTTGCGAAGGTCGTCCACCGGGCCATCGAGCCGCTGACGACACTCTCGATGCCGTCCGTCGGAAAGGAGCCGGTCCGCCTCGTTGACCTCTTGCCTGAGGGCCGCCACGCCATGCACCGGCCCACGGCACTGCGTGCAGTATCGAAGCAGCATGGAACCGCGTTCCTGACAGACCGGGCACTGCTGCCACAACTCGCCGCCGCAGTTTCCGCAGACCTCCTCGCTGCCGTGGATCCCCTCTCCGCAGCTCGGACAGGCTCCGGCTGTCCCGGAGGCTGCTGAGGCGATGGTCGCAGAGGTGAGGCGATCGAGTTCGTCGACCACTTCTTGCAGCGACGCGAACCGCCGCGCGGGGTCGACTTCGACGAGCCGCTGCTGGACTCGACGCAACCCAGTCCCCAGTCGGGACTCTGCCCACGACTCACGCGCGTCCTTGCTCGGCTTGTGACCGAAGACCAACTCGAAAAGCACCACGCCAAGCGCAAACTGGTCGGCGCGATCTCCGTGCGGACCTTCCGGCGGAAGGTACGAACGGGTGCCGCCACGGGCCCTCGCATCGAGGCCTCCCATCATGCCGTAGTCGGCAAGCTTCCACTTGCCGCGAACCCGGAGGACGTTGGCGGGCTTGACGTCGCCGTGCCTCAACCCGACGGCTTGCAGAAAGGCGAGCCCCTTCGCGATCGCAAGAGTGACCGCTGCCGCCTCGGCGAGGTCGAGACGACCCCGTTGCTTCTGGTACTTCAGCAGCGTCATCGCCTCGTAGCGGTCGGCGAAGAGCGGCCCATCCACGACCGGATCGGCCAAGTCCATGACGCAGTAGATGAACCCGTCAGCCTCTCCGATGTACTCGGTCCACACCAGGTGGTCCTGACCTTCGCGGACCCGCTGCCGCAGATGCTGAAGCCCCTTGAGCTCGGTCGCTCGGCTCACTGGTGGGATGAACTTGATCGCGACCGCGTCGCCGGTGTGGGCGTGTTGCGCGATCCATACCGATCCGAACCCACCCTGACCAATCTTCGCAAGCAAGCGGAAGTCAGGCAGCGACGCAGGTGCGTCCCCCACTTCCGGAACAGTCGCGTCATCCAGACCCGAGGGATTCACGCTCGGATCAGATCCGCCATCTCGTGAAGGTTCGCCGGACGCCTCAGCCGTAGGGCCAATCCGCTCGGGACCTCGACCTCCCAACTCGATGTGATCAGGATCTCCCGGCATTGGAACGGCGCGACTCCCCACGTCGGAACCCTCGGACACTCTCATCGGGCCAAGAACCCAGAGTCTAACGAGGGTCGACGCGGACGCCTACCCATCGGGGCAAACCCGCAGGTGGTACTTGACTTCCGAGATGCCGTGAGACCCAGGTCGAGGATGCAATGAGACCCACGCTGCCGTCGCAGCCCGGCTGTCGAGGGGACAGGCCGAAGGCGTATCCACGGTGAAATCGCCGGTCGAACCCAACGCTGCTGGGCAGAGTGCCGGGCGGATCGATGAGGGGATCCGTCAGCCCGAACCTAGGCTCGGAAGAGCGCCCCCAACCTGCGACCCATGAGCAGCGTCGCGGCGAGCAGGGTCGTCGTCAGCAAAGCCATGCCCCAAACCCCCATGGCGCTGGCGATCGAGGGGCCATCGCCAAGCCGCTCCGCCAAGGTGTAAATCGCCTTGGTAATCGGATAGTCACGCTCGCGCTGGGCGAGGATGAGGCTATCGGAGACCTCGAGCATCGAGAAGCTGAAGGCGAGCAAGGCACCGCCGAGCAGGTTGGCGAGGATGAGTGGGATCACCACGCGTCGCATCACCGTGAACCGTCCCGCACCGAGATTCACCGCCGCCTCCTCGACCGCCACCCCGGTCTGCTCCATGCCCGCCGCGGCCGCCCGCACCACGTAGGGCAAGCGCCGGACTCCGTAGGCGACGACGAGCAGGAACATCGGACTCGGATCCGCGCCGAGGATGTCTCCGATGGGACGCAAGGGGCCATTGTCGAGCCACGACATCCACGAGGCGGGCAGGACTCCGGCCAACCACGGCTGCAGCCATGCGGGCATGCTTCCCGAGAACGGCCAGTGCAGTGAGAGCGAGACGTATCCGAACGCGAGGACGAGCCCCGGCACCGCGAGCGGCAGCATGCTCAACGCATCGAGCAGCCAGCGGCCGGGGACGCGAGAGCGAACCAGCAACCGAGCAATCGCCACTCCAACCAGCACGCTCGCGGCGACGGCGGCGAGGGACAGCACCAAGCTGTTGCGAATCGACCCCGCCGCCAACGGATGGGTGAGCGCCTCACCGAAGTGTTCGATCGTGAAGGCCCGCGGCAGCACACTCTGGTACCACGTGCCCTCGACGGCAAGGCTCGACAGGATGACGCCCAAGTGCGGCACCGCCGCGACCGCGACGACCAACGCGACCGCAGCGAAGGCCGCAGCGCCACGCCACCCGCCCAACGCGGGAATCGAGGCGCGAATCGAGGCCTTGCTGCTGCCGGCCGCCGCCGCACGACCAAACGCCACCTTGCCGAAGAGATAGAGCACTGTCGCCGTGAGCAGCAGCACCGCCACGAGCGCGTAGGGCTGCGGCGAGGCCTCCATCTCCTTGATGCCGTTGAAGATCTGAACCGGCGTCACCCGGTTGAACTCGAGCATCAGGGGGGTGCCGAGTTCGGTGAAGCTCCAGATGAAGACGATGGTCGCACCGGCAAAGAGCCCGGGTCGCACCAAGGGAAGCGTGACGCGACGGAACCGGGTCCAGGCGTTCGCCCCGAGGTTCTCCGCAGCCTCTTCCATGGCCGGGTCTATGTTCGCGAGCGCCGCGAGCAGGTTTAGGTAGAGGATCGGGTAGAGATGCAGGGCCTCGAGCAGCACCACGGCGGCGAAGCCACCCTCGCCGAGGAAGTCGATCGGAGACGAGGTCATCCCGAGGTCGAGGAGAATCTGGTTCAGCGAGCCGTAGCGGCCGAGGATGGCGCGAACGCCGATCGCGCCCACGAAGGGCGGCAGGATCAAGGGCACCAGCACCAGGCCCCCGAGCAGCGCCTTGCCGGGGTAGTCGTACCGCGCCGAGAGCATCGCGAGCGGCATCGCGATGCAAGCGGCGAGCAGCGTCGTCGCTGCGGCGATTCCCAACGAATTCAAGAGTCCAGAACGCAGCACCGGATCTCGGAAGACCTCAAGTACGTGGTGCAGCGTGAAACCGCCACCGTCGGCCTCGAAGGCCCCCGAGACCGTCAGCCAGATCGGATAGAGCAGCGTCGCGGCGAGCAACGCGAGCAGCGCAACCAGACGCAGCCAGTGGCCGGGGGTGACTCGATCCACCGGCGAAGTCTAGCGATCGGCGCGCAGGCTCCCCGCTTCAACGACCGCTCCGTCGGGTCCGAACATCCCCCGCCAGTCAGCCGGTCCAGTTGCCGAGCTGGATGCTCAGATCGGCACCGTTGACCAGTCCATCCGCGTTCAAGTCGCTCGGAGAGCAGGCCGGATCGGTCACCTCGCCCCAGCATCCGAGCAGGATCGCGAGGTCGGCGCCGTTGACCATGCCGTCGTGGTTGAGGTCGCCCGGGATCCCAGGCATGTCGGTCTCCGGCATGAGCCACGCCACTGCCACCGAGGTCGAGGTGGCACCCGGGACCCGGTAGATCTCAAAGACGTAGTCTCCCGGCGCCAGATCGCGCACCACCAGAAGTTCGACGTTGTCGACCGCGCTCTCGCTCACGACATTGCCGGAGGCGAAGTACGAGAGTCCCGCATCGCCGGTCAGCGGGATCAGGGTGGTCCCCTCGACCCGGGAGAGGGTGAGATCGATGTTCATGAGGCTGTAACTGGTGAAGGTGCTCGGCACGTACCTCGGCCAAGTGGCCAGGATCACAACCTCGTCGACCTGCTCGCCGATCGTGAATCGCCAGTAGCGACGCGTTCCCGATCCAATGCCGGTCCTGCTCCAACCTCGATTGGTCGCGTTCGAGGACGCCGGTACCGTCGAGGAAGGAGGCTGCTCGCCTCCCGTCAGAAGAAGGTGTGCGCGGTTCGCGTTCACGAATCCGGCTCCCCAGGTGGAGTCGAGCGGGCTCGACGTCACGCCTCGATCCGGCCCCTTGGCAGCAGGCTGATTGGACCAGGTCTCGGCATGGGTGGCCGACGCCAGGATCACCGCCTTGATGACCTGATCGTCCGACGCGTCCGGGTTGCCCGCGAGGTCCGGATCGGTCTCGGCGGTCTCAAGCAGGATCGCCGCGACTGCAGACACGATCGGAGTCGCCGTGCTCGACGCTCCGACGCTCTCGACTGCGATGTCCGGCTTCATGCGGCCCTCGCCGTCGCGTCCGCCCCCGGGCGTCAGGCCGTGCGAGGTGTTCAGGGCTCCAACGGTGATCCCGTTGTACTGACTCGACATCAGGTACGCGGGCGGCGAACTCGCGTTGTTCCCGATGCCGACCATGCTGAGCGTGTTGTCTCGAGAGACCTGGTAGTCGAAGCGCCTCAACACATTGTTGCCGGAGGCCGCGTCCTCGCCGCTGGCGACCCAACTGTGGTTGAAGAGCCCCAGACCAGCCGGCGGGAGCAGCGGCGCACCGCCGCCGAAGTTCAGCAGTCCACCCTGGAGGAAGTTGAGCGCCTCCCAGGACCAGTCGGTCTCCAGGCCTGAACATCGCTGCACGTAGGTTGCAATGACGGAACTCGCGTGCGCGCTCACCCCCGACGGGCCACTCATTTCGATCACCGAGTACGCAACTCCGAAACTGCTCGAGTTGGGCTTGTAGCTGGTGCCCTGCAGCGCCTCTACTTGACCGACCCCAACGCCCGCGCCGGTCGGAGTCGCCTCCCCCAGCCGATCATGCAGTTCGGCGAATCCATCCGCCAACTGCCCCACGGCGGTGCCCGCGACCGAAGCGAGCCCCAGGACGCCCGTCATGGCAGTCCCGGCGAAACGAGATTGGGAGAGTTGGCGCATGGACATGATCAAGCCTCTATTGTGGAATCTGCTGCCGGAAGAGGGGTCTGTCATTCCCTCGCTCCTGATCGTGAAGAATGGACCACAGGCACGGCGAGATCAAGGTAAAACCCCTAGGTATCCGCGACTCGGACTTCGGGTTCACCAAAACTTCTCGGTCTTCCCCCCCCAGTTTCGAGTTCCTGACCGCCCATGAGGGAAGTTGTGATTGCCACCGAAGCCGTCGACTCCAAGCCTGCGGCTTGGCTCGCCGAGCGGTGCGAGATCGAGTTTGCGGGACCGGAAACTGCTCGATTCGCCGAGGTCGCCGCATCCGCCGAGGGGCTGATCGTCCGTACATACACCCAGGTGGACGAGTCGCTGCTCGACCGCATGCCCCGCCTGCGGGTCGTGGGGCGTGCCGGCGTGGGACTTGAGAACATCGATCTCGCGGCCTGCCATCGGCGCGGCATTCGCGTGGTCCACACCCCCGAGGCAAACACGCAGGCGGTGGTCGAGTACGTCGTCGCACTTCTCTGCGACGCGCTGCGGCCGAGGCTGGTGCTCTCTGAGGCAATCACCGAATCGCGCTGGCATGAACTTCGACGCGAGGTCGTCGGCGAGCGTCAGATGGACCAGCTGACCCTCGGGGTGCTCGGGCTCGGACGCATCGGGCGGCGCGTGGCGGAGGTCGCCGCCGCCATCGGATTCCGCGTTCGGTTCAACGATCTTCTTCCGCTCGATCGGCTCGCCGCCACTCGGGCCGAGCCGGTCGAGGTCGAAACGCTGTTCGCCGAGAGCGACGTCCTCACCTTGCACATCGATGGCCGAGCCGCGAATCGGCGGTTCGTCGGCGGCCGGCTCATCTCCCTGCTGAAGCCCTCGGCGACGCTGATCAACACCTGCCGCGGGATGGTGCTCGACCACGATGCGCTCGCGGCGCATCTCGCGGCGAATCCCGGATCGCAGGCCCTGCTCGATGTTCACGATCCCGAGCCGCCGAGAGCATCCAACCCGCTGTGGACACTCCCCAACGCTCACCTGCTTCCGCATCTGGCCTCCCGCACTCGCCAAGCCACCGAGAACATGTCGTGGGTAGTTCGGGATGTGGCCGCCGTGCTCGAAGGCCGAGAGCCGCAATTCCCCGCTCCCGCCGAGACCGGGTGAACCGGGATGCCGATAGCATCCCGACTCGATCGTTCCCGTTCCCTCGAGCCAGACCTCATGCCGAACGTTCCCCGCTCCGCGATCGCCTCGATCACCGCACTCGAGATCCTCGACAGCCGCGGCAACCCCACCCTCGAGTCCGAGGTGGTGCTCGCCGACGGAAGCCGTGGGCGGGCCGCCGTGCCCTCGGGCGCCAGCACGGGTGAACACGAGGCGGTGGAACTGCGCGACGGCGACAAGAGCCGCTATCTCGGCAAGGGCGTCGCCCGCGCGGCGAGCCACGTGGAGGGCATTCTCGCGCCGGCATTGATCGGGCAGAACGCCCTCGATCAGGAGACCATCGATCGCCGCATGCTCGAGCTCGACGGCACGCCGAACAAGGCTCGCCTCGGGGCCAACGCGCTGCTCGCGGTCTCGCTCGCCAACGCCCACGCCGCGGCAGCCTCGACCGGGCAGCCGCTCTATCGCTACGTCGGCGGGGTCGCGGCCCGACGCCTGCCGGCGCCGATGTTCAACATCCTCAACGGCGGCAAGCACGCCGACAACACCGTCGACTTCCAGGAGTTCATGATCCAGCCGCGAGGCTTCGAGACCTTCTCGCAGAGCCTCCGCGCCGGCGTCGAGATCTTCCATCACCTCAAGGCAGTGCTGCATCACCGGGGCCTGTCGACTGCAGTCGGAGACGAGGGCGGCTTCGCCCCAAACCTCGCCCGCAACGAGGACGCCCTCGAACTCATCGCCACCGCCGTCGAGAAGGCCGGATACGCGCTCGGCGAGCAGGTGGTGATCTGCCTCGATCCGGCGACGAGCGAACTGGCCAATGAAGCCAGGGCCCGCGGCCGCGAGGGCTACTGCTTCTTCAAGAGCGATCCTGATCGCATCGCAAGCAGCGAGGAGATGATCGAGCTCTGGAAGACCTGGTGCTCCAAGTGGCCCATTCGCTCGATCGAGGATGGCCTCGCCGAGGACGACTGGTCGGGCTGGGCGAAGCTGACCGCCACCCTTGGCGACACCATCCAACTCGTCGGAGACGACCTCTTCGTCACCAATCCGGAGTTCCTCGCCCGCGGCATTCGCGAGGGATGCGCGAACTCGATCCTCGTCAAGGTGAACCAGATCGGAACCCTCAGCGAGACGCTCGAGGCGGTCGGCCTTGCGATGCGCAACCGCTACACCGCGGTCATGAGCCATCGCTCCGGCGAGACCGAGGACTCCACCATCGCCGATCTTGCCGTCGCCACCAACTGCGGACAGATCAAGACCGGGGCCCCCTGCCGCAGCGATCGCACCGCAAAGTACAACCGCCTGCTGCGAATCGAACGGGAACTCGGCGATCACGCCGCATTCGGGGTCGCATGAACGCTCGCCCCGTGACCTGGGCGTGGCCGATCGCTACGCGTAGCTGTGCAGGCCGGTGATCACGAAGTTCACGACGATCCAGTTGAAGAGCATCACTGCGGCACCGACGAGGGCGAGCAGCGCCGTCCAGAAGCCCTTGTCCTTGACCCTCCAGCGAACGTGCACCAGCAGCAGGAAGACCACGAAGGTCTCGAGCGCGAAGACCTCCTTGGGATCCCAACCCCACGGCCGGCCCCAACTGTGGTCGGCCCAGATGGCACCCATCACCAACCCCGACCAGAGCATGACGAAGGAAAGCTCCATCAGCACCATGGTGACGCCGTCGAGCACTTCGCCGAGTGAAGGACCGCGGCGTTCTCCCGCCGTCTCGGTCCAGCCTTGTCCGCTCGCCGCGGTCGCAAGCACCATGCCGGTGCCGCCGGCGCGGGCGTAGGCGGGAAGCCCGCCGAAGACGCGGTGGGCGAGATAGATCGCCGAAGAGACGGCGGCCATGAAGATCAGGCAGTAGCTGAAGATGATCACGTTGGTGTGGATGTAGAGCCACACGTCGTGGAGCACCGGCATCATGTTCCCGATGTTGGGATTGAGCTGCACCGGCAGGAAGTGGGCGCTCATCAGCGCCACCATGCAGGCGACCGCGGCTCCTAGGGCGAAGAACCCCTTGAGCGGCGTCCTTCGCACCCAGAGCTCCAAGGCGATCGCCGCCACCGCCCCGAACCACGCTGCGGTGGTCACCGCCTCGAACATGTTGGAGTTGGGCCAGCGGCCGGCGACGTACCACCGCAGCCCGACCGCGAAGGTCTGCAGGGCGAGGGCCGTCGCGAACACCGCGTACCCGAACCACAGCGCCTTGGGCCAGCGATACACCACCGCGACCAGCAGCACCGCCACGCTCGCGAGGTAGACCAGCCAGATCCACGTGAGGTTGCCCTGCTCGAAGTACCAGTTCTCCCAGGCAAGCCGGCTGCGCTCGGGGTAGAGCTCGGGGTTGATCCCCGGCAGCGCCGCCGCGAACGCCGCGATCGAGGCATTGGCCGATTCGGCGTCGCCCTGCCGCCAGCTCTCGACGAGGTCGCGCCACGAGCGGCGGATATCGCGGGCCGCCTCCGGCGAGAGGCCTTCGATCGACGGCAGCAACGAGATCTCGCCCGGCGCCGCATCCGCGGCCGGCAGCACCAGCTCGTCAAGCCCGTGCCAGCGGGTCTCCCCTTCGCCTTCGGTCGGCGGAATCATCCGCAGCCGCGAGAGCAGCTGCGCCGCCTCTGCCACGAAGAGAGCGCCGCGAATCTCGGACACCGGCCGCGCCGTGCGGACGAGGTCGGCTTCGAGCACCCGCAGCAGTTCCTGGACCTCGACTCGGTTCAGCAACGCCTGCGAGAAGAGCCCGCTCTTGACGGAGACCGCAAGCCGCGATTCCAACCCGGGATCTGCGGCGACGAGCGTGTCGGCGATCCGCTGGCGGACGCTCTTGTTCTTGATGTAGATGAGATCGGCATTGGCGTAGGCCTCGGGCCGGATCATCAGATCGAGGTAGGTGAACGCCGGCGATTGCCCGGCGATGCGCCGCGGTCCGCAGATCGAGTACATGGTCGCGGAGGCATGCGAGCCAAAGCTCTTGAGCCGCCCCTCGACGAGCACTGCGGCGCCGCCGAGCGGACCGAGATCGACCTGCTCCGCGAATGATGCCGGAGGTGCGGCTTCGTCAGCCGCCGACTGCGCCAGCGACGGCGAAGCCGTGAGCAGCATGCCCAGCACGGCCCAGAGGCGCAGCGCCTTCCAAACGAGCAGGTGCCCGAATCCGCCGCGTCCTTGATTGATCCGCTGCGCGAAGATGTTGCTCATGCCGCTCCTCCTGCCACCACGGCCTCTCGGGCCGCGGCCTTGGCGGCGCTCCCGGCCCGCGCCTGCGCTCGCTCGAGGTGACGTCGCTTGATCACCGGCTTGACGTAGAAGGCGTAGAGCATGCCGAACACCGCGATGGTGCATCCGGCGAGCTGCGTGTAGATGCCGTGGCGATTGCCGACTCCGAGCACGGTGTAGTTGAGTCCTCGACTCATGCGATCGCCTTCGCCTCGCGCCGGATCGGGCGGGTCCCACTGCGCCTGGAAGTACGAATAGCCGCCGTAGGCGACTGGATCGTTGACGCTCACTCGCTGCGGCTCGCTCCAGCCATCGGCGGTGCGGAAGCGGATCATGCTGGTCCAGTTGCGGATGCTGCCGCTCTCGCCGGTGAAGCCGCCGACGTGGGCGGTGAGGATGAACTCGTCGAGAGCGATCTCGGCCGGGAGCGGGAGGCGGCGGCGCGAGAAGATCACCTCGAGTTCCGATCCGTCCGCGAGGCGAACCCGCTGAGGGGCGAACCGGAAGCGGCGGAGCGCGTCCTCTGCACCGGTGAAGGCGTACTGGTGGAACGGCAGCCAGACCGGCGCTCCGCCCGGAGCCGCGAGCCGGATCATGGCGAAGTGCGTGCCCGCATCCCGGTCGCGCTGGTTCGGCGGCACGATGAACGGCTTGGTCTCGATTCGAGCCCGCGGCAGATAGCGATCGAGCGTCACCGTCAGCCCACCGGGCACCTGCACCGCCGCACCGACCTCGACCTCGCGTGAATCGGGCTTGTCGGCACCAATGGCGTTGACGAGGCGAAGCCGCTCCTCGCCGGGACCCACGACGAGGGTCAGCAGGGCCATTCCGGTTCCGGGCCGGTAGCCGACCACGATCGACTCCTCGAGCAGCGCCGGCCCTCCGTGGGTCGGCCCGACCATGTCGGGTCCCACGTCGCGGGTGAGGCGGGGATCGTCGAAGACCCAGCGGCGGACGATCTTGGCGTCCGGAGTGCGGATCTCGATGATCGCGATCGACGCCACGCCGCTCGAGAGCGGGATCTCGTCCTGCACCGCGACCACGCGATAGGCGTATCCGGTCTCGCCGAGATCGGTGAAGCCGAGGTCCTGCTGAGCGAGCAGCACCGCCCGAATCGTCTCATCGGCGACGAATCCGAGCGCGGGAATCTCGAATCGAAGCGTCGGTTGGGTGAGGATCTCCTCGAACGCGGCTTCGCTGTCGACGGCGCGGAAGGCGAGCAATCCCCCGTCGGCCCGCCTCGCCTCCGCGTCGAGGGCCTGCAGGCGATAGGGGCTCCGCTCGCCACGATCGCTCGACACGGTGAGGAAGGCGGTGGGATTGAAGGGAGACTCCCGCCCTCCCGCCACGATCCGCGATCGCTCCATCGCATACCGCAGGTACCCGCTCACTCGAAACGCGACGTTCGCCGCGGGGTCGCCCGGCTCGACCGCCGCCACTTCGAGATCGATGGGATCGACGGGTGGCGAGACTCCCTCCGTCTCGAACACCCAGTCGCGATCGGCGATGTAGTCGTTGTAGAGCGGCAGGCCGTCGATGGGCCGCTCACTCCACTCCGCGGCGCCGGGACGACGGATGTAGACGGCCCAGTTCTTGGCGATGTCGTGCTTGAGGTAGAACCACTGCTGCGAGCGGTAGTCGAGTTCGAGGCGGAGCGACTCGTCGACGAGCGGCTTCCCCGAGACCTTGACCGAGCGCTTCACGGGTTGCTGGGAATCCTGGGTGAAGACCAGATCCTCGGTGTACTCGGGATAGCCCGCGATCACCTGCCGCAGGAAGCGCTCGCCGCGGGGGCTCTCGACCAGAAGGTTGACGCTGTAGGCCCGCTTCCCCGCATCGACTCCAGACAGCAGTTCCCACTGTGGGTCGATGTCGACCACCTCGATGGCGTAGGTGCCCGCGGAAGTCTCGAGGGTGGTGCGATTGCCGGGAATCGCCGCCACCGAGACCGGTGCGGACTCGGGCTGCGGAGTGCCCACGGTCGCGTCGGTGTCCGCTGCGACGAAGCTCGCGACCACCGAGCGGCGGATCACCGGCGCATCGCCCTCCACCTTGGTCGCGAAGTAGATGAAGCTGCCCACCGAGAGCACGAGGATGCCGGTGTGGATCATCCACACCCCGAAGTTCACTGGCCGCAGCGGGATCCGCCGCACCGTGGTGACCGTGATGTTCAAGCAGATCAGCACCATCAGCAGGTCGAAGGGCCACCAGTGGAACCACTCGAACTCGGTCATTTCGAAGGGCCGCCACTGCCGGATCTGCGCGTGCACCCAGGCGTCCGGGTGGAAGAGGTTGGGATGGATCGGGTAGACGAGGCCCGCCGAGCCGACCGCCATGTAGGCGAAGAGCAGCGCCAAGAGCACGATGCCGAAACGGACACTGCTGAAGAGGTCGAACACCGCCCCGGCAACCGAGCGGAGGGGGCCTGACCCGCGGGGGTTTGAGGGAGCAGCGGATGCGGTCATCGGGGCAATGGGAACTGTGGACGGAGGTCGTCGGGTTCGCCGGGCTCGGAGGGGCGGATCCAGTCAACTTCGCCGACGGTACCGCCATCCGGCGAGCGGGATGGTAGGGCCGAGCCTGTCGCACGATCGACCGGGCCGGCCGCCTGCGAACGAAGACCGCCGAGACCCGGAGGTCTCGGCGGCAGTGTCGTTGCTTTCGTCGGGTGGCTCGGCGTCAGGACCCGCTGTCGGCGATGTCCCAGCCGGTCGCGGGCGGAATCGTGGGGAGGGCGCCGATTCCACTTCGCGTCCCGACTCCATTCAGCAGCCACACGCCGTTGGCGCCGGTTGATTCGTTGCGCCACAGCAGATCGGGAATGAAGTCACCGTTGAAGTCGCCTCGACCTCGAACTCGCCAGCCGCTGTCGTCCGGGACGACGTAGGGGATGATCAGCGTCGACTGAAGGGTGCCCTGGGTAATCCACCACCAGCCAGTCCGGCCCGTGGCCTGATCCCACCAGAACAGGTCGGCGGTGCCGTCATCATCGGCATCGAGGGCCGCCTCAAGCATCCAGGTGGTCGACGGCGGAACCTGTCCGATCACCGAACTGCCAGCGAGGTCGTCGCCATCCATGATCCAGGCGAGCACCAGTCCGCTGATCTCGTTGAACCAGACGATGTCGTCGTCGAGGTCGCCGTCGATGTTTCCGATCGCGGCCACCCGCCAGCCTTCCGACGTCGGCATGTTGCCGAGCATGTCGATTTCGTATCCGCAGTCGTCGTCGAGCTTCCAGAGCCCCACCGCCCCGGTGGGACCATGAACCCATACCGCGTCTGGAGTGTGGTCGCCGCTGTCGGGAGCATGGTCGAACCAACCGGTTCCGACGAGCATCCAGCCCGTGGATGCCTCGATGGTCGGGAGCATCTGGATGTAGTCGAGCGAGGTATCGTCCATCCGCCACACGCCGTTGCGGCCGCTCGCGAGGTTCCGCCAGAAGATGGTGCTGGCGAATCCGGGTGATGGCGGCTGCGGCGGCACACTGGCGCCGACCACCATGCTGAAACCGTCACCGGCGCCGATTCCCTCGTAGGTCCCGGAGGGAATGGCCAGTTCGCCGTGGGAGTTGCGGCCCCACGCCACCACGGTGCCGTCGGCGCGACGGGCCACCACGTGATCCTCGCCGGCTGCAAGCGAGACGAATGATCCGCTCGGCCGACCCGAGACCAGGCCGAACTCGTTGCTACCCCAGGCCGCGATGGTGCCATCGTTCCGCAAGGCGAATCCTGTGTGCTCGGTGGAGGCCACCGTCGTGAAGGAGCCGGACGGCACCGACGTGATTCCGAACTCGTTGCTGCCCCAGGCGACCAGCGAGCCGCTGGTGCGAAGCGCGATGTTGTGGTCGTCGCCGCAGGCGACGGCGCTGTAGGTGCCGCCCGGGACGCTGCCCATGCCGTCGCTTGCATCCCCGAAGGCAACGAGGTTGCCGTTGCTCCGAATCGCGAGCGAATGCTCCCCTTGGGCTGCGATGGCGACATAAACGCCGGAAGGCGGCGAGGCTTGTCCCAGGTTGTTCCGGCCCCAGGCGGCGATGCTGCCGTCGGTTCGCAACGCCAAACCGTGATGCGCTCCGGCGGCCACCTTGGTGAACTCGCCGCTCGGCACCGAGAGTTGTCCGTAGAGCGACTCGCCCCAGGCGACCAGAGAGCCGTTGCTGCGGCGGGCCACTGCGAAGCCGTCGCCGCCCGAGACCTCGACCACGCCGGAGGATGGGGGCGTTCCGGGGGGCGTGTCGCCAATCACCATCACGCCACCCGAAGACCAGGCTGTAGAACTGAGTGCAGTCGCCACCGACGCAGCCGCAAGCAGGCGAGCAGGCGATCGGTCCAATCGAGAGGAACGGTTCATGAGCAGACACTCCGGTATGGGGAATCCGTCAGGTTAGGCGCGGAACTCCGCCTACCGAAGCGGAGCCGCGAAGAATGGTCTGGATACGCCCGGGTTGAAGATTCCTTCGTCTGGTTCGCGAGCACCCGGCTGAGGGCGGCGGCGACCCGGGCCCACGCTCCACCACCGCGAGCCGAGGACCCGGGTCCTTGCCACCCCCGGCCGTCGAGCGACTGCAAGGGGCCGACAAGCCTCGGCAAGCGGCGGCCTGACCACGCGGACCGGGAGACGGCCCGGGCCGTAGACTCGACCCATGCCCTGCCTTCGACCCCGTCCAAGATGGTGTGCTCTCCTGCCGGCCGCGTTGGCGTTGGCGGTGCTTTCGCGAGGTGCCGCTGCCCAGAACGGAGACGTCAAGGGTGAGACGCAGCCCGACGTGATCGCCCACCTCGACATCCCCGAAGCACCGGTGCTCTCTCCCGACGCCGCCCTCGGGGCCTTCTCGCTGACGCCGGGCTTTCGCATCGATCTCGTGGCCGCGGAGCCATTGGTCGAGGACCCCGTGGCGATCACCTTCGACGAGCGGGGTCGCCTGTGGGTCGTCGAGATGCGGAGCTACATGCCCGATGCGGACGGCCGCGGAGAGGAAGTCCCGACCAGCCGGATTCAGGTGCTCGAAGACCGCGACGCCGATGGGATCTTCGAGAGTGCCAGCACCTTTCTCGAAGGCCTGGTGCTTCCCCGCGCCATCGCCCCGACCCACGGCGGCGCGCTGCTGATCGAGCCGAGGGCCCTGTACTTCTGTCCCGACGAAGACGACGACGGTGTCGCCGATGCGAAGATCGATCTCGGTGTCGACCTCGGCTCGTTCGAGAATCCAGAACACGCACCCAACGGCCTGATCCACACCCTCGACAACCGATTTGCGCTCTCGGACGGCAGCGTGCTGATCGAGTTCGACGGAGTCCGCGCCCGCACGATTCCCTGCCCCTCGCACGGGCAATGGGGCGTGGCGATGGACGATGTGGGTCGGCTCCACTACACCCCCAACTCCGAGAGCCTTCGCGGCGACCTCGTGCCCAAGGAGTACGCGGCGCAGAACCCCAACCAGCGCTGGCTCGACGGGGTGAACTGGAGGGTCGGAGAGGACACCGCGGTCTACCCCTCGCGGGTGACCCCCGGTGTCAATCGCGGCTACCGGGGCGACACGTTGCGTCCGGACGGAACCCTCTCGAATCTCACCGCAGCCTGCGGCCCGGTCTTCAATCGGGCGGCCCTCCTCGGCGCGGAGTTCGCAGGCGACGCCTTCATCTGCGAGCCGTCGGCCAACTGCGTCAAGTGGCTCGACCTCTCCGAGCGAAACGGGCTTCCCGTCGCGAAGAACGGATTCTCCGATCGCGAGTTCCTCACCAGCAGCGACGAGCGTTTTCGGCCGGTGGCCTTGGCGATCGGACCTGATGGCGCGCTCTACGTCGCCGACTTCTATCGCGGCATCATTCAGCACAAGACCTACATGACCAGCTTCCTGCGCAAGCAGGTCGACGACCGCCAACTCGCGACACCGATCGGCCTCGGGCGGATCTGGCGCATTGCGCCCGCCGATTCGCCGCCGCAGCCTTTGCCGACGATTCCTCGCGATCTTGCCGGCGCGGTTGCGGCACTGGGCGATCGCAACGGCACCATCCGCGACCTCGCGCAGCGCACGCTGCTCGAGCCTCCGCTGCGATGGGACCCCGAACTGCCGCGGCGGCTCGAGGCGGTGGTGGCCACGAGCCGCGATCCGCTCGAGCGTCTGCACGCGGCGTGGGTCGGTGCAGGAGTCGGAGGGTGCGACCTTGCGATGCCAATGTCGCTGCTCGCCGCCGAGGAGTCCGCGCTGCGGTCGGCGGGAATCCGCATGCTCGAGGCTCGGCTTGGAGACGACACCGCTGAGAACGCCCGCCTCGAGGCCGCGATGTGGGACCTCGCCGACGACCCCGATCCGCTGGTGCGGGCGCAGTTGGCGCTCTCGCTCGGAAAGAGCGGACCGCAGCGGATTGCGAGGCTCACGGAGTTGGCGGTCCGCGACGGCGACGACCGCTTCATCCGCAGCGCCATCCTCAGTTCCGCGGTGAACGCCGAGCCGCGACTGCTCGCCGCCCTGGTGGCGGAGCGACTCCAGGCCGATCCAGCGAGCCGGGCCCGTCTCGATCCCAGGATTCGACCGGTGATCGCCGGCCTCGGTTCATTCATCCTGCGCGGCGACAACGACGAAGCGACCGCGCTGCTCGAGACGATTGCGCTCGCCGGCGCCGAGCAACCCGAGATCGCCGCATGGCTGGCTCCGGCCCTCGCGGAGAATCTGCGCCTCGACTCGCCGAGCCCGCGCACCATGAGCCTCGATCGCGAACCCCTCGGGTGGTCGGCCGCGGTCGCTGCGCAGCGCGAGCAGGTCCCGCAACTGGCAGCCTGCGATGCCCGCATCGCCTGGCCGGGCAAGGGCTCGGCCACCGCGGCGGCGCCGCGAAGACTCACCGGCGCCGAGCAGCGGCGCTTCGCGCAGGGCAAGCGACTCTTCATCCACTGCATGGGCTGTCATGGCGTCGATGGCGAGGGAATGGGCGGAACCTACCCGCCGCTCAACGGCTCGCCGATCGTGCTGGGCCCCTCGGGCCTGCTCGCGCGGGTGCTGCTGCACGGGATCGAGGGACCGGTCACCATCAACGGCAACACCTGGGACACCGCGATGGTCGCGGCGCCGGTTCGCAGCAATGACGAACTCGCGGCGCTCATGACCTACATCCGCCGAGCCTGGGAGAACACCGCCGATCCGGTCGATCCCGCGGAGATTGTCCGGGTTCGGCAGGCCACTGCGGGACGCTTCGCGCCGTGGACGGTCGCCGAACTCGAGGCGATCGAAGCGCCATGAGACTCTCGTTCACGATGGTGTTGAGCGTGGCGATCGCGCAATCCGCGGCGACTCAGACGCCGCAGGACCAGCCACGCGATCGCACGTCCGACGCCAAGGCGCCGCCGCCTGCCATGGCGGTACCGGCCGACGAAGTCGGATTCGTGCCGCTCTTCGACGGCGAGAATCTCACCGGGTGGATCTCGCGCGGTGGCAAGGCCGAGTACCGCGCCGAGGCAGGCTGCATCGTCGGCCAGACTCGACCCAACCAGCCGAATTCCTTTCTCTGCACCGAACGCGACTTCGCAGACTTCGAATTGCGCTACGAGTTCAGGGTCGATCGAGAACTCAACAGCGGCGTCCAGATCCGCAGCCACAGTCGCCCGGAGTACCAGAACGGCCGAGTGCACGGCTATCAGATCGAGATCGACCCCTCGGAGCGGGCATGGACCGCCGGCCTCTACGAGGAAGGCCGCCGTGGCTGGCTGCAGTCGCCCGCGGACGATGCCCCGTCGAAGTCGGTCTTCCTGCAGGATGGTTGGAATCGGGTGCGGGTGATCGCGGAAGGGCCTCGCATCCGGACCTGGCTCAACGACGTGCCGGTCGTCGACTACATCGACCACGCCCCCGAGGCCGAGTCGAGCGGATTCATCGGTCTGCAGGTGCACGGCGTCGGCGGCCGCACCGAACCGCTCGAGGTCCGCTGGCGGAACCTGCGGATTCGGGAGATTCCGGGCGTCTCCGACACTTCCGAACCATCTCGCTGACGGCACCATCGCGGAGCGAACGTGCGCCTCTTCACCGGCGTCGCTGCACCGGTCCCTTCAGAAGTCGGTCGCCCGCACCGAGTACCAGTCGCCGGAAACGCGTTGCCACTCAAGCCACTCGCCCAAGAGGCGATCGGGGCCATCGGGCAGCCAACCCCAGTATCCGGTGTCGAGGAAGCCTCCCTGCGCGACTTCAAAGAGCATCACCTCGACCACCCGCATTCCCTTGGGTGGAGCCGATCCAGGACGCAGGAGCGATGTCGCATCGACTCGAGCCTTCTCGAACTCCTCCCTTACCTCGGGGTTCCGTGATATCTGGCCGGCATCAAAGGTGTTGACGATCCACTGGCTATCGCGGTCGATCCGGAAGACGAAGCCGGGATCCTCCGCGTCGGCCGCCGCTTCGGTCGATCGGTTCGAGTAGAGATCCTCGATCACCAACTGGTCCCGCGGCGGCTCGTCCTGCAGGAAAAGCCACGTTCGGTCCACCTTCTGGAGTCGGTACCACGAGGCCATGGTGCCGGGAGGCAACGTGGCGGTGGCATCGGCGGTCAACTCCTGCCGCAACCGATCGAGCGTGCCTTGCGCTGTGACGAGGCCGAGTCGGAGCGGCAGCGAGGTGTGCGCGAGCGCGATCCCGGCGGCGGCGAGCAGCGGCGCGGTCAGCCAGCCCCACTCCCTCGCCGCGATCGGCCCCGGGCCACCTGCCCGCAGGCGAATCTCGAGGCGAACCAGGATCTTGAGCAGCACGACGAGGCCGAGAAGCAGAAAGAGCCCGGTCGCAGCGAGTCCTGCGAGGAAGTCCTCCGCGGGAACGCTGCGGGCGTAGCACCAGACCAATGTGGCCACCGCGATCGAAGCGTGGAACCACGGGCCGCAGCGGCGAAACGGGACTTCGATCCAGATCGGTCGCGCTCGCCACCACGTGCGGGGATTCTCGGGATCGAATGGGCGGCCGCACTCGGGGCACCGCGGTGCCGCCTCGGTGAGTTCGTGACGGCATCCCAGGCAGTAGCGGCGGGAAGACGCCAACTCCGCGGACTCACTCGCTGCTGCCGAGGAGGACATGCGAGGATCCTATCGGCCGAGGGCAGTCGCCGACGCGCAGCACGAACCCGCCCCGCCGGACCACAAGCAGGTGCCGGGGCACCGTCGACGGCCTGGTTCGCTCCTCGGCTAACGATCGAGCAAAGCTCCGCGCCGGAGGCGAGCGCTCGGTCAGTCCCTGCGTCGCTCGTCGCACTCAGTACAGCGAATCCCTCGCCTGCAAGTCGAGGCCCCACTCCGCGAGGGGATCGCCCACCTTGCAAGTGAGCGGCGTCTTGCGAAGTTCCTCGACCGCGTGCTCACGAAGTCCAGATTCGGGAGGCGCTTCCCAGTGCGCCAGCAGCATTTTGAGGCAGCCGCGCTGCTGCTCGTCCTGGCACTGCGCCATCGCTCGCCGCACCGGCCCAGCCGCCCGCGGGCCGATGAGGTCGAGCGCCACCATGCCCATCAGCGCGTCGAACGTTCGGTAGTTGGACTCGAGCGCCTTGATGAGCGGCTCGACATGTGTCTCGATCGGGAGAACGCCCGGCACCCTGGCGAGGAGGTACGCGGCCATGAAGAGCCGCCATTGGGTATGCTCGACGGGATCACACCACCATGGGAGGTCCACTCCGGGCACCAGCTCCCCGGAGCGAGCCTCCTCGAAGCGAAGCAGCAGCAGCGGGGCCGCACGCTGCGCAAAGCGCTCCACGAAGGCAACCGATCGGATCTCGCTGAGTTCAAAGGGGAAACCACCGGCTCCGGTGAAGCCGCGGTATGTCACCGCGCAGTCGACGGAGAGTTCGATGAGCCACTGCGGAGGCTCGATCGGCGCGAGGCCCTCCGGCCGCCCCATGATCGCCCGCTGCAGGATGGCCGCCGAGACGTTGCGCACCTGCTCATCGCGCGACTCGATGCCCCGCCAGATTGCTGCCACCGCCGCGTCGGCGCGATCAGGGTCGACCACTCGATCGCAGAGCTCCCCTGCTGCAGCCGAGGCGTTCCAACGAATGTTGTCGTCCTCGATCCAGACCATGAGTTCCTCGCTCGAAACCAGCGGCGCGAGGCCAGTCCAGCAGCTGTCCCAGAGGTAGCGCGAGTTGCATTCATCCGCAGCAACCTGCGTCGGTGCTGCCCACGCCAAGGGCAAGAGCACCATCGCAGCGATCCACCGTCGATCCGCGCATCGCCCCCACTGCACGCAGCAAGACACTTCAGCACGCTCGCCGCGAGCGCGCTGCTCCACCCGGCCACTCGAGATGTTCTGCATGAGCCACGCCTCCTTGCGTGACGACCGACCCGGTCGTTCCCGGCACGCTAGCAGGCGGTGCCGAACTGGGAATGCTCAGGCCACCAAATCGGCGCGCGATCGTTGAGATTCCGGCACGCTCGAGGTCGGGGCCGCGGGGACCGCCAAGCACCTCGCGCTTCCTCCGGTCGCGGACCGAGGGTCCGGATATCCTCTCCACCCATGCCCGAGCTCCTCCCGACCGCGACCCGAGCAGGAGTCCTTGCGAACCTCGGCGCTGCCATCGAGGGCTTCGGACGCTTCTCCACCTTCTCGCTTCGGACGTTCGGCATCGCCTTCGCGCAGCCGGCCTCGTGGCTCCGCTGGCGCAATCTCGGCCCGCAGCTCTACGCCGTTGGGGTCGCCACCATTCCGGTGGTCGCGATCACCGGCGTCTTCATCGGGATGATCCTGGCGCTCGAGGGCTACTACCAGTTCGCAGCCATCGGGCAGGAAAACCGGATGGGCGGCATCATCAACGCCTCGGTCACGCGGCAGATCGGGCCGGTGCTTGCCGCGGTGATGGTCGCGGGCCGGGTGGGCGGCGCACTCGCCGCCGAGATCGGCTCGATGCGGGTGACCGACCAGCTCGACGCCATGCGGGCGATGGCCGCCGACCCCGTCCGCATCCTGGTGGTGCCCAGGGTGGCGGCGTGCATGCTGATGACCCCGGTGCTGACCCTCTATTCCGACCTGCTCGGATCGTGGGGGGCGTGGCTGGTCTGCGTGAAGGTGCACGGAATCCCGAGCGTCGACTATTGGCACTTCACCGCGTCCTACGTGCTGTGGTGGGATCCCCTGAACGGCCTCGGCAAGAGCCTCTTCTTCGGCCTCAGCATCGGACTCATCGCCTGCTGGAAGGGCTTCAACTGCGGCTCCGGGGCCTCCGGCGTGGGTCGGGCGGCAACCTCGGCCTTTGTGGCGAGCTTCATCGCCATCATCGCCCTGAACCTGGTGCTGGCGCAACTGTTCAACACCATTCAATCCCAGCTCGACCCTCGCGGTTGGTCGCAACTGCTCGGCTAGCGAGATTCGCGCCCCGATGCGGCACTCGAGCGGATCGCCGGACCGCTGGCGGTCGTAGCATCCCTTCATGGTGATCTTCGCCGCAACGAGTCTGCTCGCTCCCGCCGCATGGGTCGCAGTCGCGCCCGCGGAGACCCAGCCGTCGCCGCCCATCGTCACCCGCCGCGACTCGCGCCTGAACGAGGTTCGATTCACCGTCACCGTGACCGGCTACTCCGGCTACGACTTCAGCCCCGCGGCGTTGGGGTTTCCGTCGGCCGACCTCGCCCTCTCGCTCATCGTGAATGGGCCGCTCTCGCGGATCAATCGCGACACCCTCTCGACCTCGGTCTGGCTCGACAACCAGGCGGTGCCGAACGCGAACGCGGCCGGCCGCCTCGAACCCGGCGTGGGCGATGGCAACCAGTTGGCGGTCGTTCCCCTGCCGCCCTTCCAAGGCCAGTCGATTCGCTGGCAGACCGACTTCCTCGCCGAGAGCTTCAACGTCGGTGTCGATGAAGCTCGCGCAGCTGCCATCACCTGGCCGCGGGAGTGGCATGAGAGTGTTCGGCGATTCCTCGAACCCGAGACCTTGATCGACTCGGAAGCCCCCGCGATCAAGGCCTTCGTCGACCAGGTCAGCGGTGGACGCCTTCGCGAGGTGACGCCCTACGTGGCCGCGAAGGAACTGGTGCGGGCGGCGACCCTGCAGGCCCGCAACGTGACTGGCTCGGGGATCATCCGACAGGGCCTCGGCGCCATCAACGGCATCGACGTCTACGGCTCGCTGTCGCTGCTCAACAGCGGCAACGGAACGCCTGCCGACCTGACCTGCCTCGCGGTCGCGGCACTTCGCGCCGCCGGCATTCCGGCGCGGCCGATCCTCGGAGTCACCCGCTACAACGATCCCAACCGCCGCTTCGTCCGCAATGGCGGCAGCGGTCCGTGGGTCTGGGGCGAGTTCTTCCTGCCCGACGCGGGCTGGATTCCATTCGACCCGATGATCATGCGAAGCCAGGCGTTGCGGCAGCTCGATGTGACGCGGCCGTGGAAGGGGTTCGCCAACGTCGCCGATCTGAACGGGGTCATCCCCATGGCTTGGACCTTCGCGCCGCCGCGGGCTCCCTACGTCGTCTCCGGGTACCCGGCGATGTGGTGGTCGAACGTGGTCGGCCTCGTGCAGAACGCTCCCGTAGCGCCGACCGGAAACCTCAACAGCAACGGCGCCTACATGTCGGTGGTGCTGACCAGTCGCGGTCGCGGGCCGGGCGACTGAGCGGCGTTGCCCGTTCAGGCGTTCAGGAGCGCGGCGGCGAGTTTGGGCCAGAATTCGCGAAGCGTGGCGAAGGCCTTCTTGATCTCCCACCGTTGACGATCGCGGTCGCCGGTGGTGTTGCTGATCGCACGAACCTCGATCGCCGGCACCGCGAGCCGTCGCGCCGCGTGCAGCACCGCCGCTCCTTCCATCGCCTCTGCGATCCCTCCGGTGCGGCGAGCGATCGCCTCGGCAAGGCGATCAAGTCCCGAGCAGGTGGCGACGGTGGTCACCGCCCCCACCGCTCCAAACTCGCCGAGCGCCGCAAGAAGGCGAGGATCGGCGGGAACACGATTGCCTTCGAAGTCGCCGAGCGGGAAGCCCAGCGCCCTCATGTCGCCGAATCCGTCGGGGGTCTCGAGCCCCTCTTCGGCGTAGACCGATTCCGACGCGATCACCAGATCGCCCAAGGCGAGGCCGCCACCGGGCAGCGCTCCGGCGATGCCGACCGAGACCGCAGCCGCGAACGGTCCCGAGCGAAGAATCGCCTCGGTGGTGGCCGACGCCGCGTTGGTGCGTCCGATTCCAGCCACGACGACCTCGACCCCGGCGACGGTTCCGATCGCCTCCGCCTCCGCGGCGACCGCGACCACCGCGAGCAGGCGATGGGCTCGCGCCAGGCCGGTCATGGCTTCGAGTTCACCGGGCCGACTCCGCGGCAATTCGGGCGGCGAGTTCGTCGGCGAGGCTTGCGATGGCGACGTCGCTCTGTTCGCCGCTTGCGAGGTCCTTGACCGTCGCGGAGCCTTCCGCGACTCCCGCGTCGAGGATCACCGCGAAACGAGCGCGGCACTTGTTGGCGTCGGCGAGGAGCTTGCCGAGATTTCGCGAGGCCCGATGGCTCGAGCGGGCGTGCAGGCCGGCGCGGCGCAATCCCTGCAGGACGCTCGGCAGCCGCGCCGCGGCGTCGTCGCTGAGGGCGACCGCGAAAGCGTCCGGCCGCGGCAGCAGGCTCTCGCCCTCGTCGGCGGGAAGCAGGCCGCGGTCCCTGAGGACCAGCGACAGCACCACGTCTCCCATGCCCATGCCGCAGGCCGAGAGGTCGGGGCCACCCACGAGCGAGATCAGCCCGTCGTAGCGACCGCCACCCGCCACCGCCCGCTCGGCGCCTCCGGTCTCGTGGATCTCGAAGACGATTCCCTTGTAGTAGGCGAGCCCGCGCACGATGCCGGGATCGAAGGTGCACCACTCGAGCAGACCCGAGCGGCGCAGGCGTTCCTGCAGCGGCTCGATCGACGCGAGTTGCGCGGCAGTGACGCCCATCGCCTCGGCCATCGCACCGGCCGGCTCCGACATCGGCTGCACCGCGACCACCGATGCCCGCAGCCTGGCGATCGAATCGGCGTCGAGGCCGAGGGCTTCGCCGCGGCGGGCGAACTCGTCGGGCGGCAGCCTGTCGAAGCGATCAAGCAGTTCAAACGCCGCAGGAAGACTCGGCTCCGGCGTTCCCAGGGAAGTGAGCAGCGCCGCCACCGCGTCGCGATGGCTCAGGCGAACCTGCACCCGATGGGGATCGAGACCCAATCGCTCCAGCGCGAGCACCGCCGCTTCGATCACTTCGACTTCGCCGTCCGGCTCGCCGAGACCGATCACGTCGACGTTCCACTGGAAGAACTCCCGCAGTCGTCCCCGCTGCGGCCGCTCGGCGCGGAAGTGCGAGGGGATGGCGAACCACTTGGTGGGAAGCGCCAGCGAACTTCCCTTCGCCGCCGCCATGCGGGCGAGGGTGGGGGTGAACTCGGGTCGCAGCGCGTAGTCGTCCTCGCCGCCGGCTCTTCGGAACGAGAAGAGTTCGGAGACGATCCCCTCACCGCTCTTGACGGTGTAGAGATCGAGATGCTCGAAGGTGGGTCCGTCGATCTCCTCGAATCCGCAATCGATCGAAGCCCGGCGCCACACCTCTTCGATGTGGCGTCGCACCGCCATCTGCGGCGGGTAGAAGTCTCGGGTGCCCTTGGGGGCCTGGAAGGATCGCGTTCCGCTCATCGAGGGCTCAGGCTCCCGCCGGCATCCGAGGGCGAACGATCGCAGCCATGAACATCGACGCGAGCGTCCATCCGATGATCTGGTCGGCCGCCATCGCGGAACTCCAGCCATCGGGGAACTGGAACCAGTTCCAGTACATGCCGTGCCCGGTCACGGCGGCGAAGACCGCCATCGCCAGGCCGACCGCGAATCGCCTTCCGTATCCGCCGCCGACCGCCACCATGGCCGCCGAGACCAGCAGCGCCGCCACGAAGTCCATGGCGACCCCGGTTCCCATGATCGAGGGAGCCATCGGTTCGAAGCCATCCTCGTGGTAAACCACCATCGCGATGGGTCCTTCGCGGTGGGTGGCCGCCCAGGCCTCGTAGGCCGCGGCCTCCTCTTCGGCGGTCGCGCCCTCGGCAGGCTCGGGCATCGAGGGAGCGAAGTAGACCCCGGGCTCGTCGAGCACCGCATCGAGCGCAGCGACCATCTTCGACTCGGCGTCGTCGGCGAGTTTCGCGGCGGCATCACCCCAGAGATCGAGCGCCGCCCACGAGATCGCACCCCACATGAAGACCGCCAAGGCGCCGACGACGCTTGCCACGAGGATTCGCATGCCCTGTCTCCAGAGGACTCGAACGGGACCCGGCGTCAGGTCCGTCGACGCGGCATGCTAGCGGGCGAGCCGCCCGCGCTTGAGCACCGCTTGTCACTCGGCGACGGCGGCAACGATCAGGCGGCGGCGGACTCCGCTGGCACCTTGCTCGGCAGGATCTTCGCGACCACCACCGCGGCAAGACCCCAGGCGATCACCACGTCCGCCCACGAGGCCAGCACGAAGGGAAGCGGCAGCCGGAAGAAGTTGCCGGTGACGCCCCAGGTCGCGGTGGCCGCGAAGATCCCGATGGTGATGCCCACCGCCACCCGACGCACGAACCCGCCTTGCACCGCGGAGAGTGAGCACGCCAGCAGCAGTGCCGCGACGAACTCGATGCCGAATCCACGAAGGAGTTCCATCGGATCCATCACTTCCCCGCCCTTGGGCCGGAAGAAGATCAGCGCGGTGGGTCCGTCGCGGAAACGATCTTCGAAATCCTTGTCCCGCGCCGCGGCCTCGGGATCGCCCGGATCGCTGCCGAAGCCCTCGGGCATGAACGGAAGGTAGTAGGTGCCTTCTTCCGGAAGCGACATCGACATCGCGGTCAGCAGCTCCTCCTCACCGGGCGCCGAGCTGAACGCAAACCCCCAGATGTCGACCGCCGCCCACGCAAGGAACCCCCAGACGAAGGTGACGATCGCCGCCGCCAATGCTGCGAGGAGGTGACGCATGGATGTGGTCTCCGTGCGGAGCCGCTGACGCGCCCCGCCGCCATGTCAAACCCGGATCGGGTTCGCCCGAACCGGCTTCACCACTCCGGGCCGCCAGAGTAGCGACCGTAGACGTCGGCCATGGCCTGGACCATCTCGCCGAGCGTGCAGCCGGCGTCGGCGCCCTCGACGAGCGCGGGCATGGCGTTCGCGCCCTGGCGGCAGGCGCTGCGAATCGCGTCGAGCGAGGCCTTCACCCGCTCGCCGTCGCGGCGGCGGCGGAAGTCGGCAAGCCGCGAGCACTGGTCGGTCTCGACCTCGTGCGGGATCTGCAGGATCTCGACCGCTCGTTCGTCGTTGCCTTCGGGATAGGCGTTGACGCCCACGATGATGCGATCGCCCGCCTCCATCTCCTGGCCGAAGCGGTAGCTCGCCTCGGCGATGGAGCGGCGGAAGTAGCCCTTGTGGATGCCCGAGACGACCCCGCCCATCTCGTCGATCTCGCGGATGATCGCGTCGCCGTCGGCCTCCATCTGATCGGTGAGCGCCTCGACGAACCAACTGCCGCCGAGCGGATCGACGGTGCGATGCACGCCGGTCTCGTGGGCCAGGATCTGTTGCGTGCGCAGCGCGAGCCGCACCGCGTTCTCGGTGGGAAGCCCGAGGGTCTCGTCCATCGAATCGGTGTGCAGGCTCTGGCAGCCGCCGAGCACGCCTGCGAGCGCCTGGTAGGCGACTCGCACGACGTTGTTGTAGGGCTGCTGCTCGGTCAGCGAGCAGCCCGCGGTCTGCACGTGGGTTCGCATGAGCCAGGAACGCTCGCTCTTCGCCCCGAATCGGTCGCGCATCGCCTTCGCCCAGATCCGCCGCGCAGCGCGGAGCTTGCAGATCTCCTCGAAGAACTCGTTGTGGCTGTTGAAGAAGAAGGAGAGCCGCGGCGCGAAGCTGTCGACGTCGAGCCCGCGCTTGATGCACGCCTCGACATACTCCATGCCGTCGCGGAGGGTGAAGGCGAGTTCCTGGGTGGCGGTCGAGCCAGCCTCGCGGATGTGGTAGCCGCTGATCGAGACGCTGTTCCATCTCGGCAGGTGCTGGGCGGCGAACTCGATGGTGTCGACCACGAGCTTGACGCTCGGCTCCGGGGGATAGATGAACTCGTTCTGGCTGTGGAACTCCTTCAGGATGTCGTTCTGCAGCGTGCCGCCAAGGGTCTCCCAGCCGATCCCCCGCTGCCGGGCCATGGCGAGATACATCGCCCAGATCACCGCGGCGGGTCCGTTGATGGTCTGGCTGACCGTGACCTCGCCGACGGGAATGTCCGCGTAGAGGCGATGCATGTCCTCGATGGTGTCGATGGCGACGCCGCAGCGGCCGACCTCGCCGGCCGAGAGCGGATCGTCGGAGTCGCGGCCCATCAAGGTGGGCAGATCGAAGGCCGTCGAAAGCCCGGTGTTCGCCTTGGTGCCCTTCGCATTCTCGAGCAGGTACTTGAAGCGCTTGTTGGTGTCGTCTGCGCTGCCGAAGCCGGCGAACTGCCGCATGGTCCACAGCCGGCTGCGGTACATCGTCGAGTGCACGCCGCGGGTGAACGGGAACTGCCCCGGCTCGCCGATCCGCGGATGGGGCTTGGAGGCGTCGTTGGGGTCCTGCGTCTCGACGGTCTCGGGTGCGTAGAGGCGATCGACCGCGTAGCCCGAAAGGGTCACCGTCTCCGGATCGACCTTCGACGGTGCGGGTCCGGTGCCGGCGGCGGTGCGGTGGTCGAGGCTGCTCATCGATTGCTCCAAGGGGACCGCCGGCGTCGCCGGCCGAAGGATCATCGTACGGCTCTCGGCACTCGGATCGAAGTTCCTGCTCGGAAGGTCGCCGTCGCAATCGGACGATGCGACCGGTTCGCGGCGATGGCTCGGCCGCGGGTGATCGACCTCGAACGACCCTGCTGGCTCCGAAACACCAGCAGCCCGGAGCCTGCGACCGGGTTGGATCGAAACACGGCGAGGCCTCCACGATCGGGGGCACCGATCCGTGCCCCCGCGGCCCCGTCGCCTACTTGCCGTGCTCGTAGACGCCGTGGCCGGTCTTGTCGCCGAGCCGGCCCGCGGTCACGAGCTGGCGAAGCAACGGA
>JAPOKA010000140.1 GCA_029977865.1 bacterium
GACGACGTCGGCAAGGACACCTACCACCACACCTTCTTCGAGATGCTCGGGAACTGGTCCTTCGGCGACTTTTTCAAGGAGGAAGCCATCGGGTGGGCGTGGGAACTCCTCACGAAGGTGTACGCGCTCCCCGAGGACAGGCTCTACGCCACGTACTTTGGCGGTGATCCCGCGCAAGGCCTTCCCCCCGACGACGAGGCCAAGGAGATCTGGCTCAAGTACCTCCCCCCGCACAAGGTGCTCCCGTTTGACTGCAAGGACAACTTCTGGGAGATGGGAGACGTCGGGCCGTGCGGTCCGTGCACAGAGATCCACTACGACCGCATCGGCGGCCGCGACGCGAGCGACCTCGTCAACATGGACGATCCCAACTGCCTCGAGATCTGGAACGTCGTCTTCATCCAGTTCAACCGCGAGGAGGGCGGAGTTCTCAAGCCCCTCCCGGCGAAGCACGTCGACACCGGCATGGGCTTCGAGCGGCTCGCGTCCATCCTCCAGGGTAAGATGTCCAACTACGACACCGACGTGTTCATGCCCATATTCGACGCCATCCAGGCCGTCACCGGCGCGGAGCCCTACGCCGGTAAGCTCGGCGCCGAGGACGTCGGCGAGAAGGACATGGCGTATCGAGTCGTCGCCGACCACGTTCGCACTCTGACCTTCGCCATCGCCGACGGCGCGGCGCCGGGGAGCGACGGGCGGAACTACGTGC
>JAPOKA010000141.1 GCA_029977865.1 bacterium
ATGGTCGTTGAAATCCGACGACAGTTCAAGGAAATCCCAGGGCTCCTGGAAGGAAAGGAAGGCGTTAAGCCAGATTCCCAAACCTGTGTCGACATCTCGACGAAGGCAGCCCTCCGTGAGATGGTTGGACCCGGTGTCGTTGCAGTCGTCGCTCCAGTTATCATTGGATTCGGACTTGGTACCGCAGCACTCGGTGGAATGCTCGCAGGCGCACTCGTAACCGGTGTCTTGATGGCTCTCTTCATGGCCAACGCTGGTGGCGCTTGGGACAACGCCAAGAAAGCGATTGAACAAGATCACATTCCTGGTGCAAAGAAGGGTGATGACGCTCACGATGCTGCTGTTATCGGTGACACCATCGGTGACCCGTTCAAGGACACCTCAGGGCCTTCGCTCAACATTCTCATCAAACTGATGTCCATTGTTGCAGTCGTTCTTGCTGGTACTGGCAAGCTCACGGCCAACGGACTCCTTTGAGACGTTCAAGCGTTAGCCTCTTGAACAGTGGTCGATAGGCCAAACCATGCAAGCATTGCATCGTAGCCTGTTCTTGGTTGCCTTGTTGCTCTGCATGAGCCTTGCTGGTTGCACGAGCAACGATGCCTCTTCATCAGCAAGCAACAGCATGACCGAAGAAGAAAAACAACTTCCTGAGTGGAATGTTGGTCAGAACTGGCTTTACACATTCATTACACCTCAGTTCG
>JAPOKA010000142.1 GCA_029977865.1 bacterium
GCGGCGTACCCATCCGGAGACGCCAGCAGCGGCACCGCGAACGCCACCGCCGAGCCGGTGAACACAAGACGCAGCGTGCGTTCGAATGGCACGCGGTCGCCGATCAACGCGAAGACCTGCGAGCCCGCCATCTTGCACGCCATGAACAGAGAAAACACCAAGTCGTGCGGCACTTCGGGTTTCGGTTGTCCAGCCCCTAACCCCGCGAGCGCCAGATCGCGCCGCCGCTCCAGCGCGGGCGTCCACACGAACACGAACACGTGCAGCGCGGCTTCGTACAGCGAGTTCATCGACCCCAGCGACAGTAACGCGGGCTCCGCGAGGACCATCTTCGCCGCGCGGAACACGCCCTCGCTTTTTTGCTCCGCCGGAGGCGACGTCTGAGAGACGTCCCTGCTTCCCCCTTCCCGCGCCTCCGCCTCCGCCTCCGGCTGCTCTGGCGACAGCGTGACAGGCGAGCTCGGCCCGGAGCGAGGCGGCTCCATCTCCTCCTCCTCCTCGTCGCTGTTGCGCGTTTTGGAATCGTCGACGCGTCGCGTCGGGGCGACGCTCAGGGCTCGGCGCCGCGACGTCGAGCACGCGGCGAAGCGGTGGGGCGAGGCGCTCGCCGCCGCGGAGGCGGACGAGACGCGGAAGGCCGCGCTGATGCGCCGCGCCGCGCGGAGGGCCGCGGAGTTACCCGCGTTCGAGGGTTTTTTTTCC
>JAPOKA010000143.1 GCA_029977865.1 bacterium
CGGTGCTCGTAGATGGCGAGGATCTGACCGGTGGTGTACGCGTTCAGCGCGGGGAGCATGATGGAGAGGCTCGGTCGGGTGCCGGTGAACGTCTTGTGCGGGGTGGGGGAATCCGGGCAATTCTCGGACCTCAGCTGCACAGCCGTCTTGCCCACCGCGAGGGCGTCAGCCTGCGCGAAGAAGTTGCACATGAGCTCGTCGTGGTTGGAGACGATCTCGCCCTTGAGGTAGACGGACTGCTGCGACTTGATGATCCCGATGAAATCGCACGGGATGGTGCGACCCTGATGGATGAGCTGGTAGAAGGAGTGCTGACCGTTGGTGCCGGGCTCGCCAAAGTCAATCTCGCCGGTGTCGTAAGGCAGCGGCTGCCCGTCGATGGACACGCCCTTACCGTTAGACTCCATCGCCACCTGCTGGATGTGCGGCGCCAGCTTGGCGAGCGCCTGCGTGTACGGCAGGATGGCCCGGGCAGGGCAGTCGAGGAAGGAGACGTTCCACACGGAGAGCAGCCCGAGGGTAACCGGAACGTTCTCCTCGAACGGCGCGGTGGCGAAGTGCTCGTCGATGTTCCACGCACCTTCCAGAAACTTCTCCATCGTTTCGAAACCGTACTGGAGCGACAGCGGGAGCATCCCCACCGCGGAGCACACGGAGTACCGACCTCCGACCCAGTCCCAAAACGCGAAAG
>JAPOKA010000144.1 GCA_029977865.1 bacterium
GCTTGGGATGCGGATCACCCCGCTGGTCCTCGGACAGCTGTGGGTGCAGCTGGGGTTCACGATCGGCGTCCACGCTCGGGAGGTTCGCTTCGCGAGCATCGAGCGCCGGCCCTCTGCCCGCCGCTGGATCGTGCCGACCGCGGTGCTCGCGGGCGTGTTGCTTGGCCTGCCGATCCTCGCGAACGAGCCCAACTACCTCCGCATGCTCGGTTGGTACGGGGTGGTCTTCCCGGCCTACGTGCTGCTCGCGATGGTGGGCGAACGAGGTCGGCCCCGTCCACGCACCTACGCCCTGCTTGCGGTGGTGCTCGCGGTGGGCATCCCCTGTTCGGAGTGGGGGATCTCGACCTTCCGCCTGGCGTGGATGGCCGCCCCGGCGCCGATCCTGCTCGCAGCGACCCTCTGGCTTCGATCCAGAACTGCACCCGCGCGTCGCTGAGCCCGCAATAGCTCGGGAAACCGTGGCGTTGCAGCCCCTTCGCACGCCAGGCTGCCGCGTTCTGCCGAACCCGACTCGCCCGCTCGCGAATCAGAGGTCATGCTGAGAGGTGGCGTCCGCCCTCGGGCATGCCGGTGAGACCCTTGGACCGAAGAACCAACTCATGAGCGCTTCCGCCGACCCACTCCGACCGCTGCCCGCTCGCGACTTCGGATTCTGTGAGGCACGCCACC
>JAPOKA010000145.1 GCA_029977865.1 bacterium
ACACGTCCGGACACAGGCCCGGCCGCCTCACGCATGTCCTGCACACGCCGACGCAGCTCGTGGAGCTCCTCCGCGGCGTTCAGAAGGCCTTGCGTCGTGCGAACGATGCCGCACTGCGCCTGCATGAGCGCCTGGAGGTCCCGCGTGCAAGCGCGCGCCTCCCGCTCGACCACCGCGGCGTCCGCGGAAGCGTTCGGCCCGAGCGGCGCGACCAGGTCAGACGGCGCGGGCGCCGACATGGCCACCGCCCCGACGTCGTAGCCTTCGGTGCGGAGCGCGTGCACGCGCGCCGCCGCGGCAGACGCCGCGCGCTTCCCGAACACGAGGCCCTCGAGCAGGCTGTTGCTCGCGAGGCGGTTCGCGCCGTGCAGTCCGGTGGACGCGCACTCGCCTGCGGCGTACAAGCCTGCGATCGGGCGCCCGCGGTGGAGCGCGCGCACGAGCACGGCGCTGCGAGGCGTGGCGGAGGAGGCGCTGCTTCCTCGCTCCGCGCTGGCCGGCGCGTCCGCGGCGAGCACGCACCCATCGAGGTCCGTGACCATGCCCCCGCACTGGTAGTGGCACGCAGGCGCGACGGGGATGCGGTCGCCGCTCGCGACGTCGATGCCGCGTCGCTTAAGTTCGGCGTCGATCGTGGGGAACTTGCGCGCAAAGTTCCTGA
>JAPOKA010000146.1:0-221 GCA_029977865.1 bacterium
TACGGATTGCGCGTCGTCCGGCACGACGCCGGCGGCGCCGACGCCGACGCCGACGACGCCGGCGGCGCCGACGTGCGTTGACCCAACGCCGATTCTGTGCCCCGACGGCGTGACGTGCATGGCGACGGCTACGGATTGCGCGTCGTCCGGCACGACGCCGGCGGCGCCGACGCCGACGCCGACGACGCCGGCGGCGCCGACGTGCGTTGACCCAACGCCGA
>JAPOKA010000146.1:320-655 GCA_029977865.1 bacterium
TACGGATTGCGCGTCGTCCGGCACGACGCCGGCGGCGCCGACGCCGACGCCGACGACGCCGGCGGCGCCGACGTGCGTTGACCCAACGCCGATTCTGTGCCCCGACGGCGTGACGTGCATGGCGACGGCTACGGATTGCGCTCCGTCCGGCACGACGCCGGCGGCGCCGACGCCGACGCCGACGACGCCGGCGGCGCCGACGTGCGTTGACCCAACGCCGATTCTGTGCCCCGACGGCGTGACGTGCATGGCGACGGCTACGGATTGCGCTCCGTCCGGCACGACGCCGGCGGCGCCGACGCCGACGCCGACGACGCCGGCGGCGCCGACGTGCG
>JAPOKA010000147.1 GCA_029977865.1 bacterium
TAGCCGAGATGGCGAGCGATTTTTCGGACGCGCTTAAAAGCCGCACGTCCGGGTACGCTACGTTTGATTACGAAGAAGCGGGCTGGAGAGACGCGGACGTCGTTAAGCTTGATGTGTTAGTTAACGGCGTGGTAGTGGACGCTTTATCAACCTTGACGCACAGAAGCGGCGCCGTGAGGAAAGGGCGTTTAGTGGTTAAAAAGTTGCGCGACGTGTTACCGCGTCAGCTGTTCGAAGTCGCGGTGCAGGCTTCCGTGAACGGCTCTATTGTCGCGAGGGAGACAGTGAGTGCTATGCGCAAGAACGTCATCGCCAAGTGCTACGGCGGCGACGTTTCGAGGAAAAAAAAGCTGCTCGCGCGGCAGAAGGAGGGTAAAAAGAAGATGCGCAAAATCGGAAACGTCGACGTCCCGCTCGAGGCGTTCGCGGGGTTACTGGGAGGGAACCAAGGACGGTGATGTGTATTGGCGTTTTCGGTGGTTTCATTCAACCTAGCTCTAGTCACTATCATCATTAGACACCGTGATAAAGCGTCCGGTATTGTGGTCTGTTCTGATCGATCGAACGTCTCGTGTGTGTTCTTCTATTGGCTGTAGATAGATAGCTAGCTAGTCGTCGAGGCCGAAGGAGCCGCGAGGTGTGGT
>JAPOKA010000148.1 GCA_029977865.1 bacterium
GACCACTCTCTTCGCGGCGACGCGTTTTGTTTTGTCTCGTTCGCGCGTGCATCCTCTGAAAAACCGTTTCCGAAACGCGATGCATCCCGGCGACGACCGTTTGTTTGTTCGCGCGCGCGCGGTTCGTTGACGACGCGCCGCGCGGCGTCGAATCACTAGGCGCGAGCGCGGTGTGGATGGGGCGTCGCGCGGAGATGGGGTCGGACGCGCGGGAGGAGGAAGAGACCGAGGGGATGTTCGAGATATCCACGGATGCCTGGCCGCGACCCGTGGAAGACGCGGAGTCGGACGAGGACGACGAGGACGATGTCAGCGTGTGTCCGCTCTTCACCGCCGATTGCGACGAGACTCTGCCAAAACGGAACTTGCTGTCGTGGTTCTCCGCGGCCCCCACGCTGCCGAAGAAGCGGTCGATGCCGAACATGTCGGTGGACGGAGACGAGTCCGGCGAAGAACCGCGACAGCTTCCGACCGCTCGTTCGGGTCCGGGCGGCGCGACCGCCGCGGAGCTCGCGTGGGAACGCACGGCGCGACGTCTCGGGTCAGGTGATGGCGTCTTCTCGCCCGAGCCGGGGCGCGCGCTCGCGACCCGCGGCGGCGGCTTCGACGAAACCGATTCCGAGTCCGAGTCCGACT
>JAPOKA010000014.1 GCA_029977865.1 bacterium
AGCACGGAGCCGCTCAGCGTCCGCGGTGGGTGCGGTAATGGTTGATCAGCGCATTGGTGGAGCTGTCGTGGTCGACGACCGGCTTCTTCGCCGCGAGCTCGGGGATGATCTTCTTGGCGAGCACCTTGCCGAGTTCGACGCCCCACTGGTCGAAGCTGTTGATCTGCCAGACCGTGCCCTGCGTGAAGACCTTGTGCTCGTAGAGCGCGACCAGCGTTCCGAGCGAGAAGGGCGTCAATCGCTCTCCCATGATCACGGTGCTCGGGCGGTTGCCGTCGAACTCCTTGTGCGGCACCAGTTCACGGGCCACACCCTCGGCCCGGACCTCGGCCTTGCTCTTGCCGAACGCCAGCGCTTCGGCCTGCGCGAAGACGTTCGCGACGAGCAGGTCGTGGTGGTGGGGCAGCCCGGAGATCGGCTTGCAGAAGGTGATGAAGTCGCAGGGCACGATGCGAGTGCCCTGATGGATCATCTGATAGAAGGCGTGCTGACCGTTGGTGCCGGGCTCGCCCCAGATCGTCGGGCAGGTATCCCAGTCGACTCGCTTGCCGGCCAAGGTCACATGCTTGCCGTTGGACTCCATCTCCAGTTGCTGCAGGTAGGCGCTGAAGCGCGAGAGGTACTGGTCGTAGGGGAGCACCGCAAGCGAGGGATAGCCGAGGAAGTTGTTCATCCACACCCCGAGCAATCCCATGATGACCGGCAGGTTGCGGGCGAGCGGAGCGGTGCGGAAGTGCTCGTCCATCGCATGGAAGCCCCGCAGCAACTCGGTGAATCGTGCCGGTCCGATCGCGAGCATGGTGCTCAGGCCGATCGCAGAGTCCATCGAGTATCGGCCGCCCACCCAATCCCAGAAACCGAACATGTTCGCGGTGTCGATGCCGAAGGCCTCGACCTCCTTGGCGTTCGTCGAGACCGCGACGAAGTGCCGCGCCGTCGCATCGGACGGCAGGCCGGAGCGTCCGGCGGCCTTCTTCAGTCCCGCGAGGAGCCACGTACGCGCCGTGTGCGCATTGGTCATGGTCTCGAGGGTGGTGAAGGTCTTCGAGCTGACGATGAAGAGCGTCTCCGCAGGATCGAGATCGCGCACCGCTTCGACGAAGTCGGTGCCGTCGACGTTGGAGACGAAGCGGAAGTTCATCGACCGCTCGCTGTAGTGGACGAGCGCCTTGTAGGCCATCACCGGACCGAGGTCGCTGCCGCCGATGCCGATGTTCACGACATTGCGGATGCGCTTTCCGGTCGCGCCCTTCCAGGATCCGGAGCGGACCCGTTTGGAGAAGGCCGCCATGCGCTCAAGGACCCGATGCACCTCGGGCACCACGTCCACGCCGTCGACCTTGATCGAGCTGCCCTTGGGAGCCCGCAGCGCGACATGCAGCACCGCTCGCTGCTCGGTGATGTTGAGTTTCTCGCCCTTGAACATCGCGGCGATCCGCCCCTTCAGCCCCGCCCGCGTGGCGAGGGCGAGAAGCAACCGCATGGTCTCCGCGTCGACATGGTGCTTGGAGTAGTCCATCCGGAGGCCGGCGCCCTCCGCGGTGAACCGTTCGGCGCGGCGGCGGTCCTTCGCGAAGAGTGCGGCCAAGGTGCGAGCGCGGTTCCGGCGGGCGTGGGACGCGAGGGCCTTCCACTCCGGGGTCTGGTCGATGGGGCGATCGGTGTCGGCGGTTCGGGGCATGGTGGGTGCTCCACGGAGTCGGGGCTTCACGCGCACGCGAGCGTCTCAAGCCGGCGAGTCGACGTGCAGCCGAGGGTTATACTCGCTGCGAGCGAGCTCCCGTGAACTGTCGTGCAGCGCAACGGGAACTCGCGATCGTTCGAGAGGTTCTTGCACACCAGGAAGGAATCGACCATGGCCGCTTCGACGCCCGGCACCGTTCTCGTCCATCGACTCGGTCAGAGCATTTGGGTCGACAACATCACCCGCACCATGCTCGAGGAGGGCACGCTCGAGAAGTACATCGCCGATTGGGCGGTGACCGGGCTCACCTCGAATCCGACCATCTTCCAGAAGGCGATCGCGGGCGGCGACGCCTACGACGGGTCGATTCGCAAGTTGCTCGACGCAGGACTCTCCGGCGAATCGCTCTTCTTCAAGCTTGCCATCGAGGATCTCACCCGGGCCGCCGATCTTTTCCGCTCGGTGCACCGCGAGAGCAACGGCGTCGACGGCTGGGTTTCGCTCGAGGTCTCGCCGCTGCTTGCAAACGACACCAACGCGACCCTCGCCCAGGCCCGCGAACTGCACGCAGCCGCCGGACGAAACAACCTCTTCATCAAGGTCCCGGGCACTCCCGAGGGGCTTCCCGCGATCGAGCAACTCACCTACGAGGGGATCTCGGTCAACGTCACGCTGCTCTTCGATCGCGCCCAGTATCTCGCCGCCGCCGATGCCTATCTCAAGGGCTTGGAACGGCGGCTTGCCGACGGGCTCGATCTCAAGGTCTGCTCGGTGGCGTCGCTCTTCGTGTCGCGATGGGACAAGGCCACCGCCTCGAAGCTCCCCGCGGAACTCGCGAACCGGCTCGGCATCGCGGTGGGCATGCAGTGCTACAAGGCCTACGTGGATCTCAAGAACTCCGAGCGCTTCCTCAAGCTCAAGGCGGCGGGAGCGCGGCCGCAGCGGCTGCTCTTTGCTTCGACCGGAGTGAAGGACCCGCACCTTGCCGGGGCCTACTACGTGACCGCGCTGGCGGCGCCCGACACCGTCAACACCATGCCCGAGGAGACGCTCGAGGCGACCGCGGCGCTCGCATCGGTTTCCGGTCCGCAGCCCGACGATGGCGGCGACTGCGAGACGATGCTCGCGAAGATCGCCGCGGCAGGAGTCGATGTCGCGGGTCTCGGAGCGCAACTCCAGATCGAGGGACGCGACTCCTTCGACAAGAGCTGGGCGGATCTTCTCGCCGACATCGAGCGCAAGGCGGCGGCGGTGGCGGCAGGCTGATCGCCCTGCAATGCGGGGGCGTCTTCGGGTCGCGAGCTCGCCGACCGAGCCGCGATGTCGGCGGTTCGGGAATGCGGCCGCGGCGCAAGCCGGATCGGCACCGGTCGGGACCAGTCGCTCGCGGCGTGTTGCGGCATTGGCGCTGCGGGAACCGATGAACCGGTGCCGAGGTGAGGCGGCATGCCTCCGTTAGGATCCTCGCCCTCCGTCCCCTCGACCGCAGAGACCCGATCCATGGACTTCCTTCGCGAGCTCGCCTGGCGCGGCCTGCTGCATCAGACCACCTCGCCCGAACTCGAGGGACACCTCGCGAGCGGCTCGCGAACCGGCTACTGCGGATTCGATCCCACTTCGGACAGCCTCACCGTCGGGAATCTGCTGCCGGTCATGCTGCTGCGGCGATTCCAGGCCTGCGGCCATCGTCCGGTGGCCCTGCTCGGCGGCGGCACCGGACTGATCGGCGATCCGAGCGGCAAGAGCAGCGAGCGCAGTCTGCAGAGCGAGGAGCAGGTCGCGGCGAATCTGGCCGGGCAGCGGCGAATCCTCGAACGCCTGCTCGCCACCGACGGACCCTGCGGCGCGATCTTCGTCGACAACGCGGAGTGGCTGCGGCGGCTCGGCTACCTCGAGGTGCTGCGCGATGTCGGCAAGCACTTCTCGGTGAACGCCATGATCCAGCGCGACTCGGTCGCCTCTCGCCTCGAAGGTCGCGAGCACGGGATCAGCTACACCGAGTTCAGCTACATGGTGCTGCAGGCCTACGACTTCCTGCACCTCCACCGCGCCCATGGCTGCACCGTGCAGATGGGGGGGTCCGACCAGTTCGGCAACATCGTCTCCGGCATCGACCTCATCCGGCGAATGCACGCCCTCGAGCATGGCGAAGGAGCTTTGGAGTCGATCGCGTTCGGCGTGACGGCGCCGCTGCTGACCGCTGCCGACGGCAGCAAGATCGGAAAGACCGAGAAGGGCGCGGTGTGGCTCTCCGCCGAGCGGACAAGCCCGTATCGCTTCCATCAGTTCTGGCTCAACGTGGCCGACGCGGACGCGGTCCGATTCCTCCGTTGGTACACCATGCTCTCGCGCGAGGCGATCGACGCGATCGAGGCGGAGTGCAGCGCCCGGCCGCAGGAACGGGCGGCGCAGCGGACCCTGGCCGCCGAAATGACCGATCTCGTGCATGGCCCTTCCGAGCGGCAGCGGGCCGAGGCGGCGGCCGCGGCGATCTTCTCGGGCGATCTCCGCGCGCTCGACGCGGCCACGCTCTCGGAGGTCTCGGAAGACCTTCCTTCAAGCGGTCATGAACTCGGGGCGCTCGACGATCCCGGTGCCGACCTGATCGAACTGCTGGTCGCGTCGGGCCTCGCCAAGAGCAAGCGCGAGGCGCGGGAGTTCCTCGCCTCCGGCGCCGTCAGCGTGAATGGAGAGAAGGCCGATGCCGAGCGCCGGTTGCGGCGCAGCGACCTGCTCGATGCCGGCGGACAAGGGGTCATCCTACTGCGACGCGGGCGCAAGCAGTGGCACGCGACTCGTTGGAGCTAGCGCCGCGCTTTCGTTCGGCAGGAGACCTCTTGCCGAAACCGGCCAAGGCGCAGTTCGCACACGTCCGTTTGCGATGACCTAGGGGCTGGCGGTGGCGACCGCCACGGGCTCGACCGAGAGTTCGACCATCGGCTGAGCGACATCGCTCTCTCCGACTCTGGTGACGGAGACGCCTTGAGGCAGCAGCCACAGCGAGATTGGTTTCTCGGTGACGCCGGCCTCGAGTTCATCGGTGGTCAGGTGGACGAAGGCCACGACTCGCATTCCTGCGGCGATTCGCTCGATCGCCTCGGCCGGCCCGCTGACCACCACGTCGTTCAGGACCGCGGGGTCGAAGCCGATGCGGAAGTTCGCGAGGTCGTCGGCGATGCCTGCGATCTGCACGGGCACGGCGGAGAGTGTGAAGGTCCGCTCGACCACCTTGGGCGTGAAGGTCACCCGCACCGTCGCCGGGTCGAAGGTCACGTGGGCGGCCGCCGCGGCGAGGGCGGCGGGCAGCCGGATCGAGGCTTCCACGGTCTTGCGTTGCCCGGGTTCGAGTTGGCCAAGAGTGCGGGGATCGACCGCCGCGATGGCCGAGACCTCGGCTCCCGCGGGAAGAAGATCGCTGGGGATGACGGCGGTGGCGGCGGCCGGTTCCAGCACCACATCGCCCTGCGTGGCGACGCCGGGGATCTCCGGCACCAGCCGCACCGGCCGACTCTCCAGCGGCACCAGCGTCAGCTCGACCGACTTGGGTTCGGTGGCCACCACCGAGACGCCCGCATCGCGCACCGCAGGCAAGCCGGCGATCATGGTGGCGAGATCGATCGGTGAAGCGCCTGCGGCGGAGGGCATCCCGTTGACGCCCGCGACGAGTTCGAGCGGCCCCGCCGCGACCAGTCCCTCGAAGGCTCGCAGCGCTCGCTTGGAGCCCGCCACTTCCAAGCGGACGGGAGTCGGACGTTCCGGCCGCGCCAACTGTCGCTTCGAGTCGGTGGTCGAGAAACGCACATCGACCTCGAGCCGCAAGGTCTCCCGAGTCTCGCTGGCCGCCCATGCCCAGATCATCACCGTCACCGCGGTGACCAGCGCGATCGATCCGAGCTTGCCGCTGAGACCGCCGTTCACGCCGCGGCCTCCTTCGAACCGCCGTCGGAGACCAGGTGCACCAGCGCGCGGTCGGCCTGCAGGCGTCGCTGCAGTTCCGCACGCAGGTCCACCAGTTCGATGGGATTCGAGAGCGAGCCCTGTTCGGCGAGTCGGACCCGACCGGTCTCCTCGCTCACCACCACCACGACCGCGTCGCTGTCCTGCGAAAGCCCCAGGGCCGCGCGATGGCGGGATCCCAGGGCGGCGGGAAGCAAGGTCCCTCCCTCGGGAAGCGGCAGTTGCACGCCGGCCGCCAGCACCCGATCTCGCCGGATCACCACCGCAAGGTCGTGCAGGGCGCTGTTGGGATAGAAGATCGACTCGAGAAGACGCGCCGAGAGCTTCGCATCGAGTTCGATGCCGCCTTCCACGATGCCTCCGAGCTGGGTCTGTCGCTCCAGCACCATCAAGGCTCCGAAGCGATTGCGAGCGAGGTACTCCGTCGCTTCGGCCACCGCCGTCGCCACCGCGAGGGCATCGGCGGGCTGACGATTGAACAGCCGGGTCTGGCCGACGCGACTCATGGCCTGCCGCAGCTCGGGCTGAAACACCACCGCGAGCACGATTGCGAGAAGTCCCAGCAGTTCCGAGGAGAGGTACCGAAGACGACCGAAGGAGTCCGAGGATCCGCCGAGCAAGCCGATCACCAGCGCGAGCACCACCAGCACGAAGGCTGCACCCTTGATGACGCCGGCGCCGCGAGTGCCCCGCAGCGAGCGGTAGACCGCGAAGACGCACAACCAGATCACCGCCATCTCGACGGCGATCTCGTACCAGGCGTGGCCTCGGAAGACGTTGAGTGACCCCAAGTCCATGGTTGCTTCGTCGTCTCGGGAGGCTCGGGAGAGTCCTCCGTTCCACCAGTCGTCGCATCGGGGAATCGGCACGCCCCTCGGCGATCCACGTGCAGTCTAGGAACTGCCCGGCACTGCTGCCGGAAACCTTCGGAGAACATACGATCTCGTCGTGGCCCTTCCCGATCGATTCCAGAGCATCGGCCGCTGCGGCGGAGTCTGCGCCGCCAGCGGCGAGGCGCTCGCACCGGGTGATGCCATCGTGGCGGCGCTCTGCGAACCCAACCAGGAGGAGGCCGCGGATGCGGGGGCCTTGGGTCTGGTTCGCCGCGACTGCAGCGCCGCGGCGTGGGACTCTGGGAGCCGCCCCGATGGCCTGGTCTGCTTCTGGAGGACCACCGTTCCGGCGGCCAGCGAGGAGCGGCGGCCTCTTGACGAGTCGATGTTGCTCGAGTTGCTGCACAGCCTCACGGAATCCCCGGACCCGACACGGGAGGACCTGCGCCTGGTGCTGTCGCTGGTGCTCCTGCGGCGCCGCCGCCTTCGACTGGTCGATCGCATGCCGGGGGAGGCGGGTGAACGCTGGGTGCTCGAACATCGCCCCACCGATGGGGAGGCGTGGTCGGTCGAGGTCTCCACGCGGCGGCTGAGCGATCAGGAGTCGCGCGACGTCGCCGACGAACTCGGCAGGCTGCTCGGCGGCGAGGTCGCGCCGACGTCGTGACCGCCGTTTGGACCAGCGTCGGCGAAACGCGCTCCGGACCGCGGCGAACCTCGGCTGGACGGTCGGGTCGCATGCTGGCTGCCGCGTGGCTCTGCGGACTGGTCGGCTGCCACGTCGACGAGGTGCTTCGAGCCGGCGGTCCCGCTCCGAGCGCGGAGCAGGCTCGCAGCGCCGAACTCGCCATCGCCCAAGCCGCCGAGAACCTTCGGGCCATCGAGACGCTTGAGAGCACCGGGGTCTGCCGAATCTGGGTCGAGCGCGACGGCCGCATCGATGAGGAGCAGCTCGATCTCTTGCTCGTCTACGCCCGGCCCGACCGCATCGCGATGCGGCTCAAGGTGAGCGTCAGCGACACGCTGGCGTGGTTGGGTTCCGACGGCACGCATTGGTGGCTCTTTCTTCCAGCAGAGTCGCCGTCGGTGGCCTACCGCGGTGCGGTGGCGTCGGAGGTGCAGCAGGAGTTCGCGACCGACGCGGCACCGTTGCCGCCTTCCCTGCGATCTCCGCGGCTCTTTCGCATGCTGCTCGGGCTCGAACCGCCAAGGCTCCCGATGCCGCCTCCGACCTGGGATGCCGAGCGGAAGGCTTGGTCGAGCGCCGAGCCGCTCGACCCCGAGCCTTCGAACTCAGCGGGACTGGTGCGCCGCTGGTACGACGCCCGCGGCGACCTGCTCTCGGTGCGAGTCGAAGCGCCCGATGGCGTCGGCATTGCCGAGAGCACCCTCTCGGAACCGACGTCGATCGAGTGCGCCGGCAGACCGCTCGGCGCCTGGCCGCGAATGGCGACTCGGCTGCGTCTCTCTCGCGGGGAGCCGCGAGAGGATCAGGCCGGCGAGGTCATGCTCACCCTCGAGCGACCGACGGCGCGAGGCAGTCGCGCCAAGCCGGCGCTCTTCGAGTGGGAGCGGCTGGTGCAATCGATGCGACCTGAGCAGATCGTCGAGGTCTCTCCGTGAACCTCCTCAAGCTGCTCCGTGGTTCCGCGGTCGTCACGGCCATCGTGCTCGCTTCCGCGGCCCTGGCACCGGCGAACCCACTCTCGCAGGCTCCACCCGGCGACCGACCAGAACCGGTGGGGTTTCCAGTCCTTCCGGGAGCCGCGAGCCTCGACCACATCTGGTACTCGATCATCGATCCCGAGCAGAGTCGCCGAAGCCTGATCCAGCACATCGCCACCGACCGGTCGCCGCCGGTGTTGCGAGTCGCCGGTGTGCTCGATGGTCGAGTCGAGGCGATGGCAGCGCGTGGCGATCGGGTCTGGATCGTGCTCGAACCCCGGGCCGGCACCCGCCCGCGCCGCGAGGTGGTGACCCTGCTCAACGCACGAAACCCAGCGTCGGGACTCGACTACTCCTGGCCGCGCGAGGGCCCGACCCTGCTTCCGAGTCTTCCAGGCGAAGGCCGACTGATGGGCTTTGCCGCGAGCGAGCGCGGCCCGGTGGCGCTGTTGTGGCCGGAGGCATGGAGAAGCAGCCGGGTGCGGCGGGGATCCGATGCCAACGAGGAACCGGCCGGGCCAGAACTCCTTCGTCTCGTCAACGATGTCGAGTGGGTCGGGATCGACCTCGAATCGATGCCGATGCCGGCGGAGAGACTTGCTTCGGTGGGTGATCCTGCGCACGGGCTCCTGATCGCTGCAGCCGCGGGCAACGATTCGACCGAGGTGAAGCGGGTCTCCGTCGAGTCCGACGGACGCTGTACCAGCTTCGCTGCGAGCGAGGTCTGGCCGTTCGGGCTGGACTCGGTTCTCGAGATCGCCGGCGGAGACGGCGGCCCGTTGCTGGTGCTGCGGCGGCAATTCGGATCGATCGACCTCGCCTATTCGCGCCCGCAGGGGCTACTGGACCTCGCGCGCGTGCCCGCACCGGTGGGTCCCTGGAGGATCGACGCGACCAGTGCCGGCGTTCGCATGGTCGAACTCGTCGGCGAGCAGGTGACGCTGCGCGAGATCGATCCGCTCGACGGGACCGTGACCGCGGCGACCAAACCAGCCGCGCCGAGCTTCGCCTCCGGAGCCTGGGTCCATCTGCCCATCCTCGGCGCGCTTGCGGTAAGTGCGGTGCTGGCGCTGGTGCTCTTCCGTCCGCTCAACATGGAGACCGCACCACGAGTTCCCGAGGGATCGGAGCCGCTGCCGGTGCCACGACGATTGGCGGCGCTCGCGCTCGATCTCCTGCCCGGCGTGCTTGCCTCGATGGCGATCTATCGCGTCGGCCTTCGCGACTTCTCGATGCTCCCGGCGTGGAGCCTCGACGCCTCCGCTGCCGCGCCCTCCGCCGTTGCGATTGCCATCACCGTCGTGTGGGGACTGGCGTGGGAAGGCGCGAGCGGTCGAACCCCCGGCAAGCTGCTCGTCGGCGGGCGGGTTGAGGCCGCCGAGGGGGGACTTGCGCCATGGTGGCGGATCGGTCTTCGCAACCTTTTCAAGGGCGTGGTGCTCGCGGCACCAATCCTCGGACTCTTCACGCTGCTCAACCCGCTCGGCCAGGGAATCGGCGAAGTGGTGAGCCGGACGTTCGTGCTCGCGCGAGCCGCCTCGAGCGACGTCGACGAGACGCCCTCCGGCGACGCGCCTCCGTCGTAGGACTCGCGGGACTTCAAGCGTTCGGCACGCTCGATCGGGCACCCGCGTGGCGGCGACTCGACTTCACCGCCGTCGCGGATTGCGGCCGGGCGGTGGAGGATCGTGGCGAATCGGCCGGTCGACTCGGCGGGGCTGCTCGGTGGCAGCCCTCGCCATCTTGGAAGCCATCGACGAATCGCCGTCCCCGTCGGAACTCGCGGCGAGCGGGCTCGGTTCCGCAGGATCGGAGTCGGCTCCGTCCGCCTCGGGCGCCTCGCCTGCTGCATGGATGCGCTTGGCGAAGACCAGTCTCCCCGCCGAGGTCTGCAGGGTGTTGGAGACGGTGGCGGTGATGGTCTCGCCGACCAGCGATCCGGTGTCCTCGACCACCACCATGGTGCCATCGGGCAGAAAGCCCACGCCCTGTCCGGGGTTCTCCCCCGGCTTGACGATCGCGACCGCGATGCGATCGCCTGCGGATACCACGTTCCGCAACGTGCCCGCGAGGTCGTTGAGGTTGAGGGCAGTGACGCCCTTGATCTCGCAGACCCGCTTGAGGTTGGCATCGGTGGTGACGAGCCGGTGTCCCTCGGCCCTCGAGTACTCGATCAGCTTGTGATCGACCGAGACGCCATCGACCCGCGCCTCCTCGATGGTCACGTCCAGATTCGGGTTCGACTGCAGTCGCCGGACCGTATCGAGCCCACGGCGGCCACGGCTGCGCTTGGTGCGATCACTGCTGTCGGCGAGGGTCTGGAGTTCGTCGACCACGAACTGGGGCACCAGCAGGGGAGCATCGAAGAACCCCGTGTCGCCGAGTTCGTTGATGCGCCCATCGACGAGCACCGAGGTGTCGAGCACCATCGGCCGGAGCCCCCGCAACTGCCGCGAGAACTCGACATAGGGAATCACCAGCCGGAAGTCATCCTTGGTCGAGAGCACTACCGAGACGCTGAGGTAGCAGAGGATGATGCCGAACACTGCCTTGGTGAGTTGCAGGTACGTCGCGGCTGGACCACCCTTGATCTCCCACGCGGTCGAGACCTGGTCGATGAGCGAGCCGACCGCCAGGGCACCGATGAGTCCAAAGCAGACGCCGAGGTAGACCGCGACCACCGAGGTAAGCCGCTTGTTCGGGGTGGCTGCATCGGCGATGACGATCACCAGACCCAGCGCCGCCGCCGCCACAAGCAGGCCGGTGAAGGCGGAAGACTCGAACTCCCCCGGCACCGCCTGACTGGCCAGGGTGAGCAGGGTCACTGCCATCAGCAGGACCATGAACAGGAGCCTGACCACCAGGATCAGCACGCGATGTTCCGCGTGCGATACGGAGCTGGCCACCCCTCGCGAGTTCGGCGAGTGATTCCGCTTCGTCCCGACCTCTGAGGCGCTGTCCATGACAGGCGATTCTAAGCACTCGACAGCGCCATCCGCAGGACCGCGTCCTGGGATCGAAGTCGCCGCTACCATGACGTCTTCGGCGGTGAGAAGACGGCCGGGCCCGGTGGACGGGCGGCCCGCCAACCTGGTCAGAGCCTGACCGCAGCAGCCATACGCGGCGTCGTTCGGGCCTCCGGTCGCCTGGCCGTCTTCCCGCCGCCGAACGACTCCCTCCGCCGCCGAGGACCGCATGGCTGACCCCACCGCCCCCTACGAAGTTCTCGCACGACGCTATCGATCGCGCGGCTTCGAGGAGCTGGTCGGTCAGGAGGCGATCGCGGAGACACTTCGAAACGCCATCGAGTCGGGGCGCACCGCCCACGCCTACCTGTTCTGCGGAACTCGCGGGGTGGGCAAGACCTCGATGGCGCGAATCTTCGCCAAGGCCCTCAACGCCAGCGGCGGGCTGCTCGGCGAAGAGCAGGCGGTCGCCGAGGCGATCCTGCAGGGGCGGGACTCCGACGTCGCCGAGATCGACGCAGCGAGCAACCGCGGCATCGACAACGCACGCGATCTGATCGCCGGTGCCGGGATCGCGCCGATGCGGGGCCCGTACCGCATCTACATCATCGACGAAGTGCACATGCTCACGACCCAGGCGTTCAACGCCCTCCTCAAGACGATGGAGGAGCCGCCGAAGCACGTGAAGTTCATCCTGTGCACCACCGAACCGCATCAGGTGCCAGCGACCATTCAGAGCCGCTGTCAGCGCTTCGAGTTCCGGGCGATCCCCGCGAGCCGCATCGCGGCGCACCTTGCGGCGGTGCTCGAACAGGAGGGGATCGAGAGCGAGCCGGAGGTGCTTGCACGCATCGCTCGGATGGCCAACGGGTCGATGCGGGATGGACTGAGCCTGCTCGATCGCCTCGTCTCGGGTGCCAAGGGGCGACTGACCGCACGGCAGCTGGAAGACCTCTTCGGACTGCCAGAGGACGCGGTCATCGACGACCTGCTCGCGGCGATGGCCTCGGGAAGCCCAGGCGAAGCACTGGCATCCGCCGGGCAACTGGTCGATCGCGGACTCTCTCCCGAACGCCTGCTCGATGCGGTGGCGGAGCGCCTTCGCGAGGTTCTGGTGGTGGCGACCTGCGGGCCGGATTCGGATCTGCTCGAGACCTCCGCCGATCGCCGGGAACCGCTCGCGAGACTCGCGGCGGGCTTCGACGCCGCGACCATCGCCTCGCTGATTGCCCTGTGCGACTCGGTGGGTCGTTCGGTTCGCAGTTCCTCCGCCCCGCGGGCACTGCTCGATGCCGCGGTTGCCCGCATGGCCATGAGCGGTCGCTTTGCCGAGGCCGCGGGTCTGCTTGCGGGAACCGTGCCGGCAAAAAAAGTCCCGGCCCCCGCCGCGGGGCCTGAGTCGGTTCGGCCGGGATCGGTGGCGGCACGACGGGTGGACCTCGAAGTCGCAGTCAAACCGAAGCCGGCAGCCGTCGTCGCGACGGAAGTTCCTGCGGCGGACGACTCGAAGCCGGCGGGGGCCGATCTCGCCTCGCTGCAGAGTGCGGATGGCCTCGCCGCGTTCTGGGCGTCTTCTGCCGAGGCGGCCGAGTCTCCGCGGCGTCGGGCGATGCTCGAGAGCATTCGACCGGTCTCCTTCGATGGGCGAACGATCACCTTCGAGCCTGCCGCGGCAGCGGCCGCGGCGCGTTGGCTCGAGACCCGTCCCGAGCCGCTCGTCGAGTGGTTGCAGGCGCGGCTCGGTGCACGGGTGGCAGTCGCCTTTCGGGCCGGGGACCCAGAGCCGCCTCCGCGGCCATCCTCGGAGCGGGTGGATCCGGCGCTGCTCGAGCATCCGGTGGTGCGGGAGGCGGTCGATCTCTTCGATGCCACGGTGCTGCGGGCCGGCCCGGTCGCGGCCTGGTCGGAGTCGGGTGGGGTGACGGGTTCGCACGTCGCGGCCCACGGTGGCGGCGATCCTGAGGATTCGGAGCACGACGCCTGAGCAAGTCGGGCGGTGACTGGAGGAATCGACGTGTTCGATGGACTTCGATCGATGGCGGGCATGGCAGGCCTGCTCAAGGACCTGCCGCGATTGCAGGCGCGGGCCGCCGAGGTGCGCGAGGAGATCGGACGGATCGAAGTCGAGGGTCGCGCCGGCGGTGGCGCGGTGACGGTGCGGGCCACCGGGGCGATGGAGATCGTCTCGATCGAGATCTCCGAGGCCATCCGCCATGCCATGAGCGATCCGTCGCAGCGGGCGTTTGCAGACCAACTGCTGCAGGACGCGGTGAACGACGCCCTCCGCTCGGCACGTGGCGCCGCGGCGGCAAAGATGGAGGCTGCGGCCCGCGAACTCGGCCTGCCCATCGGGCCGGGCGGGTTGCCGGGCTTGTCGTGACCAACCACCCGAGCGGAGCCCTGCGATGAACGAGGACATTCGATCCGCCTATCCGGAGTCGGTGGTTCGACTGATCGAGGAGTTCAATCGACTCCCCGGCATCGGGCGGCGCAGCGCCGAGCGGCTCGCCTTTCACGTGCTCAAGTCGACCCGTGAAGAGGCCAAGCGCTTCGCGACCGCGATCGAGGATGTGAAGCGGCTCGTCAAGCACTGCGAGGTTTGCTGGAACCTGACCGACGAGAGCCCTTGTCGCGTCTGCGGCGACGAGCGCCGCGATGCGAGCACGGTGCTGGTGGTCGAACAGCCCCGCGACCTCATCGCGCTCGAGCAGACCGCGATGTTCCGCGGGATCTATCACGTGCTGCTTGGGCGACTCGACCCGCTTGACGGCGTCGGACCGGAAAGCCTGACCGTGGCGGCGTTGCTCGATCGCCTCGACGATCCCGCCCGCAACGCCCGTGGGATCGCGGTGACCGAGGTCATCCTCGGGCTCAATCCCGATCTCGAGGGCGACGGCACCGCGCTGCACTTGGCCGACCTCGTCGCCAAGCGCGGGGTGCGGGTCTCGCGGCTTGCCCGCGGGCTTCCAACCGGTTCGCAGATCGAGTTCGCGAGCCGCGCCATGCTCGCCGACGCCATCGCCGAGCGCAAGAGCATGTGACGACGCCGCGGCGGCGGTGGACACCGCTCAGGGCATCAACCAACCCAACGCCCCGAGATCTTCCCCGATCCGCGCGGCGAGCCGTTCATTCGAAGTTCGCAGGTTGGTCACCGCGGCGAGTCGCGACTCGATGCGGGCGGCGGCGGCCCGCCGCATCGAAGGCTCGACGAGCGGTGCGGCGACGTGGCCGAACATCCGAGCCGCCGATCCGGCGAGGCGCGCGATGGTCGGACTCGGCCACGGAGCGGCTCGATGCAGCGAACTGCGCACGAAGCAGAGATTGATGCGGCGCTGCAGCGATGCGCTCACCAGAGATGGAGCCGCGTAGATCCGCCGACTCGGATCGGGCGGCGGCACCATCTCGCGCCCGAGGAAGCCCGCGATGCGGGCAAGGAAGTCCTTGGCATCGCGGACGAGCCGTTCGAAGGGAAGCACCAGCACCCGCTCGCGGCCGAAGCGGCGATCGAGTCCTTCGACCACGCGGTCGAAGCGAAGGAACTCGAGATCGAAGACGGGAGCACGGTGATCGCCAGGATCGGGCTCGCGAAGGTAGTTCCGCAGCGAGGCGGGACCGCCGATGCGGACGTATTGGAGCCAGAGGCTTCGCACCAGATCCCGCTGCTCGCGAACCACCAGCAGCACCTTGGCCTCGGGAAGAACGAGTCGCAGGCGGTCGAAGGTCCGATCGGCGTCGAACCAGCCCGAGTGGGGATTGCCGGAGAATCGTTCGTTGGAGAGAACGGGCACCCCGCCCGTTGCGCGGATCGCGTCCGCCCTCGCCTGCAGCCAGGATCGGGTCTCCGCAGGATCGAAGTCGTCCTCGCGCGGCAGCACGATGCGCCTCGCAGATTCGGCGCGGTCGGGCACCATGGGCACCGGCCGGCCCTCGAGGCCGTCGAAGACCCGCTGCTGCAGCCAGGTAGAACCAGTGCGATGGAGTCCCAGGTGAAGCAGCGTCGGCGAAGACGACATGGCAGGGGTATCGGCGATTCCGCCCCGGGATCCTCGGGTCGACGGTCGCGTTGCGACTCGACGTGGTCGGCGATAGGGTCCGAGCCATGCAGACGTCGCATCGGGTCGAGGTGATTGATCGTGCCGGCCTGAGGGTGCTGGTGCTGTCGGGCAGTGCGGGGCTCGAGGCGCAGGCCGATCTCGATCGCGCGGCGAACGCGATCCTCGCCGGTCGTCCGGAAGCGGTGGTGATCGATGCTCGGGGGCTCGAGTTCCTCGCCAGCCTCGCGATCGGCTCGCTGCTCCGCCTCTCGAAGTCCGTGCGTCGGCACGGCGGGAGGGTTCGGGTGGGTGGACTCAGGCCCGAGGTCCGGGAGGTCTTCCGTCGCACTCGGGTCGACGAAGTGCTCGACGTGGAGGACGACCATGGAGCGTTCATGACGATGCTGCAGGACCTGTCGATCGAGTCCGCCCCGACCGATGGGCCTCCGCCGCGCTAGTCGCTGAGGGTCGATCGGCCCAGGAGGCGAGTCGGGGGCGGGTGTGCCGCCGATCGACGAGATTGTCCTCAGGGCCGGGGAGGCGCGACCGATAGGATCGCGTCGGGGCGTCTCCGGAAGGAATCCGGCGACCCCGATCCGATCCCGAGCATCCATGAGCCTCCGCTTCGACGCCAGCCAGCAAGCCCGCACCGCGCAGAACCTCAAGCTCGCGCCGCGGATGATTCAGGCGATGGAGATCCTGCAGCTGCCGCTGCCGGCGCTCGAGGAGCGGATCGAGCGCGAACTCGAGTCGAACGTCGCCCTCGAACTCGCCGAGCCGGCGCCGGCGGAGTCGCGTGGCGACGACGAGGCGGCGGTCACCCGCAGCGAGCCGACCGACGGCACCGCCGAGCAGTTCGAGCGTCTGCGATCCATGGAACGGACCTACGGGGATCAGTGGAACGGCGAGCGGATCCGGCCGTCGCGGCCCTCGGGACGGCTCGCCGGCGAGCGTGATCCCAAGATGAGCGCGATGGCCAACGCGCCCTCGCGGGGAGAGAGCCTCGAAGCGCAACTCGCGCGGCAGTGGTCGCTCGTCGATGCGAGCCCCGAGCTCCTTGCGGCGGGGAGCCGCATTCTCGAGTTCGTGGACGAGGACGGACTGCTCCACTCGAGCCTCGAACAGATTCTCGATCAGAGCCGCAGCCGACCCGGGGTGCCGTGGTCGATGGCACTGCTCGAGGAGGCGCTGGATCGTTTGCAGCGAGAACTCGAGCCTGCAGGGATCGTGGCCCGCACCGTGCAGGAATCGCTGCGGCTTCAGATCGCGGCTCGGATGCGCGATGCCGAGGGAGAGGCCGAGGCCGCGGCCTGGACCGATGCCGCCGCGGTGATCGAGGGGCACTACGACGATCTCCTGCACAATCGACTGCCGCGCATCGCGCAGCAGTCGGGCATGTCGCTCGAGCGAATCAACGAAGCCCGCGAGCGGCTTCGCACCTTGACGATCGCTCCCGGGCGGGAGCTGGTGGAGGTGCGCGACCGCCCGGTCTATCCAGACGTCTTGATCGAGTACGACCCCTCCCAGGATCGCTACCTGGCGGCCTTGCAGGAGGGTGTGCTGCCGGCGCTGCGGATCAACCCGCAGTACCGCAAGATGTCGAAGGACCGCCAGGTCGATGCGGAGACCCGTCGATTCGTCGCCGATGGCGTGCGGCAGGCGGGCTGGCTGATCGACTCGATCAACCAGCGGCGCAACACCCTGTTGCGGGTGGTCGAGTGCGTCATCAAGCGACAGCGCGAGTTTCTCGATCACGGGCCGAACTTCCTCAAGCCCATGCCCATGATCGATGTGGCGGCGGAGCTGGGTGTCCATGTCGCCACCATCAGCCGAGCGGTGAGCGAGAAGTGGGTGCAGACCCCGCGTGGCGTGTTTCCCCTGCGCAAGATGTTCTCGGGCGGCCAGGAGTCCGAGGAGGGCGAGGACCGCTCGTGGGAGGCGATCAAGGCGGTGCTTCGGGAGGTCGTCGAAGGCGAGGATCGGACCCGGCCGCTGAGCGATCGGGCGATTGCGGAAGCGCTTGAGACCCGGGGCATCCGCATCGCGCGTCGTACCGTGGTCAAGTACCGCGAACAGCTGGGGATTCCCTCGGCGCGGCAGCGGCGCGAGCATCGCTGACGGGCTCGAGAGCGAAGTCCGCCGCTAGCATCAGGCGGTGGCGAGCCAGCGACGCATCTTCATCACCGGAGCCACCGGCAGCATCGGGCGGCGACTGGTGGCGGATCGGCTCGATCGCGGTGATGAACTGGTGCTGCTCTCGCGCCGTCCCGACGAGGCCCGGCGGCGATTCGCCGCGGTCGCGAATCCGAGGGTGCACGTCCTGGAGGGCGATCCCACCGTTCCAGGACGTTGGCAGGCGGCGCTCGCCCGCTGCGATGCGGTGGTGCATCTTGCGGGTACGCCGCTCGCGGCGGCGCGGTGGAATCCCGAGATCCGCAACTCGATCCGCCGCAGCCGCATCGACGGGACCTTCCAGGTGGCCTTCGCAGTCCGCACCGCGGCCAGGCCGCCGGAGGTCCTCATCTCGGCCTCGGGCACCGACCTGCTGGCCTGCGACCTCGGTCGACCGCTCGAGGAGCCCGGCGAGGCGGGTCAGGGATTCCTCGCCGAGGTCGCGACGCATTGGGAACGCGAGGCGATGCGGGCGTCCGCCGCCTCCCGTGTCATCGCGCTGCGGATGCCGCCGGTGCTCGATGGCGATGGCGGCCTGCTCGCGGCGGTCTTGCCGTGGTGGCGGCGCGGCATCGATCCCTTGCCTTGGCGGCGCGGCGACGCGGTTCCATGGATCCACTGGCGCGACCTGCTCGAGGCGATCGATCATGCGATCGAGAGTCCCTCGCTCGCGGGCGCGGTACACGCGGTGGCTCCGGAGCCAACGACCGGCGCCGAACTTCGCCGCGCCGCGGGGGAGTTGCTCGGCCGGCGGATTCACCCACTGCCGCGGTGGATCGGCCGGCTCGCTGGGGGCGAGATGATTGCGGAGATCCGCGGCTCCCGCGCCGTCGTTCCCGCAGCGCTCGCACGCTCGGGCTTCGAATGGATCGTCTCGGACCTGCATCGAGCTCTGGCGATCGAGCTGGGTCGATCACCGCTGCCATCCCGTCGTGGCGATGCAGTTCCGCGGCTGCCGCGGCGACCGACGTCGGCCTCCATCGTGGATCACCCGGCCACCGTCACCGCACCTTCCTCGGCACTGCCGGCGGTGCGGGCGGTGGTGGTGCTGACTCCCGCCGCGATCGGTGACGCTCAGGCTCGAGCCTCCGCCGCCATCGCGCGTTGGCGGGCGATGGGCATCGACACCGTGCTCGCCGCGAACGACGGGCACGAGTCGATCGAGTCGCTCGAGCGCGGGCTCGGCTTCACGGGCCCGGCGATCCTCGATCTCGGGGCGAGCCTTCGCCACGGTTCCGAGCGGCGCCTGCTGCGGGCAACCGCTCTTCCCGACGAAGTGGTTCGCGAGGTGGAAGCGCGACTCTCGGGGATCTTGTCGCTCGAAGTCAAGCGGCGCGCTGCCGAGCCTGCGCAGCCCGGGCTGGCAACTCCACCGACCGTTCGGTTGGAGGTGCAGGGAAACGCCGCCGCGATCGAGTCGGCGCTGAGCCGCCTCGCCGAAGGTCTGTGGCGTGACGGCCGCATCGCGGTCTTCCGCCTCGCCGGCGCGCGAGTCGCAATCACCGCCGGCGGCATCGACAAGGCCGCGGGCCTGCAGCGGGTCCTGAGAAGCCTCGCCCTGCCACCCACGCGAGCACTGGTCTTCGCGAGCGGAGACGAGGATCTCGGGATGCTGGCGCTCTGCCGCGGGTTCGCCACCGGCGCAGCGACAGCGCGGATGAAGGCGGCGGCAAGCGAAGGCCCGCTCGCGGGATCGTGGGCCGCGATCGAGGCTGCGGTGGACGCGGTGTGGTCCGACGGAAGCGGTGGAGAGGCCACGAGAGCGGTTGGGGTACACTCGACGGTTCCTGGTTCCGAAGGACCGCCCGCGTGACCGCACCCGTCTCGACTCGCCCCGCCGTTCCGCCCGCACCCTCGATCCGCCCCGATCAGAGGATCTGGATGGACGGATCGCTCGTCTCCCGCGACGAGGCCAAGGTCTCGGTCTACGACCACGGATTGCTCTACGGCGACGGCTGCTTCGAGGGGATCCGGGTCTACGGCGGCCGCGTCTTCAAGCTTCGAAGCCACCTCGAGCGACTCTACCGCTCCGCGGACATGATCCGGCTCGCGCCGGCCTACCCGTTGGCCACGCTCGCCAACGCGGTACGGGAGACGGTGGCGGCCAACGGCCTGAAGGACGCCTACATCCGCGTGCTCATGACCCGCGGCGTCGGCACCCTGGGCCTGCATCCGTTCCGCTGCCCCAAGCCCGGGACCATCGTCATCGTCGATGCGATCCAGCTCTACCCGGAAGAGCTCTACCAGCGGGGCATGAAGGTGATTGTCGCCAAGCGTCCACGCATTCCCATGCAGTGCCTCGACCCGGCGATCAAGAGCCTCAACTACCTCAACAACATCCTCGCCAAGATCGAAGCGATCGATGCGGACGTGCTCGAAGCGATCATGCTGAACACCGACGGCTTCGTGAGCGAGTGCACCGGCGACAACATCTTCGCGGTGCGAGACGGACGCATCTCGACGCCGCCCGAGGATGCGGGCATCCTGCACGGAATCACTCGCGCCTTCGTGATGCACGAACTCGCCCCGGCGCTCGGCATGCGGGTCGAGCAGCGACCCATCCGGCTCGAGGATCTCTACACCGCCGACGAGGTCTTCCTGACCGGCACCGCCGCGGAGATCATCGGGGTCAACGCAATCGGCGATCACACCATCGGCTCCGGCGGAGTGGGTCCGATCTCGAAGCAGCTCGAGGCCGAGTTCCGGCGGCGGGTGACCACCGAAGCGCCGGAGGATTGATCGAACCGCCGGTGCGGAGTGCGCTCCAGGAAGGTCCGTAGGCCACGCAAATGCGCTGCCCTTCCTGCGACTATGCCCTCTGGAATCTCGTCCCCGGGCCGTGTCCGGAGTGCGGTCGGGCCTTTCGCAGCGACGAGTTCGAATTCGAGCCCGGGACCGTCGCCTTTCTCTGCACGGCCTGCGGGCAGCAGTACTTCGGGACCGATGCCAAGGGCTTGCTCGTTCCCCGCGAGTTCGCCTGCACCACCTGTGGTGCGGCCTGCTCGTGCGGGCAGATGGCGGTGGCGCCCACCGACCGCATCGATCCGCTGGCGGAGCGCTCGCCGCTCCCTTGGCTCGACCGGGCTCCGCGCCGCGACGGCCGTGGGCCCCGCGGGGTCTTCAAGCGGTTCTTCATCACGGTCTGGTGGTTCACGGCACGGGGCTGGAAGGCGGTCGACGGAGTCTCGCGCACCGCGCCGCTCGCGGCAGCGTGGCGCTTCGCAGCAATCGCGGCGGTGCTTTCGGCGCTGATGCAGGTTGCGCTGATGGGCATCTTCCCGATCCTGGCCATCATCAGCGCTCCGATTGGAGCCGGTGCCGGCGGGTTCGATGCCCGAATCGTGTTGTGGATCGTCGGCATCGTCTTGACGTGCGTGGTGGCGGCGGCGGCGGTTTCGCTGGCGTGGACCGGGCTGCTTGGAGTCTGCGCCCACGGCATCCTGAGAGTGAGCGGCCCCACTCGATCAGGATGCGGTGCGACGGTGCAGGCCATGCTCTATCCCGTGGGCGTGCAATTGTGGGGATCGATTCCGATTTGCTGCTTTGGGTCGATGGGCGGATATCTGTGGTGGATGGTGCTCTGCTGCGGCACCGTCAAGCGCGTGCAGCAGGTCTCCTGGACGAGGGCGTGCGCCGCGGTGGTGATTCCGGCGCTTCCGGGTTCGGTGGTGCTGGCGATCCTGTTGTTCGTGGCGGGAACCGGCCTCTTCAGCTCGCCCACGGTCCTGCCTGCTCCGCGAGGGATGCCGGTGGTGACCGAACTCGAAGCGCCCGCGGGCGAAACCTCATCGCGGTCCGACGACTCGGCCGATTCCACCGAGTCGCCGTCGTCGATGGATGGCGGTTCCGACTCCGCGTCCGCCGGCGAGGCGGAGGCCCTCGAGGATCCCTCCGCTTCGGCGTCGGATCGAGCGACTCCCTAGGCCACCCATGACCCTCGCTCCGGTCGATCGTCCACCCATGACCCGCACCGTGCGAAAGGTGTTCTTCTGTTTGCTGCTTGGCAGCGTGGGTCTGCTGGCGGTGCTGGGGCTGCTGCTCCTGCTCGGTGTCGATGGGAGGTTCGGCTCGGATCGGATGCTGGTCAGCTCGGTGGTGACCTGCCTCTGGTCGATGGTCGGCTTCGGCCTGATGTGGTCGCTCGATCACGCCGCGCGCCGCGGCGTGAAGTGGGCTCTGGTGGTCGGCTGGATCGCGAGCGGGCTTGCCACCGTCGCCGCGGTCGGATTCATGCTTGCCATCTGGGTGCAGCCGTGGGAGGACGAGTTCGCCAGGGTCGGGGGCATCGCCGCGGTGTGGCTGATCGCCCTCTCGGTGCCGCTGCCGTTCGTGTCGCCGACGCCATTGCCGCGGTGGGCAAGGGCCCTCGTGGTGCTGGGAACGCTCTATGCGGCTTGGATCGCGTTTCTTTCCACCAACGGAATCCTGGAACTGGGGTGGGTCGACCGCTTCGTCCGGTCCATCGGTGACGACCGCTTCTTCCGCATCCACGGTGCTGGCGTGATCTTCGCCTTCTGCGGGCTGCTGGTGGCGGCGGTGGTGCAGCGGACCCGCGCCGTGCGGCAATCCGAACGCGGCACCTCGGTGCCCTGGCGTCTGCAGATCCCCATCACCTGTCCTCGTTGCGGGCTGGCCCAGTCGCTCGCCGCCGGCGGAGGCGAGACCTCGCGGTGCGAACGCTGTCGGCTCCGCATCGCGATCGAGATCGACGAGCCCCGCTGTTCCTGTGGCTATGCCCTCTATCGACTCACCGGAACCACCTGCCCCGAGTGCGGCCGGGAAGTGCCGGAAGCGGATCGGTGGCTTTCGGAAGGTGGCGGAGTGTCCGCCGGGTCTTGAGGTGCCTCGACCGAGGCTACGTCCATCGATCGGTGATCGGCTCGTCGGACTCGGCTTGAAACCTCTCGAGCAGCGAATCGAGTTCCAGTTCAGTCGCCATCGCGTCGAGACGCAGGCGGTCCGCGGTGGACATCTCTTCGAGCATCTGGCGAAGTTCCCGAGGGCTCCGGTGGATTCCCATCCGAATTCAGATCGACTCGGAGGCGGACGCCTCCACCCGCGACGCGAACGGCAGCAGACGGCTCTCGAAGTCTCCGAGGCGGGCCGATCTCACGCGGAGCCGGCGTCCGAGACGGTCAGCTCGACGGTCGCGTTCCGAGGTCCGTCGACCTCGCGATTCGCCTGCTGATGAAGCCGGTGGGCCCGCAACGCAGACCAGTCGCCGATCGCGAGATCGGGGCTCTCCGGACCATCGTGGATGCGGATCAGGTCGTACTCGTTGTTGCGCTGCGCCGGCACGAAGCCCGCGTCTCGAATGAGTCGACAGAGCGTGGGCTCGTTCAGGCAGTACGTGGTGCCGGCGCTCGAGACCACGTTCTCCTCCATCATCACCGACCCCATGTCGTTGGCGCCGAAACGAAGGCCGACCTGACCGATGTGGGGGCCCATGGTCACCCAGCTCGAACCGATCGACCAGATGTTGTCGAGATGAAGTCGAGATACCGCCTGCGTGCGCAGGTACGCCGAGGCGCCGGCCATCCGAACCCGACGCCCGAATTGCGGGTGGAGATCCTTGGAGCCGCTGCCGTCGAGTTGCGCGACCACATCGCCGGGGAAGGGCTCGGAGAGATCGTCGCCTTCGCCGCGGCCCCAGTCGGGAACCCGACCGAGCGGGGTGTTCTCGCGCTGGAATGGCCAGGAGATGAAGGCCTTGCAGGAGCCGCCGCCGTCGCGGGCGAAGTCGGCGAGGTCGCGGTCCTGCCAGCGACGGACCAGTTCCATGTGGTGGATGCGATCGGCGATGCCCTCGATGTGGCCGAACATCATCGTCGCCGAGGTGTTCATGCCGAGTTCGTGGGCCACCCGCATCACCGTGAGCCACGCCTCCGCGGTGCACTTTCCCAGGCCGATCTTGCGCCGAACCGCGTCGGCGAAGATCTCGCCGCCGCCTCCCGGCACGCTGTCGAGACCGGCCTTGCGGAGAGGTTCCATGATCGCCCGCACCTTCTCGTGGAGGGTGTCGCCCGGAGGATCGAAGAAGCGGACGAACTCGATGAACTCCGGCGGACTGAAGGCGTGCACGTGGATCTGCGGATACCGCGAGCCGATCGCCTCGAGGAGCTCCACGTACCAGGAGAGCGGCAGATCCGGGTGCATGCCGCCCTGCATCAGGATCTGGGTGCCTCCGATCGCCGCGAGCTCCTCGATCTTGGCGAGCAGGACATCGCGGTCGAGCACGTAGGCGTCCTCGTCGCCGAGATCGCGGCGGAAGGCGCAGAAGGTGCACTTTGCGGTGCACACGTTGGTGTAGTTGATGTTGCGGTCGATGACGTAGCTGCGAAGCGCTTCGCCGTGCAGGGCGCGGCAGCGGCGGTCGGCCCAGAAGCCGAGGGTCTCGAGCGGCATCCGCTCGTGGATCTCGAATGACTGTTCGGGGGTGAGCCGGGCGGCACCGGCGACGACCGCCTTGAGCAGGCCTTCATCGAGACCGGAGCGATCAGGATGAACCGGGGGTGGGAGGTGCATGGCTGCGAATGGAATGAATGCGAACCCGCGTCGAGGCGGACGCGGTGGAGGTCTACGTGAAGTCTGGGCGTTCGATTTCGACCTGAGTCACGGTACCGCCCGCAACCCCGAGTTCATCAAGCAGTCGGCACCAAACGAAGTTGGCGGAGGGGGCGTCGAGCGAGAGCGAGAGGCGGACCAGCGGCCCCGACCGATCCTCAAGGTCGAAGTGGTGGTGGTGCTCGGATGCGAAGCTTCTGAGCGAGCAGCGGCGAGGCCGAACTGCCGCGAGCGAGGGCGGCAAGCTCAAGGGGATGCCCTTGGAGTCTTCGAGCGACGCGGTCGCGATCGCCTCCAAGGTGGATTCGCGATCGCGAGAATTCGCGCCGCAGTTCGGCAGGGTGTCGCACGAGTCGGTCGCCGCGCGGGCCACGAAGCGCAGGTCAACCACGATGGCCGGGTCTCCATCCAAGGGAATCCCCAGCGCCGAGGGGCACCAATCCCGCAGGGCGAGCCCGGCAGCTCGCGCGGACCATCGCCAGCGAAGCCGGATCGATGGGGGAGGTGCTGGGCCGCGATCCGTCTGGCAAGGGAGTGCTTCGCGCACTTCCGCGGCGGAGAGCGTGCTGGCCGAATCGTCGCGCGATTGCATCAGGCTCACTGCTCCGCCTCCGCGAGGGCCCGCACCAGCGCTTCGAGTTCTTCGCTTCGCGGTCCCTGCGGGCCAAGCAGGCGTTCTGCGACGGCATCAAGAAGGCCCACCAGTTCGATCATCCGCTCGATTCGCTGGTCGTGTTCGCGATGCGACTCGGGCCGCGCATCGCCGGTGCCGCGTTCGGAAGCGGCGCCCGCATCGGCGTCGATGCGGCATACCCGCAGCGACTCGAGCAGCGGGTCGAACTCGCGACGCTTCCGCGCTCGCAACACGGTGGTGAAGAGCTTCCACACGTCCTGCTCGGCGGAGTAGCGGTCGCGGCGGTCGCCGCGGTGGTGCCGGCGGTTCACCATGCTCCACTCGACAAGGGTTCTCAGCGTCATCGAGGCCGTGCCCCGGCTCACCGAAAGCCGCTCGATGATCTCGTCGGCAGTGAACTCTCGACCGGCGATGAAGAGCAGGGCATGGATCTCAGCCATCGAGCGGGGCACGCCCCAATGGGTCCCCATCTCGCCCCAGAGTGAGATCAGGCGGTCCTGGGCTGAGATCAACGCGGGATCGATCTCGGTCGCATCGGAGGTTGGGCTGTGCACGGGCATGGACGATAGCGATTCGGCAGACCCCTGTTCGGTCGTTTCAAAAACGAGTGAAATTGGTCCTTGAGAGCCTCCGGGGGCGGCAATCTGCACCCTGGGGGCCTTCCAGACGCGGGACCGCGAGCCAGAAGAAAACGACCCGGCCGAGGCCGGGTCGAAGGAGTCTCGGATTCCGAAGAGCGAAACTTGGTCAGGGGATCGGCAGGAACGGATTGGGACCGACCTGGAAGAAGTCGTGGAAGATCAGGTGGCTCGGGGTGGAGCCGAGGCCTGCGGTGAACACTCGAACCTCCACATTGCCATTCTCCGGATCGACGTAGTCGCTGACCTCGACGAAGGGATCGACGTCGAAGATCGCAGGCTCGAAGACCTCCGGCATGATGTCGACCCCGACGAGCGTCCAACGCCGGGTCACGTAGTTGAAGACGTAGCAAACCCGAATCACCGAAGGCCGGCTCGCCGCAGCAACGTTGGTGATGGCCAGTCCCACCAGTTCCTCGAGGTTGCCGTCGTAGGTCGCGACCACCGCGATGTCGGTGATCCAGCCGCCGGTCAGGTAGACAAGACCTTGGACGGTCTGCCCCGACTTCATTCGCTGCGTCGAAAGTTCCACGGCAATCCCGTCGTCTGCCCGCAGGCGGTAGGGACTCCGTGGCGTCCGTTCGACGCCGGTGATCACTCGGTAGTTGGTGACGAGACTCGGCCACGAGATCGAGGTGAGGGTCGAGGTCGCAGCACTCACCACCTCTGGGAAGAAGCCGCTGTTGCCATTGGTTGATTGACCGATGCGGTGCCGAGTCTCGGCTCCGTCACCGACCACCACATCCCCCGCCGCGGGGCACTCGTCGTTGCCGGGGAAGTTGGGGCTGCCGTATTGGATCGAGCACTGCTGGAAGCCGTTGTCCTTGATGACCGCCCCAAGTTGCTCTGGGGAAAGCGGCATATCGCCGTAGACCTGCTTGGCCCAGCCCTGCAGGCATGCCACCACGCCCGCGATCATCGGGGTGGCACCGCTGGTGCCGTTGAACCCGGCGGTGTAATCGCGGAGCCGATCGACCTCGAGCGGTGGGGTACCGGGGGCGGTCTGGCCGTTGAAGAGCGCGCCGTAGCCGGTGGTCGTGATCGCGGTGCCCCAGGACATCACATCGACCGCTGCGTTCTCGGTCTCGCCATCGAACCAGCAACTGAAGGCGAGTCGGCAATAGGCGCCGCCGGGGTTGTTGGGGATGACCTGCTGGCCAGGCCAGCAGGCGCCGACGATGAGGGCACCCGATCTGATCTCTCCACCTTCCGCTTCGACCGCGGCGGAACTGTTTCCAGCGGCGATGCAGGAGGTGATGCCGAGATCGGTGCCGAGGCGGATCAGGGTCCAGATCGCGGGGTCGGAGACCAGGGTCGGGTGGGTGCCGAGACCGCAGTAGGGGCCACCGGCGGGACCGATCGAGAAACTCATCACGTCGCCGGGACCGAAGGTCTCAAGCGCCGAGACGATCGCGGTCTGCAAGCGGGGACCCTCCTCGATGCTGACGATCGGGAAGAACCAGCCCTGCGCCTCGTGGGCGATGCCGGTGACGCCGAAACCGTTGTCGGCCGCGACGATCTCGCCGAGGCACGCGGTCCCGTGGTCGGGAGAGGTATCGGCCTGCGGAAGCAGAATGATCGTCTGGCCCGGCTCGGCAATCACCTTCGGCTGGTCGAGCAAGGTGCCGCCCGCGCCGTCTGGATCGGCGGGGGTGGCGAGCACGAAGTCTTCGTGGTTCACGAACGCGCCGAACTCGATGACGGCGACGTTGATGCTGCGGCCGTTGACGATCGGATCGATACCGCCCTGGTAGTTGATGCTGTAGGACGCTGCCAGTTCACGGAGGCCGGAGAGATTGAAGCCGCCGCCGCGGAAGCCGGAGAAGAGAAACTCGGTGCCGGGACCCGGAGTGGGGGGGAGGCCGATGGCGCCGAGCACCGGTTCGATCACCGTGTAGACCTGACGACCGCGGGCTCGCGGGGCGGTGATGGTGGTACCGAAGATCGTCTCTTCCTGGACATTCGCGACCACCGCGGTGAAGTCTGGGGTGGTGTCGACTTCGGCGTTGCCGCTGCACGAATCCGGGTACTCGAACGCGAGGGTCACGCAATACGTGTCCCAGGCCACCGAGCAGCAGGTGTCGTCGACGAGGCAGACCGAGTCGCAGCAGTTGGGCTGGTTGCAGCCGCCGAAGACGTGGGCCTCGAAGCAGCCGCCCTGAATCAGCGGGATGTACGTCGCGAAGATCGGATCGGGACCGCCGTCGCCCTCGCCGGGAAGGCCCGCCCGCAGGCAGGGGTCGTAGCGGTCGGCGGGGCCGAGCGCATCGTTGTTGCTGTCGTACACGGTGCCGAAGCAGTAGACATTGGCGACCGCGGCGCAGTAGCTGTCCCAGCCCCGCGGCGAGTCGACGTCGATGCAGTCGGGGAGGATCGAACCGACCAGCTCGCAGCAATTGACGTCGGCGCAGCCGTACTGATCGTTGGGCGGATCGCCTTGGCCGCCCGGATCGGGGTTGCAGCCCATGCCGCCGCCGTCGGTGACGGTCAGCTCGGCGCAGGGATCGTCGCAGGTGATCGTGGCCGGATCGACGCCGTCGCACTCGGGCGAGCCCTTCACGGTAATCACGGTGCAGGCACAGTCCGGATTGGGTGCGTTGCAGATCACCGGATTCATCGGGTCGCAGCCCTGCTGCATGGTCTTGAGCGTGCGCTCGATGACCACCCAGTCGGTGAGGTCGAGGTCGTTGAGCTCGCGGGCGACGTTCACGAGGTTCTTCGACGGGGGATCGATGAACACGATGCTCGAGAAGTCCGGTTGCGGTCGACCGCTGTAGGTCTCGGCCCGTTGCGCGAGTGCGGCCAACTGCGCCGGGGTGCGGTTGATCCACTGCTGCACGGTCGAGCCGGATTGAATGAGGATTCGCTCGACCGGGCTGATGTCGCGGCCCTCGAGGCTCACCGGCAACGGCGATGGGGTCATGGTCGCCCGCACGCCGAGATCGTCACGGAACTTCACGATGAGTCGACCGGTTGCGAGCGACTCGCCCGTCTCCTCATCGATCGGCACCACGAGACTCTCGGAGGGGAACTTCCGACCGAGCACTTTGCGCTTGGGCTGGCCGAGCGGCTCGAGCGTCCAACTCAAACCTCGCGACTCGAACGACCCCGGAACCGCGCCGTTCGGCACCGACTGTGGGGCGGCCTGAACCGGAATGCTGCCGACTCCGAGGACCACGGCGGACAGGCAGGCGGCGGCAAGCAACTGGACCTTCATGCTCCGGGCTCCGGGCGTCGGCGATCGCAGGCGATCGCCTTGGGTGCGTTCGTCCGCCATTCCGTGGCAGGAACGATTGGCAACAGAGATAACGAACCGACAACTTCAGCGATTCGCGAGGGCCCTCCTGAGAGTTCCGTCGCGACCCCTGAGAGTATCACGAGTTCCGGTGGGCTGCTACCGACAGAGGCCGCTCAGCGGGCGATTGCCGCGCGTGGCGAGCGAGGAGCGGCGGGGCCGAGGCTGCGGTGGGCCAGGTCGTTGCGATGAAATGCCCCGGGGAAACGGACCTTCGCCGCGGCATCGCGAGAGAGATCGCGTGCACGCCTCAGGTCGCCCGCCAACGCTGTCACCGCCAGCACGCGACCGCCTCGAGTCGCAATCGACCCGCTCGGACCGGAGGCGTCCGGCGCCGTGCCGGCTTGGAAAATGAACACATCCTCGCCCGCGCCTGCAGCAGAGCCGACTTCGCCGAGTCCCTCGATCCGGTCGCCGGCCTTGACGTGGCCTGGGTAGCCGCCGGCACAGACCACCGTCGCCACCGCGGCCCGCGGGTCGAAGTCGATCTCTGCCTCGTCGAGGGTGCCCGAGGCAGTTCGCCAAAGGATGTCGACGAGATCGCCGCGCAGCCGCGGCAGCAGGGCCTGGGTTTCCGGGTCGCCGAAGCGGCAGTTGAACTCGAGCACCTTCGGACCGCCCGGCGTCAGCATGAGCCCCGCATAGAGGACTCCGCGATACTCGATCTCCTCGCGGCGCAGCGCGTCGACGATCGGCACGAGCACCTCGCGCTCGATCACCGCGAGCAACGCCTCTTCGGCGATCGGCACCGGGCTGTAGGCCCCCATGCCGCCGGTGTTCGGACCGGTGTCGCCCTCGCCGACCCGCTTGTGATCCTGGCAGGCGTCGAGCACCCAGAAGGTGCGACCATCCACGAGCGCCATCACGCTCAACTCCGGTCCCTCGAGCTTCTCTTCGATCACCACGGTCGAGCCGGCGTCGCCGAAGACCTTCCGCTCCATCGCATTGCGAACCGCCTCCACCGCCTCGTCGGCGGTCTCGCAGATCACCACGCCCTTGCCCGCGGCGAGCCCCGCTGCCTTCACCACGCAGGGTTCGTCGCGAACGCTCGCGTAGGCGATGGCAGCATCGATGGCGGTGAACGAACGCCCCTCCGCCGTTGGAATCGACGCGGCCCGCATGAGTTGCTTGGCGTAGGCCTTGTCCCACTCGAGCCGCGCGGCCTCTCGGGTCGGCCCGAACACGCGGCGTTCGCCCTCGGCGAGCTTCTCGGCCCAACCCTCTGCGAGCGGCGCCTCCGGTCCCACCACCACCAAGTGGATGTTCTCCCGGTCACACCAGCGGTTCAGCCGGAAGATCTCGCGGGCACCGATGGGCTCCGGGCAGACCCGTCCGAGTTCGAGCAGGCCTGCGTTCGCTCCGGGCTCCACCCACAGCGTCCCGAGCCGCGAGGACTGCCGCAACTTCCAGGCGATGGCGTGCTCGCGACCGCCGGTGCCGAGCAGCAGGATGTTGCAGGGTTCGGGGGTCGGAAGGCTCATGGGGGCGTCTGGGATTGGGTCGCTCAACTGAAGAGAGGCGTGTAGGGAAGGTCGTGGGCTTCGGCCACCGGCAGGTTGGTGAGGCGGCCGCGATCGGCGTTGACCGCGTTGGCGAAGTGGTGGTCCTTGCGGGCGAGGGCCTCGACTCCGTGGCGGGCGATCTTGATCGCCCACGGCAGGGTCACGTTGGTGAGGGCGATGGTGGAGGTGCGGGCCACGGCGCCGGGCATGTTCCCGACGCAGTAGTGCACGACGCCATCGACGGTGTAGACCGGATCGCGGTGGGTGGTGACCTTGGCGGTCTCGACGCAGCCACCTTGGTCGATCGCGACATCGACGATGACCGAGCCCGGCTGCATGTGGGCGAGGTCGCCGCGACGGACCAGATGCGGCGCCTTGGCGCCGGGGATGAGCACCGCGCCGACCACGAGATCGGCCCAGGCGAGGCGCTCGCGAATCGCCTGCGGGTCGGAGTAGACGGTAATGACGTTTGCGGGCATGAACTCGTCGAGCCGCCGCAGGCGGTCGATGTTGATGTCCATGATCACGACGTCGGCGCCGAGGCCCGCAGCCATCCACGCCGCGCAGGTTCCGACCACACCGCCGCCGAGGATGAGCACGTGCCCGGGTGCGACACCCGGCACGCCGCCGAGCAGCACCCCTCGACCGCCAAAGGGCCGTTCGAGGAACTTCGCACCCTCCTGCACCGAGAGCTTGCCAGCGACCTCGCTCATCGGGGTGAGCAGGGGAAGGGTGCCGCGATCGTCGGTGAGGGTCTCGTAGGCGACACAGATCGACTTCCGCTCGAGGCAGCCGACCGTCAGCGCCTTCTCCGCGGCGAAATGGAAATAGGTGAAGACAATCTGCTCGTCGCGCATCTGCGGGATCTCGGCGGGCTGAGGCTCCTTGACCTTCACCACCATCTCCGCCTTGGACCACACCGCCGCAGCATCGGGCACGACGGTGGCCCCGGCCTTTCGGTACAGCTCGTCATCGAAGCCGCTGCCGATGCCGGCCCCGGACTGCACGAGCACCTCGTGACCCTCGCGAACGAGCATCTCTGCGCCGACCGGCCGCATGCCGACGCGGAACTCGTCGGTCTTCACTTCACTGGGAACTCCGACGATCATCGATCGACTCTCCTCGAACGCGCTCGCTGGTGACGGGGCGCCGTTCGCGGACCGGCGGCGGCAGCCGCAGTCAGGACCGCCCGCGACCACCGCGGGAGACGCCCGTCGCGGCAGGGCCGCGCGAATCGCCGATCATACGAAGATCCGACCTCGAGCGGCGGCGGCGCGGACACCTGTGCTACATTCCGCCCCCCGGTCGGCGGAGGCGAGCCGACCGCGTTTCTTCGAGTCCACCGCGACCGCCCGTCGCCACCCCGGAGTGCCCCATGGTTCCGGCTTCGGCCCGATCGATTCTCGCCGCGGCGATGCTCGCATCGCTGCCCGCCGCCGTCCTCGCCGACGACGCGTCGCTGCTTCGCAAGCTCAACGAGCCGGTGCTGCGCGTCACCGAGGCGAACCGCAGTTGGCAGCCGCTCTTCGAGGCGATCGCCGCGATGACGCCGCCGCCGTCGCCGGTGGGTCCGACCTTCAACCAGACCACCATCTGGACCGGGATGACCGACTGGTCGGCGGTGTCGGAGTGGGCCGCCGCCAACCCCGCGGCAGGGTCGGCCATGAAGGAGGTTCAGGACCGGCTGGTGCTGGGCCTTCCGTATGGCGAGTCGGCGGTGCCCGAGGCGTTGCGGGCGGCCGGGCTCTGCACCCGCATCTCGGTGACGCCCGATGCGCGGATCACCGAGTTCCCCTACCTCGACGGCATCGAGACCCTCGCCGCCTGGACCACCGCCGAGATGTACCGCCTGTGCGAAGCCGGCGAGTTCGACGACGCGTTCTCCCTCGGCATCGCGCTCGTCAAGGTGCTGCGGCAGATCGCCGATCGCCAGATGCTCGTCGAGAAGACGTTCGCGATGGAGCGCATGTGCGAAGCCCTCTCGGTGCAGCGAGACCTCATGTGGGGGTATCTCGACCGCGTCCCCGCGGAGACCTTTCAGCGGCTGGGAGTGAAGGAGTACCCGTTCCTCCGTCCCACCGACAGCGAGCGGCTGAAGCGACTGGAAATGCCAGAGGGTGACCGCTTCGTCGCCGAGGCGGTGATCTCCCTCGGATTCGACGACAACGGCCAGCCGGTCTCCGATCGCTTCGAGGAGATCTTCGCGGAGATCCAGGCCTCCAAGCGTCCGCTCACCCGGTTCGGAGCGGCCAAGCGCTGGCAGGCGATCGCCGCGGTCCACGGCAGCCTCGACGCCTCGACCTCCAAGCTCGACAACATCTACGACGACTGGTGGCGGCGCTGGCGAATGCGTCAGTACGACGCGATGCAGGATCTCGCGACCGAGTTGTCCCGCACCAACGAAGTCCGCTACGCGGCGGTGGTGCTCTCGATCCTCGACATCCAGTCGCTGTTCGCCTTGCGCAATCAGCTCATCTGCGAGATCAACGGCACCGTGCTCTCCGCGGGCATCTGCGGCTACCGACGGACCTTCAACGTCTGGCCCGACATGCCCGCGAAGTACTACGCGGTCTTCGCACCCAAGCGGTTCGACTTCGACCCGTACGACAAGCAGTATGGATCGCTGCTCTTCCGATATCTCGGCAGCGACCGCAAGCCCATCGACACGCCCTACGGCCGAGTCTGGGCGACGGGCTGCGTGGTCTACGCTCGCGGTGGCGACAACGCCGACGACGGCTTCACCGACCATGACCCCGCCGGCAAGATCGGCGATCTGGTGCTGTGGCCGCCGGTACGGGCGCTTGCTCGCGAAGAGGGTCTGCTTCCCTGACATGTCGCGGCCGGTCGAATCTCGAGCGGCGCACGTCCGAATCTCAAGGCCCGCGGCGACTGCATGCCGGCGGGACGCGTGGAGTCCTCTTCCGTGAGCACGACGACCAAGGATGGCGGTAGCCCAGACGCTCTCGAGCGAGTGGTGATCATCGGGTCCGGCCCGGCGGGCTGGACCGCGGCGATCTACGCCGCCCGCGCGAACCTTGATCCGGTCTGCTTCGTCGGCCTGCCCAAGAGCGACCCCGCTCCGGTTCTGCCGGGCGGCCAATTGATGCTGACCACCGAGGTGGAGAACTACCCGGGATTCCCCGAAGGCGTCACCGGACCCGAGATGATGACGGCCTTTCAGCAGCAGGCCGAGCGCTTCGGCACCCGCGTCATGCACGAGGACATCGTCTCCTGCGACTTCTCGAGCCGGCCCTTCACCCTCACCACCTCCGACGAACGCACGATTCGAACCCGCGCTGTGATCATCGCGACGGGAGCGGTCGCGAACTGGCTCGGGCTTCCCAACGAGATGCGGCTCGCCCGTTCGGGCGGCGGCGTCAGCGCCTGTGCGGTCTGCGACGGGGCGTTGCCGGCTTTCCGCAACCGCCCCCTCGCCGTCGTCGGCGGCGGCGACACCGCGATGGAGGAGGCCGCCTATCTCGCCAAGTTCGGCTCGAGCGTCCACGTCATCCATCGCCGCGGCGAATTGAGGGCCTCCAAGGCGATGCAGGATCGCGTGCGATCGCTGCCCAACATCGCCTTTGAGTGGCACTCCAAGGTCGCGGACGTGCTCGGTGGCGACAGCATCGAAGCGGTGCTGCTCGAGGATCTCCGCAGCGGCGAGCAACGACGGCTCGACGTGGCCGGGCTCTTCATCGCCATCGGCCACAGCCCCGCGACCGGATTCCTCGCCGGCAGTGGCGTCGAGCAGGACGACAAGGGCTACGTGCTGCTTCGCCACCGGGACAGCCGCACCAACATCGAGGGCGTCTTCGCGGCGGGCGATGTGGCCGATCCCCACTATCGCCAGGCGGTGACCGCCGCTGGCATGGGCTGCCAGGCTGCCATCGACTGCGAACGCTGGCTCGCGGCGCAGGGCGTGCACTGATCAGCGTCTTGCGACGCTTGGGGGCGACTTGTCAGTTGCCGTCGAGTCGTCAGACTTGCAGCCATGAAGCGACGGTCGATTGTCCAGACGGGCCTCCTCGTGGCCGCGGCGGCGTTGCACTCGAGCGTGGCCTCGTGCAGCGGTCCGGCACGGATCTCCGATCCGGTCGCGGTGATCGCGAACCCCGAAGAGCCGTCGCGGCGGCAGCTGCAGGCGATGAACCAGCTCGACGCGCTGCCGGCGGATCCGGAGTATCTCAAGGCCCTGCGGCGCCCCATCGCGCTGCCGGGCTACTCGCTTGACGTTCGCAAGGCCTCGTTCGAACGGCTCTACGAACTCGATCGCGAGGCCCTGCTCGAGCAATTGGAGCTCACCCTGCCGCGGCAGGAGAACCTGGAGTGGCGAGCGTGGGTCTGTGGTCGGGTCGCCGCGTTGGACTGGCGGGCGATGACCACCACCCTGATTCGAGCCTGGGCGGCACCGATCCCGGCCTGGCAGACCAGCCGCTCGGATCGCCCGGAGCGGCCGGAGAGGTTGGCGCTCGAGCAGATGTACGGCGCGGATCGATTGCCCGCGGTGCTGTTGCGCGAGTTCGTCGAGTCCGATCCGGCGATCCAAGCCAATCTGCGGATGCGCTGCTGGGAACTTCTGGTCGCCTTGGGACAGACCTCCACGCTTCGAGCGCTGGTGATCGAGGGCTCGATCGGTCCCCGGGATCCGCTCCTGCGGCAGATCCGTCCGGTGGTGACCGAACTCGGCGTGATGCCGTGCACCCGCGAAGAGCTGCTGTGGGCGCGGCGGATCGGCGGCAGCGAGGGGGCCGACTACCGCACGAAGGCTGCGGCGGCCATCGCGATGCTGCCGCCGGAGCGGCGCGACGGCCTGCGGATTCGCGATCTCAACGCGGTGGTCGCGGCAGCGGCGGTGGAGCCGGCGCTCCTGACCGAATCGGACGAGGCCCTCTACGAGCGGCTCGAGTCGCGGCTCGAAAGTCGTCAGGCCGGCAAGCACCGCGCGAGCTTTGAGGGGTACGGGCCGGAGAACTTCACCGAGGCCCTCCGCCCACAGCGTCGGCAGCTGACCTGGACCGATCTCGTGGCGATGCATCTGGCGCTGGATGCGCTCGACAGCGAGGCGATGCGAAGCCACCTGTTCGATCTGGCCGAACGCGACCTGCTCGACCGGACCACCGAGTACGGCGGCATGATCTCGCTCGATGCCGCCAACCGCTTCGAGCTGATCGAATTCCCGCCTCGGGCCCGCACCGGAGACCTTCGCTACGAGGGACCGCCGGAGCTCTTCGAGGCCCTCGCGATGGGTCTCTTCCACCTGCATCTTCATTGCCAGAAGTTCGACAACGGTCGCTACGCGGGCCCGCACCTCGGCGACTTCCAGTTGGCCGATGCGAGTGGCGCGAACTGCCTGGTGCTCACTTTCATCGACTCGAAGACGCTCGACGCCGACTGGTACCGGCACGGTCGCGTGGCGGTCGACCTCGGGACAATCCAGCGGCCGGAACGCTGAATCCTCATGCAGGCGATCGTCCTTGCTTTGGTCGCCACCGTCCTGCTGCCGCGGGCGCTGAACGATCCGAACCTGCCGCCGGATCCGCTGCTGGCGGTGGTGGCAGGGATCGGTCCCGCGCTGGTGGTGGCGGTGATGGCGACGATTGCCGCCCGACAAGCAGCCCGACAGTTCGAACGTGGTGACGGGGAGGCCCCTAGCCGGATGCGACGGCGGCTGCGGCTCTTGCAATGGACCGCGGTCGGTGGACAGTTCATCGCAGTGTTCGCGTTCGGTTGGCTCGGGTGGATCCGGCTCACGGTGGGAGACCTTCCCGGCGCAGACGAGCTTCTGGCCTTGCTTCCGCCGATCGCGGCGATCGCCGCGTGCTGGTGGGCGGCTCATCCGCTGGAGTCGGCGCTGCGGGGACTTGCAGTCTCCCGGTCCCGCTACGTGCTGGGAGAGTTCCGCAACCAGTTTTCCTTGATCGGTGCTCCGGCCCTGATGGCGATCTCCGCGGCGGAATTGCTGGAGCGGGCGGGATCGCAGTGGCTTTCGGGATCCGGCTGGTACTCCGCCTTCGCGATGGGACTTGTTCCCCTGATGGCGGTCCTGCTGGTGCCCGCGCTGATGGTTCGGGTGCTCGACACCGTTCCCATGGAGAAGGGCCGCCTCCGAAGCGAGTTGGAGCAGGTCATTCGTGACGGCGGGGTCAACCTTCGCGGCATCCGAGTCTGGCGGACCGGAGGCGCGCTGCTGAATGGCGCCGTGCTGGGGATCATGGCGCCGATTCGCTACCTGCTCCTGACCGACGCCGTGCTCGAGCTGATGCCTTCGGAGAGTCTCCGCGCGATCGTCGCGCACGAGGTCGGGCACCTTCGGCGCCATCACCTGCCGTGGCTGATCGTGGTCATGATCGCGGTGATCTCGGCGTTGGCGATCACGGCCGAATTGCTGGCGCCTTCTATCGCGGCGTTCGTCAATCCCGATCCGATCGATCCGTCGCTGCTGAAGGCGCTGAAGTTGCCCCTCGACGAGCCTTCGATTCCCGAGTCGGTGGAGGTGGGATTGCTGGTCGGCATCGCCGTCACGGGGCTGATTGTGTTTGGGTGGGTGTCGCGGCGATTCGAGCGGCAAGCGGACGCGTTCGCCGTGCAATACATGAGCGCGGTCGGAGAAACCGCCTGGTCATCCCTTCGCGGAGGGTCCGGCCCATCGCCGGAGGACGCCCGGATCACCGCGGAGGCGGTGCTCTCGATGTGCCGTGCCCTCGGTCGAGTCGCGGAACTGAACGGAGTGAGACCCACGGCACGAAGTTGGCGGCACGGTTCGATTCAGCGGCGGCAGCAAGAGCTGGTGTCCCTCGTCTCAATGCCCATCCGGCGACTTCCCATCGATCGTCAGGTCCGGGCCATCAAGCTCGGAGGCGGGATCCTGCTGGTGGTGGTGCTGGCGGCCGAGATCGCTCGGTCCCTGACCGGAGGGGCGTGGAGCCCTGCCGCCTCCGCAGGGCGAGAGCGACCGGTCGTGCTCGACGTGGAGTTCGTGGCGGCACCGCACCACCGCTAGCATCTGCCGATGCTCGACCTCAAGGCCGAACCCTCCGATCGTCGCGGGCTTGAGTGCTCTCGCGGCGAAGTTGCGGCGGCATGTCCCTTTCGCAGGCTGCACGGTCTCGGCAACGACTACGTGTTCCTCAGCGAGCGCGATGCCGCGGCGTTCGATCGGGCGGCGTTGGCCGCGGCGCTCTCCGACCGGCACTTCGGGGTCGGCGGCGACGGGCTGATCTGTATCGACGGCCTTTCCGCGGAGTCGGGTGCCGACTTGGCAATGCGAATGTGGAACGCCGACGGAAGCGAGAGCGGGATGTGTGGCAACGGACTTCGCTGCGCGGTGCTCTTCGCCCTCAGCGACGGACTCGGGAAAGCGTGGACCGAGGACCTGCTTGGTCGGCTTCGCAATCTTGGATCGCTGCGGATCCGAACCGGTCGCGGGGTGGTCATGGCACGGGTTCCTCGCCTCGGGCTCCACGCGGCGGAGGTCGAAATCGATGTCGGCCCCGCCCTCTTCGAGGTCGGAGCCGTTCCCGCCCGATTCGCTTGGGTCGAAAATGACGCCTCGCTCGTCGGCTGCCCACCCGCGACGTTCGACTGGTGCGGAGCCGAGTTCGATTCGGCGGCCGAATCGTGGATCGGCGATGGCACCCTCATCGGTTGGAGCCTCGCTTCGATGGGCAATCCCCATCTGGTGCTCGAACTGGCGACGCCGGCGGCAGTGGCCTCGTTCGCACTGAGTCGGATCGGTCCGCGGCTCGAGCACGCTCCCGCGTTTCCGCAGCGAACCAACGTCCATGTCGCCGCCATCGACGGACCGGACCGCTTCGTGATGCGGACTTGGGAGCGCGGAAGCGGCATCACCCTTGCCTGCGGCAGCGGCGCAGCGGCCACGTTTGCGGTGCTCGGGAGGCAGGGACGATTGGCCGATTCGGCGACCGCGCAATTGCCGGGCGGGAATCTGCGACTTTCCCGCACTGATGCGGGCTCGATCGAGTTGCGCGGCGAGGCGGTCGAGAGTTGTCGCGGCACCGCCGCGATCGAACTGCTGCTCGAGCGTCGGCGCGCCGCCCTCGTGGCCGAGGAGTCGTCGTGACCCGCATGACACTCGAAGCCGAGGAGTCGCGTCTGCTTGAGGGAGCGCGGGCGGCCGACGCCGCGATGCGTCGAGATCTCGCGGAGTGGGTCGCGATCCCGACCGGCCGCGGCCATGTCGAGGGAGTCGAGGCGTTTCGCGAGCGGCTCGCAGCTCGGCTCGGGGGTTTGGGTGCAGTGCGTCGCGACGTCGCCGGCGATCCTCGCCCCGATTGGCTCCTTCCGGGTGGAGCTGCGGAGGCGACGGCCCCGGCCACGAGCCTGCTCGAGCGAGCGGGCGAGGGCGTGCGTTTCCTGCTCGTCGGGCACCTCGACACCGTGCACGATCCGAGGGGGCCGTTTCAGCAGTTGACGTCCCTCGGTGGCGATCGGGCGAGCGGCCCCGGCGCCGCCGACATGAAGGGCGGCCTTCTCGTCGCGATCGTCGCCCTCGAACTGCTCGAGGCGATCGGCGAGCCGGTCGCGTGGACATTCGCCCTGAACGCCGACGAAGAGACCGGCTCGTTCCACTCTGCGGCAGCCCTCGACGCGGCGGCGCGGCGGCACGACGTCGGCCTGGTCTTCGAGCCGGCGCTGCCCGGCGGGGCGCTCGCGCTCGAACGCCTCGGCGCGGGCCAGTTCCGCATCGACTGCCGCGGTCGCTCCGCTCATGCCGGGCGCGACTTCGCTGCCGGCGTTTCCGCGGTCACGGCGCTGGCGCGGTGCCTGCTCAAGGTGGCGGAACTCCCCGACTCCGAACGCGGCCTCGTCGCCAACGTCGGCCCGATCAGCGGGGGCAGCGCCACCAACATCGTGCCCGACCACGCGACGGCGTGGGGCAACGTCCGCTTTCGCGACGAGGCCGGCGCCGCCGAACTTGGGCGAGGGATCTCGGCGCTTGCGACCGCCGCCGGCGCGATGCCGGCGGTGGAGATCGAGTACCTCGCCAATCGTCCCGCCAAGCCCCGCACCCCGCAGGTCGAAGCGCTGGCGCTCGAGGCCCGCGGCGTCGCCGAGGCGATCGGGATCGAGCTGCCGTTCGCGGCGACCGGCGGCGTCTGCGATGGGAACATCCTGCAGGCGGCGGGGCTGGCGACCCTCGACAATCTCGGAGTCAGGGGGGGCAACCTCCACCGGCTCGACGAGTTCGTCGAACTCGACAGCCTCTCCGAGCGCGCCGCGCTGGCTGCGATCCTGATCCGGCGACTTCGCCGACGCCGATAGCATCACCTTCCCGCAGCGCCGGACGGTTCCGCCCGCGTGACCGGGCTCGCGACCCCAATCCGCCGCTCTTCCGCGGCGAAGGGACCCCGATGTCAACCACCCGAACCGCTTCCCTCCCCGATCGCTCTCACCATGTTCCCCCGGGCCTCGCGGCCTCGAGGCTCGAGGGCAACGCCGCGCTCGATGGGGCGGTGCGCTCGATGATCGAGCAACTTCGCGCGGCCCAGGCGGAGTTGGTGGCGAGCCGCGGACCCCGCAAGGAACTCGCCGAGTCCTATCGCGGCTGGCTCGAGCGAAACGCCTCGGTGCGGGGACGGGCGAGCTACTACCCCTATCTCGGAAGCGGCCTCGGGCACGGGCCGCTGGTCGAACTCCTCGACGGCAGCGTCAAGTGGGACATGATCGGCGGCATCGGCGTGCACCTCTTCGGCCACGGCGATCCGGACCTCTGCGAAGTCGCGATCCGCGCGGGGCTCTCCGATCTGGTGCAGCAGGGCAACCTGCAGTTCAACGCCGATTCGATCGAGTTCGCGGAGCTGCTGGTGGAGGAGGCCCGCCGGTGCTCGCGGCTCTCCCACTGCTTCGTGAGCAACTCCGGATGCATGGTGAACGAGGCGGCGCTCAAGGTCTGCCAGCAGAAGACCGGTGCCGCGCCGCGGATCTTCGCCTTCGCGGGCTGCTTCATGGGTCGCTCCACCACCATGAGCCAGATCGGCGATGCGGCGGGCTACCGGCAGGGCATCCCGCTCAACACCCTCGTCGACTACCTGCCCTTCTACGACGCCACGCTCGGCGCCCGCTCGATCGAGATGACCCGTTGGCATCTCGAGCAGGCGATCCTCCGCTATCCCAAGCAGCACAGCTGCCTCATCGTCGAGCTGGTGCAGGGCGAGGGCGGGTTCAACACCGCACCGCGGGAGTTCTTCCTCGCCCTCTTCGAGCTCGCCCGCAAGCACGGCATTCCGGTGTGGGACGACGAGGTGCAGACCTTCGGGCGCACCGAGCGGATGTTCGCGTTCGAGGCCCTCGATCTCGGCGAGCACATCGACGTGGTCACGCTCGGAAAGATGAGCCAGGCGTGCGCGTGCCTCTACACGGCCGACATGAATCCCGGACCCGGGCTTCTCTCGGGCACCTTCAGCGCGGCGACCAGCGCCTTTCGCGTCGGTCGCCGCATCCTCGAGCGGATGCGCGACGGCGGCTACTACGGCCCCGACGGCCGCATCGCCCGCCTGCACGCGAGCTTCCGCGCTGGCATCGAAGCCATTCGCGGCCGGCATCCGGAGTGGTTCCCGCCGGTCCAGGAGGCCTTCGGCCGCACCCATGATCGCTTCGTCGGCGGCGTGGGCGGCATGATGCGCTTCACGCCGTTCGGCGGCAGCAAGGACCGGATCATGCGGCTCATGCACGTGCTCTTCGAGGAGGGCGTCATCGCCTTCTACTGCGGGCACGATCCCTACCACGTGCGCTTCCTGCCGCCGGTGGGCGTGATGACGCCCGAGCAGTTCGAGCCGGTGATGGAGATCGTGGAGCGTTCGCTCGCTCGTGTCGCGTCCGAGTGAACCTGCCGGAATCGCCATGTTCGTCATTCGACCCGCTGCCGCCGAAGACCTCCCCACGCTGCTGAAGTTCGCGCGGATGGTCCACTTCATCAACCTGCCCGCCGACCGCGACGCCCTCTCCGCCAAGATCGTGCGCAGCCGCCGCAGCTTCTCCGGAGAGGCCGAGGACGCCCGCGAGCGCGAGTTCATGTTCGTGCTCGAGGACACCTCGACCGGCAACGTGATCGGCACCAGCGCGATCATCAGCTGCATCTCCTGGCCCGGGCATCCCCACACCTTCCTGCACGTGCGGCGGAAGTCGCTCTTCAGTCAGGACCTGCAGACCGGTCAGGTGCACCTGACCCTCGAGTTCGGCACCGACGAGAGCGGGCCGAGCGAACTTGGCGGGCTGATCCTGGCGCCGGGGTATCGCGGCCACGCGGAGCGGCTCGGCGCGTTCCTCAGCCTGGTGCGGCTGCACTTCCTGGGACTGCACCGCGAGCACTTCGCAGAGCAGGTCATCGCCGAGCTGATGGGCGCGGTGACCCCGGACAGCCGCAACCTGCTCTGGGAGTACCTCGGCCGCCGCTTCATCAACCTCTCCTACAAGGAGGCGGACCTCTTCTGCCAGCACTCGAAGGAGTTCATCACCAGTCTCTTCCCGCGGGGCGAGATCTACGCCTCGCTGCTGCCGCCGGAGGCCCGCAACCTCATCGGCCGCGTCGGCGAGGAGACCCGTCCCGCCAAGAAGATGCTCGAGGAGCAGGGCTTCCGCTTCGAGGATCACGTCGACCCCTTCGACGGCGGTCCCTACATCTCGGCCCGACGCGACGAGATCCCCATCGTGCAGGCGACCCGCAACGCGACGCTCGAAGTGGGCGGCGGCGACCATCCCGAGACCGCGTTCATCTCCTGCGACGGTGAACTCGGCTATCGCGCCGTGCGGTGCAGCTGCCGTCTTGAAGGCGACCGGGTGCATCTCGGCCCCGAGCATGCCGCCGCGATCGGCGCCGAGTCCGGCGCCGTGATCGGTGTGACTCCGGTGAAGCCCCACCGCACCCGGCAGCGCCGCGCCGAGGCCGCATCGGCATGAGCGCGGCGATCGGCGCCTGCGGATTCGAGGCCGCCGACCTGATCGGCGGGCAGTGGCGGTCGATCGGGGGCAGCGAACTGCGATCGGACAATCCCGCACGACCCGACGAAACGGTCTGGAGCGGCACGCCCGTGCTCGACCATGTCGACGAGGCGGTGGCGGCGGCGCGGAAGGCGCAACCGGCGTGGGCGGCGACCTCGATCGAGGACCGCATCGAAGTGCTTCGCCGGTTTCAGCGGCTCGTCGTCGAGGAGTCGGAGTCGCTCGCGAGGCTCATCGGCCGCGAGATGGGCAAGGTGCTGCCCGAAGCGCGACTCGAAGCGGCGGCGGTGGCGGGCAAGGTCGACATCACCCTCGAAGATCGCGTGATGGAGCGGGTCCGCGGCTTCACGGTCGCCGCGGGCAACGGGGTCGAGGGTGTCTGCCGCTTTCGGCCGCACGGGGTGATGGCGGTGCTCGGCCCGTTCAACTTCCCCGCCCACTTGCCCAACGGCCATCTGGTTCCGGCGCTCCTGCTCGGCAACACCGCGGTCTTCAAGCCGAGCGAGAAGACCCCGGCGGTCGGACAGATGCTTGCCGATCTGCTGCACCGCGCCGGCGTGCCTGCGGGCGTGGTCAACCTCGTGCACGGTGGCGGTGATCTCGCCGCCAAGCTCGTCGCCCACCCCGACCTCGACGGAATTCTCTTCACCGGAAGTTGGCCGGTGGGACGCCGCATCATGGAGGCGAACCTCGATCGTCCCGGTCGACTGCTCGCGCTCGAGATGGGTGGTTCGAACGCAATGGCGGTGATGCCCTCCGCGAACTTCGAGCGAGCGGTCGTGGAGGCGGTGCGGGCTTCGTTCGCGACCACCGGCCAGCGCTGCACCTGCACTCGCCGCATCGTGGTGCACGAGGCGATCGCCGAGCGCTTTCTCGCCACGCTCGCCAAGGCCGCGTCGACGGTCCTCGTCGGCGCGAGCGACAGCCAGGCTCCGGCGTTCATGGGTCCGCTCGTCTCCGAGGCCGCCCGAACCGCGGCGATCGACTTTCAGGCCGACCTCTCGCATGCCGGCGCCCGCGTGGTGGTGCCCGCGTGCCCGCTCGACGGACCGGGGTACTTCCTCACTCCCGGGGTGATCGCGGTCGATCGCTTCACCCGCGAGACCGATCGCGAGGTCTTTGCCCCGATCGTGCAGGTCGCGACGGCGTCGAGCCTTCTCGACGCCATCGAGCAGGCCAACGCCACCGAGTTCGGACTCGCCTCTGCGATCTTCACCGACGACCGCGACGAGTTCGAGACCTTCCTCGAGGGCAGCCGCGCCGGATGCGTCAACTGGAACACCGGCACCGCAGGCGCGAGCAGCAAGCTGCCCTTCGGAGGACTCGGCAAGAGCGGCAACCATCGACCGGCGGGAGCCTTCTCGGTCGACTACTGCGCGATGCCGATCGCCTCGATGGAAGCCTCGCTCAGTGCCCCGGTGCCGCCGATGCCGGCCGGGGTCGGATTCTCGTTCGAGAGCGCCAACTAGCCAGCCGCAGCGCACGAGCGGAGTCTCCTTCCGCCGCGGTCTCGCTACGCTCCGGCTGCAGATGCCGATTCCACGCCGAGTTCGCTGGACGGGTCGAAGTGTCGCCGTGCTCTTCGCATGGGCGACGGTTGCCTGCACCAATCCACGAGGCGGCGAGTCCATCGCAACGCCGTCGGCGGCCGCGCCGCCCAACATCGTGATCGTGCTTGCCGATGACCTCGGCTTCGGCGATCTCTCGAGCCAGAATCGGGAGGCCAAGACCAGCACGCCGCACCTCGACGCGGTCGCCGCGCGCGGGGCGAGGTTCACCGACGCACACTCGCCGAGCGCCGTCTGCTCGCCGACCCGCTACGGAATCCTGACTGGCCGCTACTGCTGGCGCACCTCGCTTCGGAAGGGCGTCTTGTGGACCGACGATCCGCTTCTCGTCGAGCCTGATCGCCCGACCCTCGCGAGCGAACTTCGCGCTGCGGGCTATCGCACCGCCTTCGTCGGCAAGTGGCATCTCGGCCTCGGCTCGACCAAGCCCACCGACTGGAGCGGGCCGCTCGATGCCGGGCCGCACACCGTCGGCTTCGACGAGAGCGTCGGCATCCCGAGTTCGCTCGACATCCCGCCGTACTGCTGGTTCCGCAACGGTGTCGGCGATCCGCCGCCGACAGCCACGATCGCCGCTTCGGCGCCGCGTCGGCAGGGGGGCGGCGGCTTCTGGCGCGAGGGCGCCATCGCGGATGGATTCCTCCACGAGGAGGTGCTGCCGAAGACGATCGACGAGTCGATCGCCATCGTCGAGCGCCATGTTCGCGAGCATCCGCGGCAGCCGCTCTTCCTCGAAGTCTGCCTGCCGGCGCCGCACACGCCCTGGCTGCCGCACGAGGCGTGGCGAGGCTCGAGCGGGGCCGGGTTCTACGGCGACTTCGTGAACGAGGTCGACCACGAGGTCGGCCGGCTGCTCGCGGCGCTCGATTCCTCGGGGCTCGCCGACGACACGCTCTTCATCTTCACGAGCGACAACGGCGCCCATTGGACCAGCGCCGACATCGAACGGTTCGGCCATCGCGCCAACGACTCGGTGCGCGGCCAGAAGGGCGACATCCACGAGGGCGGCCATCGCATTCCGCTCCTGGTCCGCTGGCCCGGCAGCGTCGAACCCGGTGCGATCCGCAGCGAGACGGTGTGCCTGACCGACCTCTACGCGACCAGCCTCGCAGCCGCAGGGATCACTGAAGCGTCGCGTCGGGGAGGCGAGGACTCCGTCGATCTGCTGCCGCTTCTTGTCGATGGCGATGCCTCGAATCTCTCCGCCCGCAGCGGCGTGGTCCACCACAGCGTCGACGGGATGTTTGCGATTCGAGTGGGTGATTGGAAACTCATCGAGGGCCTCGGTTCGGGAGGCTTCACGGCTCCGGCGCGGCCGGCGCCTCGCGACGGCGAGCCGACGGTGCAGCTCTACGACCTCGCGAACGATCCGCTTGAGACCCGCAATCTCGCCGCGTCGCGGCCCGACAAGGTCGCCGAACTCTCCGCGGTGCTCGCGGCGGTCCGCGGCGAGCCGAGCCCGGAGGTCGATCAGTCGCGCTGACGCGAGTCGACCGCCTCGAGTGCCGCTGCGTAGGCGGCCGGCCGCGGCACCGATTCGCCGGTCGCGGTCACGATCGAGAGATCGGCGCCCGTTGCGATCATCCAGGCGTCGAGCTCTCGCAGCAGTTCGCTCACGAGTTCTGGATGGACGCTCATGACATCCCGCGTCTCGCCGAGATCGCTCGCAAGGTCGTAGAGCTCGACCCTCGGACCGTCGTGGAAGTAGAGAAGCTTCCAGTTCCCGCGTCGCCACGAGGAGAACGGTTCGATGCCGGGTCCGTTGACGCCCCAGAAGTGCGGCATGTGCCAGGCCAGACCGCGGTCGGCCGCGGGAGGAGCGGACTGGCCGTCGCGGAGGAACCCGGCGATCGACGCGGCATCGAGGGTGGCCGCGTGCTCGGCGGGAATGGTCACCCCGGCGAACTCGAGCAGGGTCGGAAAGAGGTCGGTGGTGGTGACCGGCGTCGCGATGCGGCGGCCATCGGCATGGAGGCCGCAGCCCGGTCCGGCGATCACCATGGGAATCCGCACGCCGCCTTCGTAGGCCGAGCCCTTGCCGCTTCGCAACGGGGCGTTGTGGGTGTGGGGCGTGCCGCCGCGGGCGTGCGCCGAGAGCCCGCCGTTGTCGCTCGCGAAGACGACGATGGTGTCCTTCGCTTCTCCGGTCTCCTCAAGCGCCGCGAGAATCGAACCGAGCGCCGCGTCGACCGACTCGATCATGGTGGCATAGGCGGCCTCGCGGCGGTCGAGTTCCTCGTAGTGATCGAGATGACGCGGGTTCGCCATGATCGGCGCGTGCACCGCGTAGGGCGCGAAGTTGAGATAGAACGGCCGGCCGTCCTCGTGGGCCTTGCGGATCTCCTCGGCCGCCTTCTCGGCGAGCACCTCGGTGAGGTAGACCTCTTTGCCGTGAAACTCATCAAGCCCGGGAACGTCCCACACGCTCGGGCCGGTCTTGCCGTCGCGCTTCATGGCGCCGAAGTCGTGGACGCCGTAGTAGCTGCCGGGTCCGCCGGGACCGTGGCCGGCGATGTTGGTCTCGAAGCCGAGGTTCACCGGATCGGCGCCGGGCGTGCCGACCGCGCCGAAGTGGGCCTTGCCGACGTGGACGGTGTGATAGCCGGCTTCGCGCAGCAGTTTCGGCAGCGTGGTGTCGGCCTCGTCGAGGCCGGTGAGCCGCCAGGTGGGATTCGTGAGCCGCGGGTGTCTGGCGGAGGTGTCGCGGTCGGCGTGCAGCGTCCAGTAGGTGATGTGGTTGCGGGCCGGATGCCGGCCGGTCATCAGCGAGGTTCGGGTCGGCGTGCAGACCGGACAGGCGGCATAGGCGTCGGTGAAGAGCACGCCCTCTGCGGCGAGCCGCTCGAGGTTCGGCGTGCGGTAGCGGCGGTTGAATTCGGTGGTCTCGGGCCCCATCGGCACCGAGACGTCCTGCCAGCCGAGATCGTCGACGAGAAAGACGACGAGGTTGGGAGGCGGGTCGCCACAGGAGACAAGTTCCTCCTCCGCACCGGAGGCGGCAGCGGTCGCGAGGGCGGTGACCGCGAGCAAAGGGATGAAGCGCAAGGCCATCCTGCGCCAGTTCGAAGCGGCGAGGCGAGCGTCGTTCATGCCGCGAGGGTAGCCGCCGCGGAGCCTGAAGCCGCCCCTTGATCGGCCTCGAAGGACCGATCCGAACCGCTCGGAGGTCGGCAGACTGCGGTCCGACTCGCCTACCCTCGCCGCCATGCCCGAGGCCGCGCCGACGCTGTCGATCGTCATCCCCGCGTGGAACGAGGAGCGCACGCTGCCCGCGACACTCGCGGCGCTGCGCGCGGCGGTCGATGGGCTCGACTGCGGGGCGGAGATCCTCGTCGTCGACGACGGCTCCACCGACGCGACCGCCGCGATCGCAGAACGTGAAGGCGCCCGCGTGCTCTCGGGCCACTGGCGGCAGATCGCAGCGGTGCGGAACGCGGGGGCTCGCGAGACCCGCGGGCGGTTTCTCGTCTTCGTTGATGCCGACACGATCGTGCCGCCGGCGACGCTCGCCGCGGCGGTCGAAGCGCTGCGACGGGGTGCGGTCGGCGGAGGCGCGAACGTGGCGACCGACGAGCCAGCGCCGTGGGCCATTCGCCTGCCGCTCTTCATCTTCATGACCGCCTATCGCCTGCTCGGCTACGCGGCGGGATGCTTCGTCTTCGCGACCCGCGAGGCCTTCGAGCAGGTGGGCGGCTTCGACGAGCAGTTCTTCGCAAGCGAGGAGATCGGGCTCACCAAGCGCCTTCGCGCGATCGGGCGCTTCAAGAAGGTGGGGCCCCCGGTCGTGACCTCGGCCCGCAAGGTCAGGCTCTATCGACCGTGGCCGCTCTTTCAGCAGACCGTGTCGCTGCTGGTGCAGGGGCCCGCGGCGTGGCAGTCGCGGGAGCAGCTCGGGATCTGGTACGAGGGGAAGCGGGAGTAGGCGCTGCCGCGCGATTCGGTCCGCCGACTGGAGATGTCGGGAGAAGCGAGCGTCAGGCGGCGCGTCCGCCATCAGTCGATTCCGGCACCGCGGCGGCAGACCGAGTGAGTTCTGCGGCATCTCGCCGCGGCAGGGGTGGCTCGTTCAGGCGGAACTGGCATGAAGCGACCGAGGTCACCACGAGCCAGGGCAGCCGTCGCCGCCGCGGGAGCGTGCGGGCCCGCGCCCCCTCCACCCTGAGGGACTGCCCGACTAGTCACCCTCCGCCGACCTGCCACAATCCCCCCATGACCCACATGAGCTCTTCAGCCGCCACGAGACTTCGTGCCGCCATCGACCGTGGTCCCGTGGCCCTGCCGGGTGCCTTCAACGCGCTTGCCGGACGTGCCATCGCCGATGCGGGATTCGCTGGCTGCTACGTCTCCGGCGCCGCCCTCAGCGTCTCCGCGGGGGTGCCGGACGTGGGGCTGCTCACGCTGACCGAGTTCGCGGCCGAGATCCGTCGCATCGCAGACGCCTCGGGGCTCCCGGTCATCGCGGATGCGGACACCGGCTTCGGCGAGTACGAGCAGGCGCTTCGCACCATGCTCGAGTACGAGCGGGCGGGCGCGGCGGGGCTGCACGTCGAGGACCAGGTCTTCCCCAAGCGCTGCGGTCACCTCGACGGCAAGGAACTCGTGCCGATGGAAGAGATGGCGCTCAAGGTCGAGGCGATGGTCGAGGCCAAGCGAGATCCAGACTTCCTCGTCATCGCTCGCACCGACGCTCGCGGCGTGACGGGCATGGACGACGCGATCGCCAGGGCCAACGCCTATCGCGCCGCCGGCGCAGACGCGATCTTTCCCGAGGGACTGCAGAGCGAGGCGGAGTTCGAGGCCTTCGCCAAGGGAAGCCCCGGACTCCTGCTCGCGAACATGACCGAGTTCGGCAAGACGCCGTTCATCGGTCTCGACCGCTTCGGCGAGCTCGGCTATCGCCTGGTCATCTTCCCGGTGAGCCTGTTGCGACTCGCGATGGGCGAGGTGGTCCGCAGCCTCGAGGTGCTCAAGCAGACCGGTTCGTTCGAGTCGCTTGCAGGTCGCATGCAGACCCGCGCAGCGCTCTACCAGACCCTTGGCTACGAACCGGGCAAGCCCTGGGCGGTGCGAAGGGGCTGATCTCGGGTGGCTTGTTCCTACCGGATGGGCTCGAACCGCATCGGACCCTCTCCGCCGAAGACGACCTTCCCGTCGCTCGCGAAGCCCTTCTCGTCGAGGTCGAGCCACTCCGGCGTGAAGCTGCACTCGAAGGTGCGGTAGGCGGCGCCATGCTGGGTCGCGCTGCAGCCATCTCCGTGGCTTCCGCCACTCAGGCGACCGGGTCCGGTGACCGCCAAGGTGATGGTGCACCCCTCGAGGGGGGTGAGCAGTCCCGGCTCGAGATCGTTGAACCGACCGGGATCCTGCCACGCACCCACGTACGGGCCGGGATCGCCGGGGATCTCGAAGGAGAGGAGCAGCACCACGGGGTCGCCGCGCTCGCCGGTCGCCGGGAGCAGTCGAAGGACCCGTTGGCGGAACGGGTGGTTCGGGGCCTCGGCCACCGCCTGCTCGAGGTAGAGCCAGGGACCGTCTTGGCGGTCGCTCCAGATCGGCGCCAGGTGCAGATCGACGGCCCGAATCCGCGGGTTTGCCCGGGCCTGGGCGTCGGAGGAGAAGTTTCCCAACAGGCACCGCGATGCGAGTTCGAGCGGGCTGGTGGGGGCTGTCTCGAACTGGCCGGTCTCGCCCGGGCCCCGCGGGCCTTGAACCACCTGCATGCAGGAGGCCGCAGCGATTGCGACTGCGATCGAGCCGGAAAGGGCGGCGAATCTGGAACAGTGACGATGGCGGGGACCCTGGAGAGGGTTCATGGCCGAACGATACGACGCAAACCTCGAATCGGGATCACCCGGACTCGTCGAACAGGAGAATCGCGAACCGGGCTTCCGCTCGGCAGGGTCGATCCGCTAGCATGACCCATTCGCCGGAAATCGCGTGGGAGGGCAGGCGTCCGTCTGCGTCAGGCCCTCGAACGAGTCTCAGCCAACCGAGTGCGACCCTCCATGACTGCAAGCATCGAAACGACCTCACCGACCAAGCCCGCCAAGGCTCCCGACACCCGCGGTCTCGCGGGGCAGACTGCAGGCGACACCTCGATCTGCTCGGTCAATCAGACCCAGCTCATCTATCGCGGCTACGAGATCGCCGACCTCGCCGAGAACGCGACCTTCGAGGAGGTGGCATGGCTGCTCTTCCACGGCGAGAAGCCGACTGCCGAGCAGGCGAAGGCCTTCCACGCCGAACTCGCCGGCATGCGCGACGTGCCCGCGGCGGTGGCGGAGATGGTGACCGCGGTGGTCAAGGCCAACCCGACGGCGCATCCCATGTCGGTGCTTCGCACCGGCGTCTCGCTGCTCTCCCACGGCGATCCCGAGTGCGAGGACAACTCGCCCGAGGCGGAGATGCGGAAGTCCAAGCGGCTGCTCGCCAAGATCCCGAC
>JAPOKA010000149.1 GCA_029977865.1 bacterium
TTCGATGAGATCCTCATTCACATGTTGGTAGACTTCGTGGAAGGCCGTTCGGAGTCGAACCTGACCGAGGAGATCAAGAAGCGGCCATCGGACTCGGGCGGAGCGAGCGCTCCAGCGGCCGCCGACGCGCCGACCGGCGAAGGTGCGGCGCCTGCGAACGCCAATCCCGGCGACGCAGCCACACCAGCGGGTTCCGCTCCGTCAACCCCGGCCTCCGCGCCAAACTGATCGCCCGCGGCGAGCTGGGCTCGCGTCGCTTCGACGATGCGGAGTTGAAACGCCGGCGGCGGTGCTCCTTCGGGCAACTCCGAGGCGGCGGTCAGTTGCAGGGGCCCCACTCGCCGAGCAGGATCGCCAGATCGGCGCCGTTGACCTGCTGGTCGTCATTGAAGTCGGCCGGCGAGGACTTGGCCGGTCCCCAGTCGCCAAGCAGGATCGCCAGATCGGCCCCATCGACCTGACCATCGCCGTTGAGGTCGGCAGCGCAGGGCGGAATGATCAGAATGCGGAAGGCTCGATAGTCGAAGGTCCCCACCACCGCAGCGGTGCCGACGATGGTGGACCCGTCATCGGAGATCGCAGCGAGGTCGACGATGGAGAGACCCGGCGGCACCGACGCGCCGTGGTCGGTGAG
>JAPOKA010000150.1 GCA_029977865.1 bacterium
AAACGCGCCGCGCCGCTCGAGTCGACGCCGAAGCCGAAGCCGTCGCCGACGCCATCGATCACACCGGCATCCTCCGTACTCGAGCGGATCTATTCGAGCTTCAACCGCAGGTTGACTGCCGAGGTCGAGGTCGAGCCTCCAGCCGCGAGCGGCTCGTCGTGGCTCGACGTTCGCGACGTCAAGGGCCTGGACTTTTGCTCCCCGGCGCTGCTGCGACCGCACGGACTCGCCGGTGTCTTGTCAATCTCGATCGGGCTCGTGTTCACCGTCAGGTCCGTGCTGGGCATGAACCACGGGGCGCCTGCCAGCGTGGTCGCTCCCTACGTCGCTCTCTACGTCGTCTCCAGCCTGGTTTCGGCCGCGGGCGCGCTCGGCCTCATCAAGAAAGCGCCGTCGTCTACGCGCGTGTTTTTCAAGGCACTCGCCATGCTCCAGATCGGACTGTTGTATTTCACGTATCGGTTCGCGACGTTCCCTGAGCTCCTCGGGCTCCCGCCGGCGATGCGTGCGATCGCCGACGTGGCCATGGCCAGTCTGGCGGTGGCCTCGCTGCTGATGCAGATCTATGGCGTCTATACGAACACATCAGACACGCCGCGTGGACTCCGAGTCGCGACGTTTGTTGCCCTCGCC
>JAPOKA010000151.1 GCA_029977865.1 bacterium
AGCGGAGGAGGAAGTCGATATCCAAGAACGACTGGACGCGATCATTCGCGAACACCGTAAGAAGCAAAAAGACATCGTGAATGCGACTGCGTCTGCGTCGTCTGTATCGGAAGCTAGGCAAGAGGAGAAGGACGGAGAAGACGACTTGTACGCTCGATTGAACGCCATCGCGGAGGAGTTCAGAGCGAAGAAAGGCGAACCGAGCAGACCAAATTTATCGATTCAAGGTAAGAACGGAGGCATGTCTGGCATGGCGTCGTTTTATTCCGCACCTGGATACGCTGGATTTTCCTGGGTAGGCGAGGAAGATGTCGAAATGGAAGACGACCACGACCACGACCACGACCACGACCACGACGACGATCATGATCAACATGGAAAAGAAACGCGCGATGACCACGCTGGTCGAGTTGGGAAGACTTCCTTTTATTCTTCGGCTGGGTACGCTTCGTTTGCGTACGAAACTGATGCCATTTGGGACGTGTTAGTCGTTCCTCCAACCTCCTCCTCCTCCTCCACTTCCTCTTCCTCGTCATCGTCAAACGACATAGCGAAAGTGTGGGGCCAAAAAATTGGCGATAACAACACTTTAGTCTCCACATCTGGTATCGCTTACAAATCAATACCAGCC
>JAPOKA010000152.1 GCA_029977865.1 bacterium
CGCACCTCGGCGGCGAGGACTTTGACCAGCGCGTGATGGAGTACTTCATCAAGCTCGTCAAGCGCAAGTTCAACAAGGACATCACGACGGACAAGCGCGCGCTCCAGAAGCTGCGCCGCGAGTGCGAGCGCGCGAAGCGCGCGCTCTCGACCCAGCACCAGGTGCGCGTGGAGATTGAGAACCTCGTCGAGGGCGTCGACCTGTCCGAGCCGCTCACGCGCGCGCGTTTCGAGGAGCTCAACAACGACCTCTTCAAGAAGACGATGACGCCCGTGAAGAAGGCGATGGAGGACGCTTCGTTCGACAAGAAGGAGATCGACGAGATCGTCCTCGTCGGCGGCTCCACGCGCATCCCCAAGGTGCAGGAGCTGATCAAGGAGTACTTCAACGGCAAGGAGCCGTCCAAGGGCGTCAACCCCGACGAGGCGGTGGCGTACGGCGCGGCTGTGCAGGGCGGCATCCTCAGCGGCGAGGGCGGCGACGAGACGAAGGACATCCTGCTCCTCGACGTCGCGCCGCTCACGCAGGGCATTGAGACGGTGGGCGGCGTGATGACGAAGCTCATCCCGCGCAACACGGTCATCCCGACGAAGAAGTCGCAGACGTTCACGACGTACCAGGACAACCAG
>JAPOKA010000153.1 GCA_029977865.1 bacterium
ACCCTGCCCCCCCGACCTCGGTGAGCGGCTACGGCGGCGGCGGACGGGGTGGAGTTTCGGTAGGTGACGTGTGACCCCTGGATGGGCGCCCGGCCTCGCATCCTCTGTGCGCGGCCACGGCTGCGCTTGTACGTAGTTTGACGTTATTTGTTGTTGGTTTCGTGGTCTTGATTTTTGTCGTTGTTGGTGTTGTCGTGGTGGTCGCTGTTACTCTTTGCTGTGTGCGTGGTTGTCGCTGTTGTTGTTGTTCGCCGCGCGTCGCCGTCGTCGCCGCGTCCGCTATGCTAATAGAGAGATGTTCTCACTATTCCTCTCCCCGGCTTAGTAGATGGTAGCGATCACCTCCCGCTCGTCGAAGAAATCACCAGCCAACAGCAGCAGCAACAGCAACAGCAGCAACAGCAGCAGCAGCAGCAGCAGCAGCAGCAGCAGCACCAACAGCAGCAGCAGCAGCAGCAGCAGCAGCAGCAGCAACAGGAGCAGCAGCAGCAGCAGCGGAAGTAGCAGCAACGGCAGCAAAAGCATTCAGCGTCTGCGAACTGGTGCGCCGGTCCCATCGCGGTCTTCACTTCCGGGGGCTCAACTTTGCATGGATGTCTAAACGAACATTTGATTTCTGACCTC
>JAPOKA010000154.1 GCA_029977865.1 bacterium
GGTACTGGTTCACTATCGGTCAGCTGAGAGTATTTAGCCTTGGAGGATGGTCCCCCCATGTTCAGTCAAGATTTCACGTGTCCCGACCTACTCGATTTCACTCTAAAAAGATTTTCGCATACAGGGCTATCACCTACTATGGCCATACTTTCCAGTATGTTTTGCTAATCTTAAAAAAGCTTAAGGGCTAGTCCGGTTTCGCTCGCCGCTACTACCGGAATCTCTTTTGATTTCTTTTCCTCTAGGTACTTAGATGTTTCAGTTCCCTAGGTTTGCCTCATATACCTATGTATTCAGTATAAGATAATGTGCTTATGCACACTGGGTTCTCCCATTCGGAAATCTCCGGATCAAAGGTTGTTTACCACCTCCCCGAAGCTTATCGCAAGTTACTACGTCCTTCATCGCCTTCAGCTGCCAAGGCATCCGCCTTGTGCTCTTAATTACTTGATCATATAACCCTAAAAAAGGGCTATATACTTAGTTCTCCTTTTAAGCGAACTAAGTTTTTTTGTTATTGTTTGAGAATAACTTAATAAAATTTTCTTCTATTAAATGCAGTGATCTACGTGTACATATCTAAAAGATATGACACTGGTGTATATATCTAATTGATATAAAC
>JAPOKA010000155.1 GCA_029977865.1 bacterium
GGCGGGGCCAATCTCGGGGAAGCGCTCCGCCACGCCGACGAGGAACTCGGCGCGCTCGACGACGCGCTTCGCGTGCGCCTCCGCCTCCGCGCTGAGCTTACCGTGCGCGCGGACGTCTCGCTCGCGCCGCTCCTCGAGCGCCGCGATCTCGAGCCTCGCGTCGTTGATGTCGCGCTCGACGGTGCCCAGCTCGCGCCTCCTCGCGGCGATTTTTTCCTCAAACTCCTCGCGGAAACGCACGAGCTCCTCCGTCGAGTCCGTCATCTCGTTGTCGACGTTCATCCGCCGCTTCGCGTTCTCCGCCTGGATCGCCTCGCGCCGCGCCCGGATGGCGCCGGCGCCGCGTCGGGTTCGGCCGGCGCCTCCGCCGCCGGCTTCGCCGGCTTCGCCGGCTTCTCCTTGGACGCGTCGTCCTCCTCGGAAGCCTCCTCAGACGCCTCCTCTTTCTCCTTCTCTTTCGGCGGCGGCGGCGCCGCCGCGCGGTCCGGCGGCGGTCGGAAGGGCGCGTACGTCGCGCCATTCTTTTCGCAGCACGGCGGGCACGTGAATCGCGCGCCTTCGTCTTCGGGCTCGTCCAGCGTCGGCGGGCGCATGTCGCAGCACTCGTAGTGGAACCAGC
>JAPOKA010000156.1 GCA_029977865.1 bacterium
AAGCTCTGAAGGCTCCTGCTAAGCAAATTGCAGATAATGCTGGACAAGATGGCGCTGTAATTGTTGGAAAATTAGAAGAAAACGATGATGCAAATTTTGGTTACAATGCACAGACAGGAAAATTTGTTGATCTTGTTAAAGATGGTGTGATAGATCCAACAAAAGTTGTTAGATCAGCTCTTCAAAATGCAGCTTCTGTAGCTGGATTGTTAATTACAACAGAGGCTATGATTGCAGATCAGCCTGAACCAGCATCTGGATCAGGCGGTGGAATGCCAGACATGGGCGGCATGGGTGGCATGGGCGGCATGGGCGGCATGGGTGGAATGCCAGGAATGATGTAAGCCTAATCCAAACAAAACTTTAAAAACACCTAATTTTATTAGGTGTTTTTTTTTGAATCTTACAATATTTCTTTATTAATAATTTAAATTAGATTAATAAATATTTAAGTTATGACCTTTATAAATGAAAAAATTTCAAATGATTTAAAATCTTGGCCTTTTTTAGAAGCTAAAGTTTTAATAGAAAGATTAAAAAAAAATAAAAAATTTGATCTCATTAATGATGATAATCCTGTTTTGTTTGAAACAGGGTATGGTCCATCTGGATTGCCAC
>JAPOKA010000157.1 GCA_029977865.1 bacterium
GAAAAAAGTGCCCGATCTCGATCGCCCTCGGATCGTCGCTCACCCCGCGCCTCCCCGACCCTCCCCGCAGGACCCCAAGGACGACCCCACCCTCGGTCCCGACCTCTCCGGGATGGACATGAGCCAGCTCGAAGAGATGATGGTGCGCGTTCGATCCGATCTCGTTTCCTCTCACGACCCTCCCGCCTCCCTCCTCCCGCGCGCGCTAACCGCCGCCCGAACCGCGACGATCGACCCGCCGCTTACATCTTTTTCCCTCGATCCGATCTCGACAGAAGGGCATGAAGGGCGGCATGGGCGGCATGGGCGGCATGGGCGGCATGGGCGGCATGGGCGGCGATGACCCCATGGGCGGCATGGACTTCTCTTCCATGATGGGCGGCATGGGCGGCATGGGCGGCATGGGCGGCATGGAAGGCATGATGGGCGGTGGCCCTAAGCAGCCCATGGACGAAGTCGACGGCGGCGTGGGCGACACCAAGTGGAAATGGGAGATGAACGACGACGAGATCCTCGTGCGCATCGCCCTCGCCAAGCCCACGACCAAGAAGGACCTCAAGGTGACCTTCGCGCACAAGACGCTGAAGGTTGAGGTCCACGGCGATGTCATCATC
>JAPOKA010000158.1 GCA_029977865.1 bacterium
GCCCGTGCCGTCCGTCCCGACCGCGGGGAAGCTCAGCCCCCCCATCGCTAACACCACCACCGGCGCGCGCTCCTCGGGCGCGTCCGCCAGGCGAAGCGCCCAGCCCGATTCGTCGCCTCCATCCGCGCCGCCCACGCGTCTAAGCGCCTCGACGCTGGCGCCGTATCGCACGCGTACGCCCGCGTCTTCGCACGCGCGCAGCAGTTTGTCCCGCACCTCCTTGGAGGAGTTGCTGAGCGGGAAGTACTTGTTGCTGACGTGCTCGATGCCGAGCTCCAGGCCGAGGTCGTCCTCCAGCCACTCGCGGCACCGCTCGACGTTCCACGACGCGAGGACGTTCTTCATCAGACGAGGGGTGCTCTCGGTGACGAAATCCTCCACCCGCGCGGCGACGGGGAGGACGTTGCACCGCGCCCCGCCGCTCATCAGGATCTTCTTCCCGCACTCGCGCGTGCGCTCGTACACGCGGACCGACGCGCCGCGCTTCGCCGCGAAGTACGCCGCGGTGAGCCCGGCGGCGCCGCCGCCGAGCACCGCGACGTCCACCGCCGAGCCGTCGTCGCCACTCGACGCCGACGACGACGCCCCGGGCGCCGACGCCGTCGCGCGAGGC
>JAPOKA010000015.1 GCA_029977865.1 bacterium
CGCCTCGAGCAGCCCGTGGGCCACCCGAGTGGCAGCGGGCAAGCCTGGCTCCCCCGAGGTGATCGAGAAGGAGGCGACCCAGTCCGCGAGCTGCGCGTCGCACCTCGCCGCGTTCTGCCGAGACCAGAACCAGATTCCGCCCGCCACCACGAGGACCGGGATCACCCGGGCCGCCGCGCGGCGGACCCGGGCAGCGGTGCTGGAGTCGGCGCCGAGTGCGGATGGGGCCACCGCCGAAGTGTATCGGGCGCCCGTAGACTGCTCGATTCCCCTCCCGGCCACGCCCATGCCCCTGCTCTCGGTCAACGCACTTCACTTCGGCCACGGCTCGCACCTCGTGCTCGACGAGATCACCTTCTCGATCGAGGCCGGCGAGAAGATCGGGCTCGTCGGCCGCAACGGATGCGGCAAGAGCACCCTCTTGAAGTGCATCGCGGGCCTCATGACGCCCGATCGCGGTACCTGCGGCATGACCCGCGGATGTCGCGTCGGCTACCTCTCTCAGGATCCTCGCTTCGATCCTCGAGACACCCTGCGCGGCGCAGCCGAAGCCGCCTTCGCCGATCTTCACGCGGCCCATCGCGAGCTCGACGAGGTGTTCGCGGACATGGCCGGTCCGGCAGGCGAGGATGCGGCGTCGCTCGATCGGCTCTTGAAGCGACAGGTCGAGCTCGAGTCGCGGATCGAAGCCCTCGGCGGCTACGCGATCGATCACCGCGTGGATGCGACCCTGCACGGACTGGGGTTCACCGACGACCAGTTCGCGCAGTCGGTCTCGACCTTGTCCGGTGGCCAGAAGGCCCGCCTGGGTCTGGCGCGGTTGCTGCTCGAGCAGCCGGATCTGCTGCTGCTTGACGAACCCACCAATCACCTCGACATCGAAGGACGGCAGTGGCTGGAGAACTTCCTCGCCGAGGAGTTCCCGGGGGCGGTGATCGTGGTGAGTCACGACCGCTGGCTGCTCGATCGCGTGGTGGGGCGGATTCTCGAGATCGAGCAGGGACGCCTCCGCGAGTACCCCGGCAACTACCGCGACTTCATCGCCCTGCGCGCCGAGAGGATGCTCACCCAGAGCCGCAACTACGAGAAGCAGCTCGACCGCATCCGCAGCGAGGAGCAGTTCATCGCCCGCTACAAGGCAGGCCAACGGGCCAAGCAGGCTCGCGGGCGGGAGTCGCGGCTCGAACGATTCAAGCGTGACGAATTGGGCGAGCGGCCCATCGAGCAGGAGGTCATGACCCTGCTGCTGCCCAAGGCTCCCCGCGTAGGCGACTTCCTGCTTGCCTCGGAAGGGCTCGGCAAGGCCTACGGCGAGACGCGACTCTTCGAGCAACTCGACCTGCTGGTGAAGCCCGGCGAACGGCTCGGCATCATCGGTCCCAATGGCGCCGGCAAGACCACCTTGGTGAAGGCCCTGTTGGGCGAACTCGAGGCCGATGCCGGCACCGTCAAGCGAAGCCCGCGGCTGAGCGTGGGGTGGTTCCGCCAGACCCAGGACCACCTCGACCTGAGCCTCTCGGTCTACCGCTACCTGCAGACGGTGATTCTCTCACTCGATGGGCAGGCCAAGGCCAGCGAGCAGCAGGCCCGCAATCTCGCCGGCGCGTTCCTCTTCTCCGGCAACGATCAGGAGAAGGTTCTCGGCGATCTCTCCGGCGGTGAGCGTGCCCGCGCCGTGTTGGCCGGCCTGGTCTCGGCCGCCCACAACCTGATCGTGCTCGACGAGCCGAGCAATCACCTCGACATTCCCTCGGCGGAGCGACTCGAGCAGGCGCTGGTCGAGTTCGGTCGACAGAGCGCGGGGTCGATCATCCTCATCAGCCACGACCGCGCCCTGCTCGAGGCGACCTGCGATCGCCTGCTCGTGCTTGACGGGCATGGTGGCGCCACCGAGTTCCCCGGCCGCTACTCGGCGTGGATCGAACGTCAGCGCCAGCTTGCGAAGGCGACGGAGCCGAGCCCGCGCGAACCCAAGGACTCCGGCAAGCGGAAGCCGGCTCGCCGTGAACGGGGCGACGAGGCCGTGGCGACCTCCTCGCTCGGCAAGGTGGCAACCCGTGAACTCGAATCGAGGATCGAAGCGATCGAACTCCGCATCCGGGAGATCGACGCACAACTGATGGACCCGAAGGTCCACGCGGACGCTGCTGCGAGCCGACGCCTCGCCCGGGCTCGCGACGAGGCGAGCAACGAACTCGAACCGCTCGAATTCGAGTGGTCGCGCCGCGCCGGATCGGACAGCAATTAGGCAGTAGTTCAGATCGTGCGAAGCACCACGTCGCCGGACGCGGTCAGGATCTCGAACTTCGCCCCTTGCAGACCCTCGAACTGCTCGGCGGAGATCCGGAATCCGGCCACGGCGTCCTGCGGATCAAAGGTGAGGACCGGTCGCGATCCTTCATCTCCGCAGCAGTCAACGGCCCGCAACGTGAACGGTCCGCCCGAGTCGGCGAGCCCGAGGGTAAGCAGGAATCCATCGCCGATCGCCGGATCGAGGTACAGCGTGGCCGAGCCCCCTTCGCCGGCGAAGCCGATCACTCGCGTTCGCGCTGAGAGGAACCGATCGAAGCCCGAACCGATGAGTTCGCGCAACTGCGAGTCGGTCTGCCGTTGCAGCGCGAGGGCGGCAACCGAAGAGACCTGCTCGCTCATCTTCACTTGGAACCACGCGCTCACCAGAAGCCCCGCGCCGAGCACGAGCGTCGCGGCTCTCCAGAGCCACGGGGCGGCACGGTGCCGGACCGCGACCTCTTGCTGCAGTTTCAACTGTTCGATGATCGTCCGCAGCGCCACGGCAGGCGAGGCTTCGGATACCACCGCGCGATCACGTTGGACCGGATGCGCCGGCGCCTCGCTCGCCGCCACCACCGCGGCGATCACCTTGGATCGAAGGCCTGGCGGAGGCGGGGCGGACGATCGGAAGAGCGGATCGATTGCCCAGCCTGCCTGCCGCTCGATCACTTCGCGCCGCAGCGACGGCGAGGCAGCATCGAGGCGGGCAAGAAACGCCTCCTCCTCGGCGGGGTCCAAGGCTCCCAGAATCTGGAGGCTGGCCTGGTCAAGCAGACTCTCGCGTCCGACCGAGAGGCCTTCTCGCTCGGCGCTGTCTTCGCGATTCGGCTCCGGATGCTGACCCATGGTTGCGTGTTCCGACCTCGAGACCCAATCCGCACGCCTCACTCCCGAAGGAGAGTATCCCGACCAACTCGATGCCGGCGAAGCCTCGACCCAAGGGCCCCAGGGCGACCTGACGGGGTCGCTCGCCGAACTCACAAGACTGCTGGCACCTGGAACTCCGAACTGCCGCAGTGGCTGGACGCTATTCGGGAGCACCGGCTCGCCTGTTCCGCACCCAACTGCGAATTGCGGCAGGGAATCCACGCCAACCGGGCGGAGTTGTCGGCCGGGGTCCGGAAAAAGTGGGTGGTCATGCAACCTCCCCCGGATCCTCGAGCCGGTCGCGGAGGCGACCGAGGCCCCGGCTCAATGCGCTCTTGACCGTTCCCAGCGGTGTTCGCAACTGCTCGGAAATCTCGCGGAGGGTGAAGCCCTTGAGGTAGGCCCGCTCGATCACCTCTCGCTGAAGCGACGGAAGTTCGCGAATGCGGGACCGAATCCGCTCTCGCTCGCCGCTATCCGCGACCTCATGGGCGTCCGCTGCGGGAGTTTGGTCCAGAGCTGGCCCTTCCCCCGCACCGAGATCCGGCCGGACACTTCGCCGCCGAAGCCGGTCGATCAGGTGGCGACGGCAGATGAGCATGACCCAGGTGACAAGTTTCGCCCGTTCGGGGTCGTACCGATCGGCGGTCCGCCAGAGCCGCACGAACACCTCCTGCGATGCATCCTCGGCCTCCGCGCGGGAGTTGAGGACCTGTCGGGCAGCCTGAAACACCAAGGCTCCAAACCGGTCGTAGAGCGCGGCCACCGCCTCCGGCTCCCCAGCCGACACCCGAACCATCAGGTCGAGGTCGTCTTCGGAGTTCGGCGGTGGTTCGAAGGGACTCATTTCAAGCATCGGGCGGCGGGACCCGGGCGCGAGTTCGCCTGGACCATCCGGGACTGCCCACACAAAAAATACACCGATCTGTGGTCTAGTGCCCGAATCACCCTAGGGTTTGGGCAATGGAGCAGTAGACTTCTGGAACGTCTTAGGCGGGAAGTCTGGCCTTTGGAAATCGCCGCGTGCATGCATCTCGCAGGCAATTTTCCACCCCCCGAACACCTCGGTCGCCTCTTGCGACCGATGGCGCGGCGGTCTCTCTGCGTCGGGGATTCAACCTGATCGAGTTGCTCGCGGTCATTTCGATCGTGGTGATTCTCACTGCGGCGTTGATGCCTGCGCTTCAGGCTGCGCGCGGAGCGGCCGAGCGAATCGTGTGCGGATCGAACCTGCGCCAGATCGGAGCCGCGCTGCATGCCTACGTCTCCGACAACGCGGATCGATTGCCCAACTCCGTGCATCTGACGCCCACTTCGAGCAACTTGCAGGAGATGATGGCGATCAGCGCTGGCCCTGACGAGAACGATCGCGTGCGATGGGATGGATTGGGGCTCTTGATCAATCCTTGGAATCCGTATGTGGGGTCTGCGGCGGTCTGCTACTGCCCCAGCCACCACGGCGACCATCCCCTCGAGCGTTACGAGGGTCTCCTGAAAAAGCCGGTGTTCACCACCGAGCTCTACTGCAACTACCAGTACAGGGGCAATTTCGATCGACGCTCGATGCGCTTTTTCGGCCTCGAAGGCGTTCGTCGGGTACTGGTCGTCGACGGGCTGCGAACGCGGCGAGACTTCAATCACGGATTCGGCAGCAACCGACTTCATTCCGACGCCTCGGTCGACTGGCGGGCAGACGCCGATGGCTCGATCTACCGCAGCCTGCCGATCGACATCACCGATGATCCGATCGCGGCGGATGACCTTTACGTCTGGATTTGGGATCAATTCGTCGACGACCTCGAGTAGCGATCAGCGAGTGCGAGACGATTCGGGGATGTCGATCACGACCGATTGAGCGCGGTGGGTTCCGACTCCGAGGTCGAGCAGTCGATAGTCGAGTACGCCGAGCCGATCAGCGACGAGCGCTTGGTCGGGCTGCCAAAACGGCCATTCCCGGGGATAGCTTCCGGCGTACCCGCGACCGGCTCGCGCGAAGGCCGACTGCATGCCGGGAAACGCTCGCCTTAGCGCGACGCTTCCGGCGTCGAGGTTGAAGTCGCCAACCACCAGGTCAGGAGGCGGCAGGCGTAGCCCATCCAGTCGCTCCCGCAAGTCCGAAGCGAGCGTCCAGCGGGCGAGCTCAGGGGCGGAGGGAAGGTCCACGACCTGAACAACAAGTGGGCGTCCATCAGGTCCGAGGCTCTCGATCTGGAACTGCCCGACCCACATGCCGGAGTTGGCGATCACCAGTCGGGCCTCGACCACGGGCAGTTCGGTCACCAGCGCGAACGGTCCAGCGCGAACAACGCGGCGACCCTGCGATTCCCAGTCTCGAGTGAACGGCCGCCCGAACAGCCACCAGTCGTTGGAGACGATGATGATCTCCGCATCCAACTTCGCGAGCGCGGCGGAATAGCCCGCCGCTTCCGACTCGGATGGGCTCGCGGCGTTCCAATGGACGATCCGGACTCCCCCGGGCGGCTCCACCGCGGGCCGCCATCTCCGCGCGAGGTGGTCCGCGCCCAGCACCATCCATCCGATCACGAGCACCCACCCCACCACTGCGAGGCGCCATCGGCGGCCCCAGCCGACAAGCAGCGTGCTGAGACCGAGCACCGCCAACAACAACGGCACGGGAATCCAAGAAATCTGCTGCAGCGATGGCCAACGATCCGAGGCGACCCGTCCCGTCAGCCAGAGGGCGGCCGCTCCCGCGGCGATCAGTGCTCCAATCACCACGGCAGAGGCCCGCCACCGTCTTGGCTTCGCGGTTTCAGGCTCGGTGCTCACGAGCAACTCCGATCTGGCATCCGCCGTCCGGGGACCCCAAGTGCCAATGTGGCAGACCGGTTCACGTTCCCTGCCCGCAGCGTCGCATCGCAAGGTTCAAAGTCCCATCTCCAAGGTCCGCCGGTGGCATCCCGATTGCATTCAACTTCGACTCGTCCGGCCGGCGCGGCCACGGGTCCGAGAGGGACGTGGCTGGGACGGGCCGGTTCGAGGAAAGGAAACCCACGCATGTCCAAGATCATCGGCATCGACCTCGGCACCACCAACTCCGTGGTCGCCGTCATGGAAGGCGGCCAGCCCAAGGTCATCATCAACGCCTCCGGAAACCGAACGACCCCGTCGGTCGTCGGGTTCACCGAGAAGGGCGATCGGCTCGTCGGGCAGCCTGCCCGGCACCAACAGGTCACCAACCCCAAGAACACGGTCTTCTCCATCAAGCGGTTCATGGGCCGCCGCCACGGAGAAGTGGAAGCGGAACAGAAGATCGTTCCGTACGAGGTGGTCGGCAGCGGCGACGACCTCGTGAAGGTGAAGGTCCGCGAGAAGACCTACACCCCGCCCGAGGTCTCCGCCATGATCCTCGCGGACCTCAAGAAGACCGCGGAAGACTATCTCGGCGAGAAGATCGAACGGGCGGTGATCACCGTGCCGGCCTACTTCAACGACAGCCAGCGCCAGGCCACCAAGGACGCCGGCGAGATCGCCGGGCTCAAGGTCGACCGCATCATCAACGAGCCCACGGCGGCGGCGCTCGCCTACGGCCTCGAGAAGAAGAAGAACGCCCGCATCGCGGTCTTCGACCTCGGCGGCGGCACCTTCGACATCTCGATCCTCGACGTCGGTGACGGCGTCTTCGAGGTGAAGTCGACCAACGGCGACGGCCACCTCGGCGGCGACGATTTCGACCAGCGGCTGATCGACCACCTTGCCGAGCAGTTCCGCAAGGCCGAGGGCATCGACGTTCGCAAGGACCCGATGGCCCTGCAGCGGCTCAAGGAAGCGGCCGAGAAGGCCAAGATGGAGCTCTCCAATCAGATGGAGACCACCGTCAACCTGCCCTTCATCACCGCCGACCAGAACGGTCCCAAGCACCTGCAGATCGCCGTCACCCGCGCGACATTCGAGTCGATCTGTGCAGACCTCTTCGATCGCCTTCGCGGTCCCTGCGAAGCGGCGCTGCGGGACTCGAAGCTCTCGCCGTCGGAAATTCAGGAGGTGGTGATGGTCGGCGGCTCCACCCGCATCCCCAAGGTGCAGGAGATCGCCAAGCAGATCTTCAAGACGCAGGAGCTCGACAAGAGCATCAATCCCGACGAGGTCGTTGCGATCGGCGCCGCCATCCAGGGCGGCGTGCTTCAGGGCGAGGTCAAGGACGTCCTGCTCCTCGATGTGACTCCGCTCTCCCTTGGCGTGGAGACGCTCGGCGGGGTGATGACCGTGCTCATTCCGCGGAACACCACCATTCCGACCAGCCGCAAGGAGACCTTCTCCACCGCGGCGGACAATCAGAGCGCGGTGACCATCCACGTGCTGCAGGGCGAACGGCAGATGGCCGGCGACAACCGCACCCTCGGACGCTTCGACCTCGCCGGCATCGCAGCGGCCCCCCGCGGGATGCCTCAGATCGAGGTCGAGTTTGCGATCGACGCCAACGGCATTCTCAACGTCTCCGCGACCGACAAGGCCACCGGCAAGGCGCAGAAGATCGAGATCAAGGGTTCGTCCGGCCTCGACAAGGACGAGATCGAGCGAATGAAGCGCGACGCGGAGTCGCACGCCGCCGACGACAAGGTCAAGCGTGAACTCGTCGAGCTTCGCAATCAGGCGGAGATGCTCGTCTACTCGACCCAGAAGGCTCTCTCCGAGCACGGTGAGAAGATCTCCGCCGAGGACCGCGCCGCGGTCGAGAGCGCCGTCTCGAATCTGACCGACAAGCTCAAGGGCGACGACAAGGCGGCCATCGAGGCTGCGATGAAGCAGCTCGAGACCGCGTCACAGGCGCTCGGAAAGGCGGTCTACGAGGCCAGTGCCAAGGGCGGCACCACCGAGGTGAAGCCCGACTCCCCGGAGTCGTCGGCCTCCAAGAAGGATGACGAGGTGATCGACGCCGAGTACGAGGTCAAGGAATAGGTCCGGGTCGATCTCGCCCCGAGTGACCCGAGCGTTCGAGCAGGGCGATGGTCCCGAACCGTCGCCCTGTTCGCCTCCGGCTCGAAGGGGTGGTTAGCATGCCGCGTCCCCGTGTCCGCCCGGCCCCGCGCCGACCGGACGCCAGTGGAATCACCTTGATGGAAAGCGTCCAAGGCATCGCAGTCAGTCCGGGCATCGTCATCGGGCCCGCGTTCGTGATCGGCGAAGCCGAGAAGCACGTGCCGCGGCGGGAAGTGCCGCCGCGAGAGCGGGCCGCGGAAGTGGTTCGCTTCGAAGACGCCATCCGAGCCGCCATCGGCGAGTTGGGAGACCTCCGCGACCGCACCGCCCGCGAACTCGGAGGCGAGGCCGCGAAGATCTTCGAATTCCATCTCGGGCTGTTGCAGGACCAGTCCCTGCTCGAGCCGATCCGCACCAGAATCCGCGATCACGGCGAGAACGCCGAGGCCTCGGTGGCAGATCGCTTTCGGCTGCTGGTGACGCAGTTCGAGGGACTTGGCAGCGAGGTCTTCCGCCAGAAGGCCCACGACGTCATCGATCTCGAGCGTCGGGTGCTGGGCAAGCTCATGGGGGAATCCTCGAGCCGCCTCGCCAAGCTCCGCGATCGCGCCGTGCTCATCGCCCACGAGTTGACGCCGAGCGAAGCCGCTGCGATCGACCGGCAGCGGATTCTCGCCTTCGCGACCGACCTCGGCGGCCGCACCGGGCACACCTCGATCGTGGCCAGAGCCCTCGACCTGCCGGCGGTGGTGGGCTGCGCCCGGCTGAGCGATCGAGTCGAGGACGGCGACCTGGTGATCGTCGACGGCGACAGCGGCAGCGTCATCCTTCGTCCCGACGCCGACACCATCCAGGCCTATCGCGAACTCGACCTGCGCAAGCGGCAGTACCGAGCCAGCCTGCAGGCCGATGCCGCCATGAAGGCGGAGACTCTCGACGGAACCGCGATCACCCTGCTGGGAAACATCGAGTTCCCCGACGAGATTCCCGTGGTGCTCGCCAACGGCGGCGAAGGCGTGGGACTCTACCGAACCGAATTCCTCTTTCTCACCAGCGCTTCCGAGCCGACCGAAGAGGATCACTACGCCGCGTATCGCCGCGCCATCGAACTGCTGCATGGTCGACCGCTGACCATCCGCACCCTCGACCTCGGCGCGGACAAGTACACCCAGTTGCGGGCGGAGGAACCCGAGCGCAACCCGTTCCTCGGGCTGCGGAGCATCCGTTACTGCCTGCAAAACCAGCCGCTCTTCAAGACCCAGCTGCGGGCCATCCTTCGCGCGAGCGTGCACGGCCCCATCAAGGTGATGTTCCCGCTCGTCTCCACGGTCATGGAGCTGCGGCAGGCGCGGATGATCCTGCACGACGTGATCGAGGAACTCGAGGAAGACGGCATCGACTTCCGGGGCGACCTACCCATCGGCATGATGATCGAAGTGCCCAGCGCCGCCCTGATGGCCAAGGCCTTCGCGCGGGAGGTCGCGTTCTTCTCGATCGGCACCAACGACCTCATCCAGTACACCCTCGCGGTGGATCGAGGCAACGAACGGGTGGCTCCGCTCTACAGCGGCGCCAGCCCCGCGGTGCTGCAGTTGGTGAAGGGCGTGGTCCGCGCCGCGCGCCGCGAGTCGATCGAAACCTCGATCTGCGGGGAGCTGGCCGGCGAGCCGCTCTACACCATGCTGCTGATCGGCATGGGGCTGCGGACCCTCTCGATGGCACCGGGGCAGATCCCGGAGATCAAGAAGATCATCCGCGCCGCCGACCTCGAACGCTGCGAGCGGCTGGCTCGCAAGGTGGGCGCCTACGAGTCGGAGCGGCAGGTCTTGAACGCGCTCCGGGACGAGTTGCGGGCGGTGGTCCCGGACTCGACGGCCGGCTGGACCGCGGAGTAGCGACGGAATCGCGAACACCCGCATCGCGGTGCACGCCCGCCCCGGGACGCAGCGCGAATCGATCGCCATCGATCAATCGGATTTCCGATCGACTCGGCGATCTTCGATCGGATCGCCGCCGCCGACCGAGGAGAATGTCCGATGTTCCGCCGGAGACCTGCCGCCAAGAGGGCGGAGAGCGGTCTCGCCCCGTGGTTGTGGTGGTGCCCCGATGAGTCAGGAACGCGTGGACGAACTGTTGCGCCTGGTCGTGGCCGACCTTGTCGGAGGCGATCGCGCCGACCCTGAGCGGCTCGCCGCGGGACTTGCCGCGATCTCGCGATCCGACGCCCGAAGGATCGTCTTCAGCGCAGACGCCAATCGATTCCTTCCGGCGCTGGGCTTCGTGCTTTCGAAGCCTGCCTACGTCGGCGTCGCGCCGGCACCCTTGACGGAGACTGCGACCCGGGCCTGGAAGTCCAACCGGCTTCGCAATCGCGCCATCATCGTGATGGCCGGAAGGGTCCAACAGGCGCTCGAGGCGGCGGGCGAGACGCCCATTCTCTTCAAGGGCATTCACTATCTCGACTGGCTCTGGCCCGACGTAGGGGCCCGAAGGCTGCAGGATCTCGACCTGGTGATGCCCGGCGCCGATCTCGACCGCTGCCGAGTCGCGCTCGGCGATCTCGGATTCACGCCGATCGAAGAGCCGACGTCGGACGCGATCCACCTTCAGCACCCGATCGGCCTCGAGGTCGATCTTCACCATCGCTTCCGCCTCTTCGAGTCCCTCCCGCAGCAGGATCACCTTGCCTACCACACCCCCCGACTCGCCTCGGGTCCCGCGTGGCGAGTGTTCGCGCCAGACCACGAGCTCGCCACGCTCATCCACCACCACTGCAGCAACCATCTCGAAGTCGAAGGCACGCGACTCTGCTGGATCGCGGATCTGGCGCTTCGACTTCGCAACGCAGCCGAGGAGTCGCCCGCGCGGGTGATCGAGCTGGTCGCGGACGCTCGCCGCGTCGAGCGAGCCAGCTGGTTGTTCGCGCTGATCGACGGCGAACTCGGGATCGATCTCTCGCGCTGGATCGAGGCGTTCCCGCCGCCACGCGGCCGACCGAGCTGGGCGATCGCCATGGCCTCGACGCGATTGCTGCCGTTCGGGCTTCCGGGGCCTCGTGGGTGGCTGCGCCGCGCAGCGGCCGCGATCCCGGCTTGGCGGGACCGATGGGGCCCACGACCTGAACTCCGTGATCTCGGGAGGCTGCCCGCGGTCGTTCGCTCGCTGTCCGCTCGCCGGTGAGCCCCCACTGCGGCCACCGAATCGACGGCTCCGCTCAAGTGGTTGCCCCACTTCACCGAGGTCCGTAGACTCCCTCACTTCCGAGTCGGCGGTCGAAGGACCACCTGCTCGCTTCGGGGCCGCGGCAAGATGCCGCGACTTCCCCGTTCGAACCACTCCCACCGACGGCGATCCGGTCGACCGACCGCGCCAGAGGACGGAACCCGAAAGCCGGCTTTGGCGTGGTGGGCACGCCGATCCGGACCACCGAAACCTCGGAGTGCGCCGAAGAGCGCCCTCCCCTCCGGGCCGCCGTCGCGGCCGATCGCGAACCGATTCGAGTTCTTCGGTCCCCTGCCTTGCATGGCGGACCTCCGAGGCGCCGGCCCATCCGGCACTCGTGCGAGACGGGCGCCTTGGCGCCGGCCGCGGAACTCCGAATCCGACGCGAACCTGCGACGGCGACGCCAATGACCGTGCCGATCCTCGCATTCGCGCCGACCCAGTGTTTCGCTCCCTTCCGCTCCGCGGCGGGACGGTGGCCTGTCGTCGACGCCGGTGGATCCCACGGTCTTGGCGACTGCCCCCTGTTGCAGGAGCCAATCCATCGTGAGCCAGAATCAGAACTCCACCAGTCGGGTGATGGTCGTCAACGACACCCCCGGCGAGGAATGCCGCATCGCCATCCTCGACCAAGGGCGGCTTGACGGACTCTTCACCGAACGTGTCGCGACCGCGACCAACGTCGGCAACATCTACAAGGGTCGGGTGACCAACGTCGAGCCGGCGATCCAGGCCGCGTTCGTCGACTTCGGGGAGGGCCAGAACGGCTTCCTCCACATCTCCGATCTGCATCCCAAGTACTTCCCGAGCGGCGACAAGACCGAGAAGGTCGGCAAGAAGGTTCCTCGACGAGCGCGGCCACTGATGCAGGAGGCGCTCAAGCGCGGCTCCGAGATCCTGGTGCAGGTGCTCAAGGAGGGACTCGGCACCAAGGGGCCGACGCTGACGAGCTACCTCTCCATCCCGGGGCGGCTGCTGGTGATGATGCCGGGGATGGACAAGGTCGGCGTGAGCCGGAAGGTGGAGGACGAGGCGCAGCGCAAGGAGATGCGCAAGATCCTCGACTCGCTCAATCTTCCCGACGGATTCGGCTTCATCCTCCGCACCGCCGGCTTCACCGCCACCAAGACCGATCTCTCCCGCGACGCGGCCTACCTCACCCGCCTCTGGAAGGTGATGGAGAAGCGAATGGGATCGGTGGGAGCCCCGTGCGAACTCTACACCGAGAGCGACCTGCTCCTCCGAACCCTGCGCGACGTGCTCGACTCGAGCATCGAGGCGGTGGTGGTCGACAGCGAGTCGGCGCTCGATCGGGCCAGCACCTTCCTGTCGGTGATCGCTCCGCGCTCGAGTCCACCGGTGCGGTACTTCGGGGGCAAGGCCCCGATCTTCCACGCCTTCGACGTCGAGCGGCAGATCGAAATGATCCACGCTCGCGAAGTGCCGCTGCCCTCCGGTGGCGCGCTGGTCTTCGATCAGGCCGAAGCGCTCGTCGCCATCGACGTCAACAGCGGCAAGAGCCGCTCCGCCCGCGACAGCGAGACCAACGCCTACCGCACCAACTGCGAAGCGGTCGAGGAGATTTGTCGGCAGCTGCGGCTCCGGGACCTCGGCGGCCTCGTCGTCTGCGACATGATCGACATGCGGGCCGCCAAGCACCGCAAGGACATCGAGGATCGCTTCAACGCCGCGTTCAAGAAGGACCGGGCCCGCACCACGGTGCTCCCGGTCAGCGACTTCGGCATCGTGGAGATCACCCGGCAGCGAATGCGGCCGAGCCTGCGCAAGACCCACTACGCCGAGTGCCCCGCCTGCGCCGGACATGGCGAGATTCGTCTGCCCGACTCGGTCGCGGCCGACGCGCTGCGTCGAGCCGGAAGCCTGCTCGCCCACGATCGAATCCGCCGCGTCGAACTCGTGGTGCCGGTCCGCGTCGCCTCGAGCCTGCTGAGCAGTCGCCGCGGACAGTTGACCCGCATCGAGCGTTCCTTCGAGAAGCGCATCGACGTGCGGATCAGCGAAGCCCTCGGGCTCGACCGCTACGACATCTACGCCTACGACGACCGCAACGCGGACGTCGAGATCGATCGCCTGCCTGCGTTGCCCGCCCCGAAGATCGCCGACCTTCCCACCGCGGCGCCGATCGCGGTGGAGTTGCCCGACGAGGACGAGGACGGCGACGAAGCACCCGCCCGCAAGGGCCGGCGACGTCGCCGCAAGCCGGGGCCGGCGGACGCTGCGGCGATCGCGCTCGCAGGTGGTTTCGAACCCGATCCCGAGGACGAAGCCGAACCCGTCGACGATTCGCCGGCCGCCGGCGAGGCCACCGAGGCCGGAAACGGCGATGCGGCGGGCGGCCGCAAGCGTCGCCGCCGACGCCGCCGCCGCGGTCGAGGCCGTGGTGGCGAAGAAGCCCCGCTCGCGACCCCTGCGCCGGCAGCCGCGATCGCAGTTGCGGTGACGCCCGTCGAGGACGAAGGCCCGGTGCGCATCCATGCCTTGGCCAAGGAGTACGGCGTCACCAGCAAGGAAATCGTGGAGCGTTGTGCGACCGAGGGACTCGACGGCGTGAAGGCTGCGATGAGTTCGGTCTCGGGTGAGGCGCTCGCCCGAATCCGAAGCTGGTTCGCCCCGACTCCGCCAGCAGTCGCCGCATCGGATTCCGCTTCGCCGGTCATCTCGCCCTCAGCGGACGACGCGACGGTCGAAGGCGACGCGAGTCCGGCGAAGAAGCGTCGTCGCCGCCGTCGCCGCCGCCGTGGAAGCGGCGGCCAGGGCGAGCCCGCGCCTGGCGGCGTCGTCGAAATCGAGGTCGAGGAAGCCACGGAGTCCGCGGATGACGGGGAACCGCAGGCGTATCGCGCAGACTTCGACGATGCCGAGGCGGAGCGCGAGCCAACCGACCCGTCGAGCGAGGCGACCGAGTCGCCCGAGGAGGCCGCTTCGCCCGCTCGTCGCAAGCGACGACGCCGCGGGGGAAGGGGCCGTGGCAAAGGCAAGTCCGCTGCCGCGACGAGTTCCGAAGCAGCGGTCGGATCCTCGACGGCGGGCGACTCCGAGTCTCGCACCGCCGAGAAACCCGAACCGGCAGCGGCCGCATCGGCAGCACCGACCGCTTCGAGTTCGCCCGCCAAGCCCCGGTCGCTGTACGGTGGCGGTCGAACCCGCAAGATCTCCCCCGCCGCCCTTCGCAACGACGACCGCTGAGCCCACGGAACTCCCTCGATGGCCACGCCTCCGATCCGACTGATCCTGCTCGGTTCGACCGGATCGATCGGCGTGAGCACGCTCGAGGTGGTCGAGCACCTCGAGACCACCACTCACCGCCGTTGCGAAGTGGTGGCGCTGGTGGCGGGGCGCAATGCGAAGGCCCTCGCCGAACAGGCCCGTCGGCACCGACCGCGCGCAGTCGGACTCGCCGATGAGGCCGCTCGCGCCGATCTGGGCGATCTCGGTGACGCGTCGATCCACTTGGGCGAGCACGCGGCGCTGGAGATCATCGAGACCTTCGCCCGGCCCGGAGATGTCGTGATGGGCGCAATGGTCGGTGCGGCCGGCATCGGCCCGACCATGGCGGCGATCCGCAAGGGCTGCCGCATCGCGCTCGCCAACAAGGAGACGCTCGTCGCCGCCGGCTCCCTGGTGATGGGAGAGGTCGCGGCACGAGGCGGAGAACTCCTGCCGGTCGACAGCGAGCACAGCGCCCTGTTTCAGGCGATGCGGTGCGGCGAGTCGCGCGAAGTGCGCCGCGTCGTGCTGACCGCCTCGGGCGGACCGTTCCGAACCTGGCCGCTCGAGCGGCTTCGCAGAGCGACGGTCTCGGATGCCCTTGCTCATCCAACGTGGAAGATGGGACGCAAGGTCACCATCGACAGCGCAAGCCTCATGAACAAGGCGCTCGAGGTGATCGAGGCGCACTGGCTCTTCGGCCTGCCCGCAGACCGGATCGAGGCGATCGTGCATCCCCAGTCGGTGGTGCATGGCTTCGCGGAGTTCGTCGACGGCTCGGTCATCGCCCAGCTCTCGCCGCCCGACATGAAGATGCCGATCCAGTGCGCCTTGACGCATCCGGAACGGGTCGATGGCTGCGCGAATCGGCTCGACTGGACCCGCCTTCGCGGGCTCGAGTTCGAGCCGGTCGATCGAGAACGGTTCCCCGCGCTCGACCTCGCGGATGAAGTGATCCGCCGTGGCGGCAGCGCCGGCGCGGTGTTCAATGCCGCGAACGAGATCGCGGTCGAGGCGTTCCTCGCAGGCCGGATCGGCTTCACGCGGATCCACGAACTCGTCGCCGAAGCCCTCGACGCGCTGCCCCCGCAGCCGCTTCGTTCGCTCGACGACGTCGCCGCAGCCGATGCGGCCGCCCGCGCGTGGGCCGAGGAGCAGATCGCCAGCGTCGTCGGCTGAAGTTCGCGGCTCCGGCTCGTGGGCCGAACGGGTCCCCGCTTCGGAATGGGGCGACGGCGGCTTCGAAGTCCCGAGGGTCAGCGCCGCCGCACCCTAGCCCCGAGGCTCGATCACTGCCGCAAGCCTCCCGCTGCGAGCGCCGTCGCGGCGGTAGCTGAAGAACCGGTCCGGCTCGCCGAACGTGCAGGCCGGAAGGACCTCCACGCGATCCCTCGCGACCCCCGCCTCCGCGAGGAGCGCCTGCGCGGTCGCGGCACAATCGAGATGCGGCTTCGGCTGCGTGGCCCCTGGGGGACGATGGGCCGGCTCGATGCCGACGCCACGAAACGCATCGAGCACGTCGTCGCCGACCTCGTAGTGCGCGACGGAGATCGCCGGTCCGATCGCCGCGACGAGCGCGTCGCGGTCGGCCCCCTTCGCGACGAGCACGTCGATCGCCGCCGGAATCACGCCGACGACCAGACCTCGCCAGCCGGCATGCACCGCGGCGGCAAGTCCGCTGCGCGGACACCCAAGCAGGATCGGCAGGCAGTCCGCCGTCCGCACCGACAGCAGACGCCCGGACTCGCGGCCCGCGACCGCGTCGGCGATTGGAAGATTCTCGAGATCGCGCGGGTCTGCGATCGCGCCCTCGGACCAGTGCACCTTCGCGCCGTGCACCTGTCGAGCGAGCACCCACGGCAAGTTCTCCCCGCTCGCGGCGACGCCGAAGCGGCGGCGGTTTTCCGCGATGTGTTCGGGTGAGTCGGGCGGTCCATCCGCCGATGCCACCCCAAGGTTGAGCGAGTCGAAGGGTGCTGCGCTCACGCCGCCGACACGGGTGGAGAACCCGTGCCGAAATCCCGCGGCGGCAAGGAGTCGACTCCTCAGGACCCACTCGCCTCGAGATTCCGTTCCGTGGGCGCACTCCCCGACGCCGGTCGAGGTCGACCTCGCCGATTCGCTCGTCCCCGAACCCTCCGACGGCGCGAGCCCCTTCACGGCCCGCGGCTCTTCCATGCCGCGAGGAGCGCCGTGAGATCGCCGCCGTCGACGATGCCGTTGCCATCGAAGTCGGCGGATCCCGCTCCGCCGAACTGGGTGAGCAGAATCGCGAGATCGACGCCGTCCACGATGCCGTTGCCATCGAGGTCGGGGCCCGTCGGAACAACCGGCACCACGGTGAGCGTCGCCCAGGCTCGGGCGCCATCGGGCCGTCGCACCGACACCACCGCCTCGACGGTGGATCCGTTCAGGGCCGCTGCTTCGACGCTCACCGTCAGCGGCGCCGTGGATCCTTGTACCGGCAGCGCGATCGCGCCGGGATCGAAGGTCCCGGCAAGCGGCTCGATCGAACCCGTCGCCTCGACTGCTGCGGTCGAGGTGTTCTCGACGGTGAAGGTCGCACTGGCGGTGCTCGAGGCCGAAACCTCGACGGTCTGTGCGGAAGGGGAAAGCGACATCCGCGGATCGAACTCCAGTTCGAGCAGCGAGTTTCCGGTCGCCTCCGGTCCCCAGACCAACCGCCAATCGGAGGCGTCCTGCCACAGGTGCAGATCGAGGAACTCCACCATCAACGCCCTCGTTCGGTCCAACTGCTCCGGCCGCGACATCGAGCCGGAATCGCAGAAGGGAATCGAGGCGTCGAGGAAGCCGCAATGCGAGCCACCCACCAAGGTCGCCAGCTGTCGTGGACCGCCGGCGTTGGCGTACATCGGCCCGGCGCTCGGCCCAGGCGGCACGATCGAGTCGGCGGATCCGACGATCAGCCGCAGCGGCGCCACGACGCCGGTTGCAGCGGCGATCGAAGAGGGGTTGGTGTCGGCAGCGGCAAGCGTCAGCACCGCATCGATACGCGAATCTGCCGCCGCCGCGAGGATGGCGCAGCCTCCGCCCATCGAGTGACCTGAGACTGCGAGCCGATCGGACGCGACCCCACCCGCGAAGTGCCCGTCCGGAGCCTCGCCCGCTGCGATGAGGTGATCGAGGCAGTAGCGAAGGTCGGCGGCGAAGGCCGCGTGGCTCGGAAAGAGGTTTCCACCGCTGCGGCTTGCGATCGCGAAGTAGCCGTGGGTCGCGAGGTGATCGAGCGTCGAGGCGTAGTACGACACCGGCGTCAGGTAGCCGTGCCCGAACGAGACAACCGGGTAGGGACCGCCGCTCGGATCGAAAGGCGTGTTGTTGCCGGGCTCGGTGGCGGGATAGTGCAGCACGGCGTCGAAGGTCGATCCGTTCGGCCGCGAGACGGTCACCTCGCGGCGGCCCGCGGCATGCGGACCAGGATCGGACGCCCCCGCGATCGCGGGGCCTGCAATCGCCAACGTCGCGGCGAGCGCGATCCCGACCCAGCACCGCTTCCGACTCCGTTGCCGATCCGATCGAAGCATGCGTGGTTCCTGCCCAGTGGCGAACTGAGGAACGGTAGTCGATGTCGATCCGATCCGGCGCGCTTGGCGCCGAATTGCCGGCAGGTCGTGGGGCGGTCGCGCGGCAGCGGACGGAGCGCACGTCGAGCCGATGAACACGCGGCGTATCCCGCACGCCTCGTTCGATCACGGCAGACCGGAACGGCGACCGCCGCGAACGCCATGTTCAACACCGAAGCCAGAACTCCGTCGCACCAGGCCCGGCTCGCCACCACCCTCGCCTGGGTCGCCGGGTACACCAACATCGTCGGGCTCGTGCACTGCGGGGTCGCGGTCAGCCACGTGAGCGGCACCGTCTCCGCCGCCGGCCGAGATCTCGGCGAAGCGCGGTGGGACCTGCTGGCGCTCGCGGCATGGCTCATCGGCTGGTTTCTCGCCGGCGCGGCGCTCTCAGGCGGCGCGATCGAACTCGCCAAGAGCGCGGGCCGGCGTTCGGTCTACGTCCTTCCGATGACCCTCGAGGCGATCTCGCTCTGCGGCTTCAGCGCCATCGTGGCCTGGGTCGACCCTTCCGGCACGGTGGGCTCGACCGCCGACTGGTGGGCGATCGGACTGGCTTGCCTCGCGATGGGACTGCAGAACGCCACCATCACCAGCATCTCCGGTGGTGTGGTCCGAACCACCCACGTCACCGGAGTCGTCACCGATCTCGGCATCGAACTCGCACGGGTGGCGACCCGGCCGATGCGAACTTCGGCGGTCGGCGACGAGCTGGTCCCGGCGACCGGCCGAATTCGCCTGCTTGCGGCAATCCTCGGCAGCTTCCTTTTCGGCGCCGTCATCGCGACATTGCTGCTCCCGCTGGCCGGCGATGCAGTGATGGCGCCGCCGATTCTCTTTCTGTTGTTCATTCTCCAGCGCGATGTGCGGAACCCCATCGACGGAACCGCCGACCTCGGAGCAGCCGGGCGAGCCAGCTGACGGACTACTCGCCGAGGAACCAGCGCCGGCGGACCTTGGGTCCATAGCCGAGTCCGAATCGAGGCAGCGCGGTGTTGGAGATGATTCGGGTCGCCTCCGCCGGGTCGTCGGTGACCACGAACCGATCGAGATCGGCCGGGTCGATGGTCCCCGCCCCCACCATTCGGTCGCGAAGGAAGTCGAGCATCGGCTGCCAGTACTCGCGGCCCATCAGCACCACCGGAAAGTCGTGGATCTTTCGGGTCTGGATCAGGGTGAGGGTCTCGAACAGCTCGTCGAGCGTCCCGAATCCGCCCGGCATGACCACGAATGCGTAGGAGTACTTGACCAGCATCACCTTGCGGACGAAGAAGTACCGGAAGTCGATGCTGAGATCGACGTAGGGGTTGGGCTCCTGCTCCATCGGCAGCACGATGTTGCAGCCGAGCGACCGCCCTCGCACATCGCGAGCGCCGCGGTTGGCCGCTTCCATGATGCCCGGACCTCCACCGGTCATGATGGTGAACCCCCCCAGCGCGAGCCGCCGTGCGGTTTCGCGGGCCAGGGCGTAGTAGGGATTCTGCTCCCCGAAGCGTGCCGAGCCGAAGATGGTGACACACGGCCCCACGAAGTGCAGCCGACGGAAACCTCGAATGAACTCGACCAGGATCTTGAACGCCCGCACCGCCTCGAAGAGCCGCGACTGCGGTCCCTCGAGGAACTGCAGCTCGACGGGGCGGCTGGCCTCATCGGAAACCGCGGGCGGAGTCTGGGTGGGATCGGCCATCGACGGGGATCCATCGGTCCGGCCACTGCTGCGAGTTGACCGAACCGCCGGCGCGGAGAGGCTGGTGCGGTGAGCGAGACCGAATCGTCAGCGACCACCGCGGCAAGGCACCGCGTCTCGATCTTCGCCGCGGCGAGCGCCGTGGCGCTGCTGTGGGCCTACGCCTCGTTCGCGGTGATCCAGTGGCGGTGGATCCTCTCCGACCCCAAGGAGTGGGCACACACCCTGCTCGCGCCGATCGGAGCGGCTTGGCTGGTGTGGATGCAGCGAAGTCGCCTCGCGACGGCGGCGACCGGCCCGGTGATTTTCGGGCCGATCCTGATCGTGGCGGCGGCAGCGTGGTACACGATCTCGATGACGGTCCCGGTCTCGATCGTCAACAGCCACAACAGCCGTGGCCTCGCGGTGGTGCTCGCGATCGCCGGACTGGCCGCCACCGCGCTCGGGCCGGGCTCGTGGCGCATCCTCTGGTTCCCGTCGCTCTATCTGATGGTGTTCGGGCAAGCGATCGGCAGCCGGGTGCTGGCGCCGATCACCATGGCCCTGCAGCGGGTCGCTGCCGACTGGGGCTATCACCTCGTCGGCATGTTCGGATTCACCGCGGATCGAAGCGGCACCGTGATCTCGGTGCTGCACGACGGCAGCTGGCACCCGGTCAACGTTGCGGAGGCCTGCTCGGGAATTCGCATGCTCCCGGCGGTGCTCTCCGCCGCAGTTCCCTTGGGCTGGTGGATACTCGACCGCAACTGGACTCGCGGACTCTTCGTCGCGGTCACCATCCTGCTCGCGATCGTCTTCAACGCGCTGCGAATCGTCTTCCTCGCCGTTCTCGCGACCCTCGACTCGGACGTGCTCACCGGCGACCTGCACGGCGCGATCTCCGATCTGTGGACCCTTCCGGTGTTGATGGTCGCCCTCTTCTTCGCGTGGGCGTTGGTGCCCTTCAACCGGGAGGAGGACGATCCCGACGGCCCGGCGCCGGAACCGCCGCCGCCGCTGGGCTTTCGGGCGACACCGAGGGCCGCCATGCTCGCGATCGGCTTGGTGCTCCTCGGTGGCGTGGCGACTCGCTTCACCACTGCGACCTTCGGCATCGAGGCCGAGAAGCGCGAAGCCCCGCTTCGACAGTCGCTCGCAACCATGCCCGCGCGACTCGGAGCCTGGGAACGGATCGGCGAGGATGCGGTGCTCGACTCGCAGGTGGTCGAGGTGCTCGGCACTCCCCACTACCTCGAGCGCACCTACGTTCGTCAAGGCGGCGATGGCGAGTCCCCGCTGCCGCTACGGCTGCACATCGCCTTCTACTCCGGCGATCCCGACGAGTCGCCGCATGTGCCGGAGGTCTGCTGGGTCGGCCAAGGCATGTCGATCGACGGCGCAGCGGAGATCCGGCCCTTGCGACTCTCGATCTCGGGAGTCTCGACCGAAGAATCGCTCGTCAACCTCGACACCGAAGAGCCCTATCCCCTCCTCGACTACGTCCATCCGGTGACGCGCATTTCAGAGCGAGTGGCGCTGCCGGTCGGAGATCTCTCGCTGCGGATCAGTCGGTTCGTCGATCCACGCGACCCGGAGATGCTCCAACTCGGCGGCTACTTCTTCATCGCCAACGGACGTCTTACCCCGCGGGCCGCCGATGTCCGCAGTCTCGCCTTCCAGCTCTATCAGCGCTACGCCTACTGGATGAAGGTCGAGTTCGACGCCGCGGTCCGACAGGGTCCGGACGAACAGGCGGCGATCGATGGCTACGTCGCAGAGGTCGAGTCGCTGCTCTCGGCGCTGCTCCCGGAACTCATGCGCCGCCTGCCGGACTGGCCGAGCCTCGAACGCGAAGGCCGCGGCGGCTGAGCGGCTCAGGGGCAGAGCCGACCTGCCAACGTGGCGCACTCGGCATCCCAGGCGATGTCGCAGCAGACCGAGTCGAAGGCGCAGACCAACTCGCAGCAGCCGCCGTCGCTGCACGCGGGCGTGCCGTTCGCCACATCGCAGTCGCCCGCGCTCGGGCTTCCGCAGATGAAGGGCTCGCAACCCTCGATCGGGGTGTGGATGCAGGCGCCGGTGCGAGGATCGCACGAGTCGACGGTGCAGTGGTTGCCGTCGTCGCACTCGACGTTCTCGCAGGGATCGGGCTCGCAGCCCTCGATCGGCAGGTGCAGGCAGGTTCCGGTCAGCGGATCGCACAGGTCGATGGTGCAGGCGAGGCCGTCGTCGCAGTCGGCATCGAGGCAGGGATCGGAAGCGCACGGCCCCCATGCGGCGAAGAGGATGGTCAGGTCGATGCCGTCCACGACGCCGCTGCCGTCGAGATCGGCGGAGCCTCGTTCGTTCCACGCCGCGAAGAGGATGGCCAGATCGATGCCGTCGACGATTCCGGAGCCGTCGAGATCGGCCGGACAGGGTTCGGGAACACACTCGTCGGCGAGCCCGTCGAGATCGGCATCGCTGAGCGCGCCCGCCTCGATGTCGCAGTCGTCGGGAATGCCGTTGCCGTTGCAGTCGGCGGTGGCCCCGTAGGGTCGGCGATCGAGCAGTTCGCCGACCGCGAGCACACGGCGAGTGATGCGAATCTCGTCGATGGCGCCCCGAACGCGTTGATTGAAGCTGCCGCTCGACGAAGTGTGCGCCCCGAGCACCACCGGAGCCGGGAAGGCCCAATGCGGCTCCGGCTCGAAGGTGAAGGTCTCGAACTCGCCGTCGAGGCCGAACCGCACCGAGGCTTCACCGTCGCCGGCGTCATGGGCGATGCTGACGAAGTGCCATCCGGTCTGCGTCACCTCGAGGCTCGAGGTGACGCACCAGACTTCCGCGCCGGTGCCGAACTGGATCGAGAGTTCTCGGCCTGAGAATCCCGAGGTCTTGCCGAATCTCCGATCCGCCGAAAGCGGGCTGTTGCCCGACTGCACCAGCACCGCGTAGTCGGTCTTGGCTCCCGACTGGTCGAGCGGCTTCCGTTGCAGCAGGTACTGCCGCTTGCCGGGGTCCTGCATGCCCGCGAGTTCGTCGAGCCGCACCCAGGCCTCGATGGTGAAGTCGGTGTCGCCGAGGGCAAGGGTTCTCATCGGGTCCTCGACCTTGACGCGACCGGAGGTTCCGATCTCCAGCGAAAGCAGGTTGGCGTCGCCGGACGATGGAATCTGCGACGACGCGACGTCGGCCACGAACTCGGCGGCGATCACCTGGGCTGGCGTCGGAAACGGTCCGTTCGCGACGATGAGCGCTCCCGGCGCCTCGAAGCGCCACCACGCCACGCCATCGCCGGAGGAATCGGGCGCGGGAACCAGATCGCACTCGTCCGGAAGTCCGTTGCCATTGCAGTCGAGGCACCAGAGTTCGCCACCGCACGCGGCCACATCCACCTCGTCGCGAATGCCGTTGCCGTTGCAATCGGAAGCGTTGCTGCAAGGAGGCTCCTCGGGAGATGTCTCGTAGGCACCGCGATCGAGCGGCCCGTCCAGGCGCGGCGCTCGGCGAAGGTCCCACGGGAGCGGTTCGTCGCGATCGCCGTCCTCATCGAGATCGGCGCGGTCCGCAGGCAGCTCGATCGGCCCGCCGGCATCCACCCCGCCGCCGCACCAGGCGGCGCGGAGATCCTCGTCGCCGCTCCAGGCGATGCCGTCCGGTCCACGCGGGTCGAGGAAGGCGGGGTCCGCGATCTGATTTCCCTCGCCGGGGTAGGCGACATCGATGATCGAGTCTCGGAGATCGCAGAGATCCTGCAGGCTGCCCACCGGACCGTGCGGTGCGTGATTCTCGATCACGACGCAGTTGACGATGGTGGAGCTGGTGGTGCCGTTGACGCCGCCGCCGGACTCGCCGGCACCGTTGCCGAAGAAGGTGCAGCCGAAGACGGGAATCGCCGCATCGCGCACATCGAGCCCGCCACCGTGCCAGAGCGCCTGGTTCCCGAGGAAGAGACAGTTGGTGATGCTCCCGATCTCCGCCGTGGCGCCTTCGTAGTGACACCCGCCGCCACGGTCGGTAGAGAGGTTGCGCACCAGCTCGTTCGAGACGAAGTGGCCGCCATCGACGATCCGCACGCCTCCGCCCTTGCCGAGCGAGGCTTCGTTGGCTTCGAAGCGGCACTCCGCCACCACCGCGTCGCCCCCGCCGCCACGGCCATCGAGCCCGCCGCCGCGATGGGAGGAGTTTCCGCGAAAGACGCAGCGCCGCACTTCGTATCCCGGGCTGTCCGCGATCGAGAGCCCCCCGCCCTCGCCTTCGACTCCGAGATTCCCCTCGAACAGCGAGTCGCGCACCACGGTGTCGGCGCCGTTGCGGCAGATGCCGCCTCCGCGGCCGAGCGATTCGTTGCCGAGGAAGCTGCACGATTCGATCAGCAGCGGGCCACCATCGCTGTCGATGGCCCCGCCCTCGCCGCCGCCGCGATTGCCGACGAAGTCGCTGTGGCGGATCTCGAAGGACTCCGCAGCACCCTGAACTCCGCCACCCCAGCCCGCGGCGATGTTGGCGAGGATCAGACAGCCGTCGAGCGAGACGTCCGTCGCACCGTTGAACTTGATGGCTCCGCCTCGATCGGCAGTGTTGCCCTCGAAGCGGCACTGCACGAAGGTGCCTCCGGCCTGCTCGAAGAGCACGCCACCTCCCCCGCCGTTGGTGTGGTTGTTCAGGAAGTCGCACCCGGTGGCGATGACCGTCGCATTCCGCGCGTAGATTCCGCCGCCGTTGTACCACTTGGTCGCGTTCGACTCGAAGACCACCTGCTCGAGCACCACCGTTCCACCGTTGATGTAGAGCCCGCCTCCGTCGGTGGTGACCACATTCTCGACGAGGCGACAGTTGCGAATGGTCGGCGAGCTGTTCGCGCAGTAGACGCCGCCGCCACGAGCCCAGAAGACATCGGTGCTGCCGCTGCCCTCGCGAAGTTCGAATCCCTCGAGCACCGAGTCGGGCCCCTCGCCACTCGAGAAGCTCACGACCGCATCCGACACCAGGCGGGCGTTGATGACGGTCGCCTCCGGACCCGCGACCCCTCGAACCACAATCGCCTTCCCGAGGAAGTCGATCGCCTCGAAGTACTCGCCCGGCGAGACCAGAACCTCGTCGCCGTCCGCAGCCGACGCGATGGCCCACTGGATGAAGTCGTACTCCTCCGGAACAAGCAGCTGATCGCCGCGAACTTCCGAGGAGCCGAGGATCAGCGCGACCCCGCTGGCGGCCACCGCGATGTTGGAATGTCTGGAGCGCATGGCAAGGGGACTCGCCGCCGTCGGCGACGAGTCCCTTCACCGTACGCCATCATTCCAGAAAGTCGAGTTCGGACTTCGAAGTCCGGAGCGCTCAACTCCCCCAGGCGGCCAGCAGGATTGCGAGATCAGCCCCGCCGACGGTGCCGTCGCCATCGAGATCCGGCCCCGGCTCGGGTTCGCCCCAAGCCGCAAGCAGGATGGCGAGATCGGCGCCGCCGACCGTCCCATCGCCATCGAGATCACCCACGATCTCAGGTTGCGAGGGGCCGACGACCATGATGGTCATCGACGGTGGCCCCAGTGGATCGGGGCGGAAAAGGCTGAGCTCGGCATCGACCATGGCTGGCGGGGCATCGGCCTTGAACCGGAAGTTGAACAGAGTGCCCCACCGCAGCGCGTTCGCGTTCGCGTTTTGCTCGAACGGAGAAGTGCGCCAGAGCACCTTCCCTCCAGAGAGGTTGCCGGCCCACGGGTTGGTGGCGTAGGGCTCGCCGCTGTGGTGCGGCACGCCGTGGAAACCGATCTCGGTCACGGTGACACCGGCAGGCACCGGAATCTCGAAGGCCTGTGCCGAGCGATGCGAGTTCATGTTGAAGATGGCGTACTCGTAGTACCAGAGGTCTTCGCCAGCGGGCCATGACTTGAAACCCACCAGGAAGCGGCCATCTCCGGGGACATCGACCTCGATGATCTGGACCTCGAGGTCGGGGTTGTTCACGCCGTTGCCGTGGTCCTGCCAAGCATAGATCGCTGCCTTCTGCTGCACGGTGGGGCCGGTGAAGGCGAGCGTCCATGCCCCGGAGGTGAAGGTCCCAACGGTCATGCGGCGGTAGGAGGCGTTGTTGTCGTCATTGCCCGCCAAGGCGTCGTCCGGCGTGACATAGTGGCCTTCGCCGAAGTAGAGCGCCCCGGGGTTCAACGCCGGATCGAGATCGGTGATCGGAACCTGCAAGCGCCGCCCGATGGTCGCAGGCGCCGGCGGTGCGCTGAAGGGATAGGGAAACTCTCCGGTGGAGGCAACCACCTGCGACTTCGGGCCCAGACCGCCTTGCGAACCGTTGAGACCGGAGCCGTAGGGATCGGAGCAGCCGATGCCAAGGGTGTCGCAGTTGGTCGCCTGGCACGGGCCACACAACGTTTGGCTCAAGGCGCAGAATCCGTGCTTGAGCCAACTCATGCCCACCATCTCAAGGCGACCGTCCTTGAGGCGGTAGAGATTCTGCGCGATCACCGGATGCTGATTGGCGTTCGGGCCGGAGTCGTACCAGGCGAGCACTTCGTCACCGATGTTGCAGGAGGTCGTGCCGAGTGCGTAGGCGCTGATTCCCCCCACGGTGCCGTACTTGGAGACGTCCGGCAACGCTCCGACGATCACATCGGGACCGATACCGCCGGCGATACCGCCGTCGTCGCCACGGCGGTCACCGGCCGTCGCCGATCCCGACCATTGCCCAAGCCCAATCGCAGCAATCACCACGCCCACGCCCACGATCCCATGAAGCGAGTTCATCGAGCAGTCTCTCCGGTTCACCATTCACCGCCGTCAGCCGCGAAACCATCCGCGACCGAGTTCTCGGCAGATCACAGCGACACGGGAACATTACCCCACCCAGCCTGAAGGGCGAGCGGGAATCTTGGGATCGGAACCGATCGAGCCGGACTCATCCCCCCGACGCGGGGCTCGCGCAGGAACCGCCAGCGGTCTCAGCCACGGTCGCGAAGACATCGAGGTCCTGAGATTGGCCGCTCTGGGAGAAGATCGTGAAGGGCAGGTACAGAAATCCGCGGTGGTCGGCTGCCGGGATCAGCCGCAGTTCGACCCGAATTTCCTCGGCGTCGGACTCCTGCCGGACCAACTCGACGTTCCCGAGGCTGCTGCGGCTGATGGCCGCAGTCACCGGATCGCCCTTGTTCTCGAGACGGATGGTGAACTCGCCCGACCCGCCTGCCGGAACCACTCCGGCGGCGATCCGGTAGTCCTTCATGCGGATGTTGAATGCCGGGAAGCTCCGCTCGTGCCGCAGCAGGACATCGATCAGGGGGGCCTCGGCGCGATCGGTCTCGATCACGTAGTACCGGGGGACTCGCTCGCCGAATTCGGCGACGTCGTACTCGACGAGGTACTGCGATCGCGGCTCGTCGACCTCTGGATCGAACCCGAGATACCGCGGCGGGAGCCCGTGGGTCGAGCAGATCCGGAAGGGCTTGCCGTCGGTCGACTGCACGACCAGGCGTCCCGACTGGTTCTTGCCCTCGACGGCGTTGATATAGGGCGGGGTCACTCGAATCGCCAACGCGACTTCTGCCTTCAACTCCACCACGACGACTTCGGTGTAGCCCTCGATCAGGACCCGGATCTGCGCCTTCTTGGGGCCGGGGGCCGGGGCCGCGTCGAGGGTCGCCTCGAGTCCCACCGAGCCTCCGACCGGGATCGTCTGTCCGGCGATGTCGTTGATGGTGGTGCACTTGCAGCTCGGCTGCACCGCCAGAATCTTCATCGCCTCGGTGCCGCCGTTGACGAGTTGAATGGTGCCGGTCGAGGCGGTGCTCGGCGCGACGAACCCGAAGTCAAGCGTCGGAGGCTCAAGGCGAAGCGGCGGCCGCCCGGCGACTGGTGCCGGACGCTCGTTCGTCGGTGGCGGCGCCACCGCAACTTCCTCCACCGCGGAGGTTGCGGTCACCGTCGACGTTCCGCTTCCCTCGGAAGCGCTCTGGCTCGCAGGTCGATCGCAACCGACCACAAGCACGGCGGATCCGAGGAGTGCGGCCATCGCGAGCGAGGCCTTGCGAATGGGCAGCGAGCGCGAGCAGACCGGGGACGGCTTCATCAAGAACTCCAATGGACTCGGGCGAGACGCGGCGAACAGGGATCGGACGGTACCCGCGAGGACTTGTCACGGATGCGGGGCGAAGTCTAGGAACTCGTTCGGGTGATGCGGACCGCCGTGGCGGTCAGCGATCGGGACGCGGGACCGGGCCCACGAATCGATACCCCCAACGTTGAATCGCAGGCCTCGGCAAACCCCCATCGCGGGTTGCCGCCCGATCGGAATCCGCACGATTCGATCCACGACCGGGAAAAAGTGTTTGGAGGACGGGAAATCGGGTGTACCATTCTGCAACGAGCGCGGATCCGGACCGCCCTCCTCCAGCTTGCAGTGCGAATCAGAGGAAGGTTGAGGATCCGGTCGCTCGGTGTACGCCCGCGGAAGCGTGTTCCGCCTTCATGAGCCCTTTTCCCTCCCTCCGCCCCCGGCCTCGCGCCGGGGGTTTTTTCAACCGGTCTGGCTCCGGGGAGGTCGCGACACCTGCGATCCGGAGAGTTGGGTCGGAGGAACCGCGGACCATCCGCCGATAACCGTCTCCGGTTCCACCAGAACCCCGAGATTCACATGCGGAGTGTCTGTCACTCGCTCCCGGGGCAACTCTGATCGAACCGCAATCCCCCCGAACTCCCCTACGCTCCGACTCTCCCAACCATGGATCTCCTTGCCAACGGAACCAACTTCCTCCTGATCCTGCTGGGATTCGGGCTGCTGATCTTCATCCACGAACTCGGCCACTTCCTGGCCGCCCGCTGGGCCGGCATCCGAGTCGACGCCTTCGCCGTGGGCATGGGCCCCACCGTGCTGAGCTGGCGTCGCGGGATCGGCCTGACCGCCGGTTCGACCGACGCCGCGGTCGCGGCCCGCGCGGGTCATCCGACCCTGAAGCTCACCGAAGAGGAACTCGAGCGGCACGGGATCGGAGAGACCGAGTACTCGCTGCGGCTGCTCCCGATCGGCGGCTTCGTCCGCATGCTTGGCCAGGACGACCTCGATCCAACCGCGACCTCGGCCTCTCCCCGCAGTTACAACCGCTGCTCGATCGGCAAGCGAATGGTGGTGGTGTCTGCGGGCGTCGTCGCCAACCTGATCCTCGCGGTGGTGCTCTTCCTCGTCGCATTCCTCGCGGGGGTTCGGTTCGAGGCTCCCATGGTCGGCGAGGTCCGGCCGGGGTCGCCGGCCGCACTCGCAGTGCCGGTGGATCCGGAGCAGGCCGATCCCGGCCTCCGCAGCGGCGATGTGGTGCGGGCGATCGACGGGGAACGGGTCGACACCTTCGCCGACATTCAGATTGCGGCCGCCATGGTCAGGCCCGGCCACGACCTCGTCTTCGAGATCGAACGCGAGGGCATGGCCTCGACGGTTCAGTTTCTGGTTCGGCCGTCGGTCGATGAGGTGAGCGGGCTGCTTGCGATCGGCATCGGTCCCGCCTCGGGGACGCTGCTTGCCACCGACGAAGAGGCCGTTCCGTTCGTCGATCGGATGCTGCTGCGGACCGGACTCGCCGAAGCCGGCGTCACCGCGGGCATGCGGCTGATCGAGTCCGCCGGTGAAGAGGTTCGCACCTTCGCGCAGGTCCAGGACGCGGCGCGAGCCAGCGGCGGCGATCCCATTCCGACCCGTTGGCGCGGACCCGCCATCGATGGCCAGCCACTCGAAGTGACCGCTGCCCTGCCGGTCGACCCGGTCTTCGAGCGACTGGTCTACCCCGTCCCCATGCCAGCCGGAGCCGGAGACTACGAGTTCGGGCTTCTGGGTCTGGTGCCGCTGGTGCGAATCGAGCAGGTGCTCGAAGAGAGTCCGAACGCAGAGCGACTCGAGCCCGGAGATGTCGTCCTGCGAGTCGACACCCTCGACGGGCCCAAGCTCGCAGAGTTCCGCGCGGCGGTGATGTCGCGCGCGGGCGGCGCGGTCCGCCTGGTGGTGCTGCGTGACGGCGAGGCGGTCCCGGTCGAAGTCGAAGTCGATCGAGGCGGACGGATCGGCGTCGGCATCGGATACGCCCGCGAACTGCCGCTGGTGGCCCGCCCCTTCGACCGTCTGGGAGTCCCCGGCCCGGATGGACTCGCCACCGAAGCAAGTCCGGCCGCACCGCTCGCACTCCTGCCTCGGACCCGGCTGCTTGCCCTCGACGGCGAGCCGATCGAGGACTGGCGAGGTCTCCGGGAGGCCCTTCGATCGCAGACTGCCGAGGCGGCGGCGTCCGGCGAGGCCGCGACCGTCGAGTTGACCTTCCTCCCGCCGACTCCAGAGGCCCCGGCGATCACCGACCGCTGGACGATCGCTGCCGACGCGGTGGCCGAACTGCATCGCCTCGGCTGGACCTCCGCGGTGCCGGCCGAACTCTTCGATCCGGTCTACACCGTCCTCAGTTCCGACGGGTCTCCGGCGCGAGCGGTCCAGATGGGATTCGAACAGACCTGGAAGATGGCCGCCCTCACCTACCTGACCATCGATCGCCTCTTTCGCGGCAGCGTCGGGGTCGAGCAGTTGCACGGTCCGGTGGGCATCGTGCATCTCGGCACCCGGGTCGCCGACCGGGGCATGATGTACCTGGTCTTCTTCCTCGCGATGATCAGCGTGAACCTCGCGGTGCTCAACTTCCTGCCGCTTCCGATCGTCGATGGAGGGCTCTTTCTCTTCCTGCTCTACGAGAAGTTCCGTGGTCGCCCCCCCTCAGCGGCTTTTCAGAACGGCGCGACGCTCGCGGGCCTGCTGCTTCTTGGCGGCGTCTTTGTGGTGACTTTCTACAACGACCTCATGCGCCTGCTTGGCTGATCGCGACCGCTCCGGTCGACCGACGCCTTCGCGGGCACCAATCGCGTCGCGTGGCCGTTCCCTCCCGACCCCCTCATCGACGTCACCGACTTGACCGCTTCCGCTCCTGCTCCCGTCACCATCGTCACCGGCGCCGGCTCCGGCATCGGCCGAGCCACCGCCGCACAACTCGTCGCCACCGGACACCGGGTCGCGCTGGTGGGTCGAACGATCAGGAAACTGCTCGCGACTGCGGAGTCGATTCGAACCGCTGCATCCAACGCGGAGCTGGAGGTGGTGGAAGCGGACATCGGCGAGCCGAGCACGGTGTCGATGGTGGTCCCCCGGGTCATGGCGGCCTTCGGCCGCATCGACCACCTCGTCAACGCCGCGGGCATCGCGCCGATGGCTCCCATCGAGGCGACCGATCTGGCTCTGCTCGAGCGGGTCTTCGCGGTCAACACCTTCGGCCCAGCCCTGCTGATCGCAGCCGCGTGGCCGGAGCTGCGCCGCCACGGCGGGTGTCTGGTCAACGTCTCGACGCTCGGCACCAGCGATCCGTTTGCCGGCTTCTTCGCCTACGCGGCAAGCAAGTCGGCCCTCGACAGCCTGACCCGATCGGTGGCGAGGGAAGGCCGCAGCGCGAAGATCCGCGCCTACTCGGTGAACCCCGGCGCGGTCGAGACTCCGCTCCTGCGCTCGAACTTCCCGGAGCGGGTCATCCCGCACGAGAAGACCCTCGCACCCGAGGCGATCGCCGCAGTGATCCTCGAGTGCATCGAGGGCACTCGACCGGAACCCTCCGGCGCCTGCATTGCGCTGCCGAGCCCTGCGTAGTGCTTCAAGCGAACGAGAGCTGCGAGTTCGCGCCCCACCCTCGGGTGCTGCAGCGAGCGATGTCCTTGCGAACCTAGGCCGGCTCGTAGGCGCGGATGTCGGAGACGGTCGGGGTGAGGTCGCGCAGCAGTCCGTCGGCGACGTCGTAGATCCACCCGTGCACCCGGACCGTGCCGCCCGCCTCGCGGCAGGCCTGCACCACCGGCGATTCGTCGACGTGGACCACCTGCACCGCGACGTTCAGTTCGCAGAGGCGGCGGTTGCGCTCGTCCGGCGAATCGATCGCCTCGAGTTCGGGCCGGTAGAACTTGGCGATGTCGCGAATGTGCCGGATCCAGTGGTCGACGATCCGATTCTCCGAGGGCCGCAGCGCCGCGGTCACGCCGCCGCAGCCGTAGTGGCCGCAGACGATGACGTCGCGGATGCCCAGCACCCGGAGACCGAAGTCGAGGACGCCGAGGCAGTTGATGTCGGAGTGGACCACCAGGTTCGCCACGTTGCGATGGACGAAGACCTCGCCCGGCGGCAGATCGATGATCTCGTTCGCCGGCACGCGGCTGTCGGCGCATCCGATCCAGAGGTACTTGGGTCGTTGCTGGGCTCGAAGCGACTCGAAGAAGCCGGGGTTTCGCCGCTCCATCCTCGCCGCCCAGCGGCGATTGCCGGCCAGCAGTGCTTCGATCGGGTCGCGGTCGGTCTCGATGATCGGATCCTCGTCAGCCATCCGTTGCTCCTTCGATCGAGCCGTGTTCAGTGGTCGAACCGCCGTCGCGAGGTCTCGCGCTCGATGTCGCGCCGGGCTTCCCGCTCGGCGATCGCCTGCCGCTTGTCACCCTTCTTGCGACCGAGCGCGACCCCCACGAGCAGCTTCACCCTGCCACGGACAAAGTACATCTTGAGCGGCACCAGCGCGACCCCGCGGGCCCGCACCTCGACCGCAAGCCGACGGATTTCCCGCTTGTGGGCAAGCAGTCGCCTTGGCCGCACCGGATCGTGCTGACGATGGGCGCCGGCTGGCGCGTACTCGGAAATATGCACATTCTGGAGGGCGAGTCGCGGTGGAGCGTCCTCGGCCAATACCCAGCCTTCTGCGAGGCTCGCCTGCCCGGCCCGGATCGACTTGACCTCGGTGCCTCGCAGCTCGATCCCGCACTCGAGGGTCTCCTCGACCGCGTAGTCGTGGCGGGCCCGGCGGTTCTCGATTACCGGCTCTCTCGCCGCAGAGGAATCCTGCTTCTTCGCGGCGGCCATGAGGGCGAGATGGTACGCCGCCGCGTGCCGGTGCGGGGTCGTCGAATCCGGACCTCAAGACAGGAATCCGGAACCAGAACCCCCGCTCCGGCGAAGGAAGTCCCACCTCGCAACTTGCATTCCTCGCAATCTGTACGACCCTTCCTCTGTTCACCGATCCTCGCTTCCTGCGGTTGTGCACCTTCCGACTCACCCGGACGCCCCTCGGAGCCCCCATGTCTCTCGACCTCACCCGGCCCTTGCGGTTCGCCCTTGCTGCACTGGCAGCCCTCGTCATCGCTCCCTGCGGGCTCGCCGACGCCCCCGCCGAGGGCACCCCCGAAGTGCCGCAGTTCAGCGCTCGCGAGCGCTTTCAGCGGGCCCATCCCGGCGCCGACTTCTACATCATGCCCGGCGACCGCATCGGCCGCGTCTACGGACCGGCCTTCTCGACCGGCGCGACGCCGATCGAAAGCGCCGAGCGCTTCCGCCTCCAGCATGCCGATCTCTTCGATGTGGCACCGGAGGAACTGGTCCTCGAGGGACCCTACGCCGATCGCCACTTCCTGCAGCCGATCATGTGGGACGGCGACCGCAACGACTATCGCTTCTATCTGGTCTGCTACGCCCAGAAGGTCGCCGGCGTCTCGGTGCACACCGGCATGCTCAAGTTGCTCGTGCGCAACGAGCCCGGATTCCCGCTCGTGCTCGCATCGGCGGACGTCCGCCCGCTGTCCGCCGACGCGCGTGAACTCGCCCTCGCGGCCAAGCCGCCGCGAGCCCTTGACGAGCGTCGCTTCGCGGCACGGGCCTTCGACCAGTTCGGCAGCCGCCCCAAGGTGAGCGGCGTCGAGAGCGTGCTCTGGGCCGGAGTCGACAGCGAGTTGGCGCCGACGCGACTCGGCGTGCGATTCGAGGCAGAAGGCGGGACCGTCTTCGACCCCGCGAACTATCGCAAGTTCCGCTACATCTGCGATGCCGACAGCGGCACGATCCTGTTCCAGGAGAATCTGGTCCTCCATCAGGACATCAGCGGTCAGGTCCAGGGCATGTCGACCGATGGCATCGGCGCCGACATCTGCGACGACGAGATCCCCATGGCGATGCCCTACGCACGGGTGACCGCCGGCTCCAGCACGATCTACGCCGATGCGGACGGGCACTTCACCATCCCCATGGCCTCGCCGGGCTCGGTCAGCATCAACTCCCTGATCCGCGGCCAGTACTTCGTGGTCAACAACCAGGCCGGCGCCGGCGGCAGCGTGACCGTCACCGGAACCTCCGGAGAGCCCGTGGAGGTGATGCACAACGAGGCCAATACCAGCGCCACCAACCGGGCCGAGGTCAACGTCTACATCTGCGCAAACACCGTGCGAGACTTCACCCTTGCTCAGAACCCGGCGTATCCGACCATCGCCAATCAGACGCAGTTCCCCGCGAACACGAACATCGCCGACACCTGCAACGCGTTCTACAACGGCAGTTCGATCAACTTCTACCAAGCCGGCGGCGGCTGCACCAATACCGGCAACAGCACCGTGGTCTTCCACGAGTACGGACACCACCTGATCAACTCGGGCGGCAGCGGCCAAGGCGCGTACGGCGAGGGCATGTCCGACACCGTGGCGGTGGCGATCACCGACTCGCCCTTCCTCGGCTTGGGATTCCAGTCCAACTGCTCGACGCCGCTCCGCAACGCCGACAACAACATCCAGTATCCCTGCTCCACTCCGATTCACTCGTGCGGGCGGGTCATGTCCGGCTGCGCTTGGAGCACGCGGCAGTGCCTCGTGGACGCCGGCGTCGAAGGCTACCGCGACTTGATCGGCAGTTGGGTGATCAACAGCATCCTCCTCCACAACGGTACCGAGATCACTCCGCAGATCACCATCGACTGGCTCACGCTCGACGACAACAACGACGACATCACCGACGGCACGCCGCACTACGACTGCATCGATGCGGGCTTCTCGGCGCACAACATGCCGGCACCGGAGATCTCGCTGCTGGCGATCACCTACCCCGAGGGCTTGCCCGCGATGGTTGCTCCCGACGGCAGCACCGAATTCCTGGTGCAGGTCCTGCCGCTCGGCGGCACCCCCAATGGCAACGTGCAGTTTGCCTGGCGGCCCGCGGGCATCGGAAGCTACAGCCTTGTTCCGGCGGTCGGCCTTGGCAGCAACCGCTACCGCGCCACCGTGCCCGCAAGCGAGTGCGGCAGCGAGATCGAGTTCTATCTCGTCGCTGAGACGACGACCGGCATCGAGGTGACCAGTCCTTCGGCCGGCCCCGGCGGCCCCTTCATGGCCGTCAGCGCCGTGGATCTTCTTCAGGTCTACTACGACAATTGCGACTCCGCTCAGGACGGCTGGGTGGTGACCAACTCCGCCGGGCTCACCGACGGCGCGTGGGAGCAGGGTGTCCCGATCGGTGGCGGCGTCCGCGGCGATCCCGCCAACGACTACGACCCCGGCAGCGGTGGCGGTGCCTGGCTCACCGCCAATCGGGCCGGCAACTCCGATGTCGATGGCGGCACCACCACCCTCACCACCGCGAACTTCGACGCCAGCGATCCGCAGAGCCTGATCTGCTACGCCCGCTGGTTCTCGAACACCTTCGGCAACGCACCCAACGAAGACGAGATGGTGGTCGAGATCTCCGGCAATGCCGGTGCGGCCTGGGTCGAACTGGAGACGGTGGGTCCGACCGGCCCCGAGGCCGACGGAGGGTGGTACCAGGTCTGCTTCAAGGTTGCGGACTACGTCACCCCGGGCGACCAGGTGCGGCTGCGGTTCACGGTCGGTGACCTCATCAACGGATCGGTGGTCGAGGCGGCGCTCGATGCCTTCGAGATCAAGGTCATCGAGTGCGGCGACGATGGCGTGTTCGCCGATCTCAACGATGATGGCATCGTCAATGGCGCCGACCTGGCGATCCAACTCGGCCAGTGGGGCGGTCCCGGCAGCGGCGATCTCAACGACGACGGCATCGTCAACGGGGCCGACCTGGCGTTGATGCTCGGCGCCTGGACCGGCTGACCCCGGTCGCCAGCTCACGATTTCGCTCGCCGCCGCGGATGCGTCCGCGGCGGCGTTTTCATGCGCGGTCGCCGTTCGCCAACGCAAACGGGCCGGCAGTCGCCGGCCCGCGTTCGCATGCCCAGGAGAGGACTCGAACCTCCAAGGGATTTTACTCCCACCAGCACCTCAAGCTGGCGCGTCTGCCAATTTCGCCACCTGGGCGGTGGGTCGGAAGTTATACCCGCCCCGAAGGGAAAGTCGAGGGGTTCTACACTCGCCGCGTGACTCTCGATGCACCGAGCCCCGCCCGCGAGCCCTCCCCGCCGTCGACCGCCATCCCGCGACTTCGGATCAACGAGATCTTCCACTCGATCCAAGGGGAATCGACCTGGGCGGGTTGCCCGTGCGTCTTCGTGCGGCTGACGGGTTGCCATCTTCGCTGCCGCTACTGCGACACCGCGTACGCCTTCAAGGAGGGCGACTGGAGGTCCGTCGACGACATCGTGGAGGAGGTCCTCGGCTTCAGCAGTCGGCTCGTCGAGATCACCGGTGGTGAACCGCTGCTCCAACCCGACGTCCATCCGCTCGTGCAGCGCCTCTGCGACCGCGGCTGCACCGTGCTCATCGAGACCTCCGGCGCGTGCGACACCTCGCGCTGCGACCCCCGCGCCATCCTGATCCTCGATCTCAAGACGCCCGGCAGCGGCGAACAGCACCGCACCGTGCTCGAGAATCTCGACCGCCTGCGACCTCACGACGAAATCAAGTTCGTGGTCACCGATCGCGCCGACTTCGACTGGGCGGTCGACATGGTCCGCGAGCACCGCCTCGTCGACCGCTGCCGGGCGATCCTGATGTCGCCGGTGTTCGAGCAGCGAGCGGGACTCGAAATCGCCGGCTGTCCCGGCCTCTCTCCAAGACTCCTCGCCGAGTGGATCCTCGAGTCGGGACTTCCACTGCGACAGCAGACTCAGTTGCACAAGCTGATCTGGGATCCCGCGACCCGCGGGGTGTAGCCGCCTGCATCCTCGAACTGCTGCGGATCCCGGAGGGTCGTCGATCGGGAGCGGCGCGTGCACGCGGCGATCATCGTTCCCGCTCCGACTCACTTCACCCTTGCCTGAAGCGGGACGCCAGGCACACCGCGGTCGGGCGTGAATCCCTCGAGTCCTTCCCTCGCTCCCTGGCGACGGCCGCCCCTCAGTAGACCCATGCTTCGAGTCGAGCCTCCGCGGGCGGCGGGCCGCACCAGGGATCGCGCACCAGGAGCAGCGCATCGAGCAGATCGCCTTCCTCGTCGGCGATCGCCTCTTCAACGAGCACGCTGGGAATCTCGAATGCGCCGCGTGCGGCTTGCCGCAGTGAATCGACGATCGCGCCTCGCTCCGCAGCCGGCCCCGGCCCGCGGCCCTTGTATCCCCGCGGCACCCTTCCAAGGTCGCGGAGCACCGTCGCCGGACAGCCTTCGCAGATCACCGTCCTCGAATCCGCCGTCGCCCGATGCACCGGCTCGACCGCAAGGCCCGCTTCGGCAAGCGGCAACAGCACCTCGACCATCACCGTCCACGTCTGCTTGAACACGCGGAGGTTCATCGGAGCCATCGGCGTGGCGGCGGCGCGGTCGCAGGTCCGTCGCGGCTCTCGACGATCGAGATCTCGAAGCGCCGTGCGCAGACCCCGCGGCGAACCGAACCGCTGCATCCATCGCGCCACCTCGATCCACTCGCTGCGCTCGCTCGCGAAACCGTGCCGCTCGAGCGTGGCGAGCGGCAGCGAGAACGGGGCATCGATTCGCCAGAGGCTCGGCTCCCGCGACGCGGCAATCCGTTCGCGAAGTTCGCGGCGATCGCACCGCGTCGCGCCGTCGATGACGCATCCCGGGCGATCGAGATCGCGACGCACTACGCGGATCTTCCCGCGGCCACCGTCACTCGCGCCCGAGAAGTCGACGCCGTAGAGGAGCACCGCGATGGGGGCTCAGTGTCCGCCCATGCCGCAGCCGCCGGCGTTCTTGCCGCAGGGACAGCAGCCGCCCACCGGTAGCGAGGTTGCGGAGGGATCACCCGACCCGCCGCTCACTCCGAAGACGCTGTGCTTGCGGCGGAACGAACGACCGCGGCCCTCGGGATCCTCGACCGGATCGTCGGCAGACCGCATCGGCCGCAGCAGGGTCAGGACCTCGCCATCCTCGTCGCAGATGTACTCGTACTGGGGCATCGGTTCACGCTCCTCGACCGCCGCCGCGGCCGTTGCGGCGCGGCCCTCGCGGTCCGCGGCCTGCATTCTTGGCGGCGGCCTTGCCTCGGACCACCCCGGCGCCGCCACGCCGGCCACCGTCGCCACGGCTCGCCGGACTCACCGGACTCGCCGAGACCGGTCTCGACTTCTCGGCCGATCGAGCGGCAACGCCCGCGGTGCGCTTCGTTCGCCGCGGCGGCTTGGGATAACTCGCCTTTCGCGGAGCCCGACTCGACTTCGCAGCGCTGCCGCGACCGAACGCGGCCCGCTCGAGTTCCGCGAGTTCCTCCGGTGAGAGTTCTCGCCACTGTCCGGGCCGCAGTCCCGAGAGGGTGAGCGGTCCCATCGAGACTCGCCGCAGCCGCTTCACCTCGTGGCCGAGGCGTTCAAGCATGCGGCGGATCTGCCGGTTGCGTCCCTCGGACAACTCGACGAACAGCACGCTGCGATCGCGATCTCGCCGCAGCACCTTGAGGTCTGCCGCCGCCGCCCGCGATGCACCGCCGCGGCGGCGATGCGGCAGGAACACACCGCGGCGGAGCTTCTCCACCGACGTCTCGTCGATTCGACCTTGCACCATGACCTCGTAGCCTTTGTGGACTTCATAGCGCGGGTGGGTGAGCCGATTCGCCAGTTCACCGTCATTGGTGAGCAGCAGCAGGCCGGAACTGTCGACATCGAGGCGACCCACCGGATAGAGCCGCTCGCCGGTGCGATGGGGAACGATGTCGATCGCCCGCCGGCGCTTGTGCGGATCTCGGTTGGTGCAGACCACCCCTCGCGGCTTGAAGACCATGACGGTGCGAAGCGAGGTGGCCGGCTCGAGCCGCAGGCCGCGAACCTCGATGGTGGAGGTCCTTGGATCGACGAGGCACGGAAGGGTTCGCACGACCTCCCCGTCGACCTCGACCTCCCCGTCGAGGATCAGCTGCTCGCAGGCCCGCCGCGAGGCGATGCCCGCGTCGGCAAGCACCTTCTGCAGTCGGATCGAGCCGGTTCGACCGCGCCGGGGCGATCCGGATCGGCCACCCCCCGCGGAATTGGGGCGAGGAGCGGCGGAACGATGGGAAGGCGAGGTCATTCGCCGATTCTATGGTGAGGCGTCACACGCCCGATTGGAGCCGACATGAGTCCACGCGAAGCCTTCCACTGGATCCGCACCGCGCTCACCGATCCCATCGGCCAGCTCACCCGCTGGCAGCGGTCGGTGCGGCAGGGCTATCGCATCACGCGGTTCTCCATGCGGCACCTCGAGGAAGACCGGGCCACCCAGATGGCGGCCACGCTCTCCTTCCGGATGCTCTTCGGCCTGCTCCCGGTGCTGGTGGTCGCCACCGTGGTGGCCAAATCGATCCTCGGCGATCGCCTTCCCGCCATGGTCGAGCACGCCATCAACTCGCTCGGCATGGACGGGGTGCAACTGGTGCTGCCCGATGCCGAGAGCGACGCGACCCGGCCGGTCGATCTGGGCTCCTGGGCCGCCGAGCTGGTCTCCTACGCCTCGACCTTCAACCTCGCGACGCTGGGCTGGATCGGATTCGGTGTCGTCGCCTTCAGTGCCATCTGGGTCCTCGTCACGATCGAGACGTGCTTCAACGAGATCTGCCGCGCCCCGCGGGCCCGCAGTTGGTGGGCCCGAATCCCGATCTACTGGTTCGCGGTCACCTTCGGCCCGCTGGTGCTCCTGGTGGTCCCGGTGGTGAACACCTCGATCGGCAATGCCATCCGCGACACCTCGATCCTCGGCGGGTGGACCACTGCAGCCATCGCCGTCCTCGACTTCCTGCTGCTCTGGGCTTTCTGGTTCGCGGTGTACCTCTGGGTCCCCAACACCCGCATGCAGGTCAGGCCGGTGCTGATCGGGGCGTTCGTCACGGCCTTGCTGCTCGCGCTCGGACGCGAGTTCCTGGGCCTGTACCTTCGCAAGGCCTTCGCGATCAGCAGTCTCTACGGCTCGCTCGGGCTGATCCCGTTGTTCATGTTCTGGACCTACCTCATGTGGATGTTCGTGCTGCTGGGGCTGCAGATCGCGAGCCTGCTGCAAACGCTCCGCCACCGCTCGCTGGAAGACCTGGAGGAGGAATCAGGACGCGCCGAGTTCGTCGATCCCGCTCGCATTCTGTCGTTGATGGAACTCGCGGTTGCCAAATTCGAGCAGGGTCAGCCGCTCGAGGTCGAGTCGGCCGCGGCAGACCTCACGCTGCCCGCGGGGGCGGTGGTCCGAATGGTGGAAGCCTTGGCCGACCGCGGGTTCCTTCACCGGGTCGACGGAACCGCCGGATACGTGCTCGCACGGCCTCCGGGGCAGATCGAGGCGGACGCGGTGATCGAAACGGGGTTCAGCCTCGCGGATCGAGGTCGGGCCGAAGACGGCTGGCTGGCTCGGATTCGCGAGGCGCAACGGCGGTTCGCAGCCGGCGCAACCCTGGCCTCTCCGAGCGCCTCACCGACCTAGTCCCCCGACGGCAGCGTCCGAAAAAGTCCAGCGGGATCGGTGGCGCGACCGAATCTCCCTCGTCGAACGGATCGAGGTCCGCCGCTCGTGCGCGGACCGCGCAGGGTGACCGCATGGCAACGCCAGCCTCCCCGTGCAGCCTCGGTGCCAGCCTTGGCGACGAACTCGCCGGGGGTGGCGATTCCGCGTCGATCTGCGCCCCCTCGCCCGACCGTAACGACGCCTCGGTGAACCGATCGGACCCCACCATGCCCAGCCCCTTCGCGATGCCCTCGAACCCACCCGCCGCTCCCTTCGCTCCCTCGACTCCGGAGGCGATCCGCACCTCGGCCGATCTGCACGAACGGCTCGCCCTTGGCGCGCGGATGCTTCAGGCACTTGATGTGCAACTGCGGCGATTCGAGGGTTCGCTCTCGGAGCAGGATGCCTTCGCGCGCCGCATCGAGACCACCCAGCAGCAGGCCACGTCGAAGTTGGGGGATCTGCTCGGCCGCGTCGATCAGGCCTGCGAGGCCTTCGGAGGAAGGCTCGAGAGCCTCTCGCGCAACCGCCTCGAGCAGTGGGAGCGAACTGCCGGCGAGGTGCTCGAGCGGCGCTCGGCCGAACTCGACCGGCACATCGCCGAGCGGGTGCAGCGCGTGCAGGGAGGCGAGCAGCGGCTCGCGGAACTCGAGCAGCGCCTGCTCAAGATGGAGGCGTCGTTCACCGAGTCCACCGCCCGCTTTGGCGAGGAACTGCGGCGTCAGGCGGAAGAGAGCAATCGCCGCCGCGACGAGGCGGTCGAGGCGATGCGGAAGGCCAGCGCCGAGATCGTTCGGCTGCTTGAGCATGCCGACGGCGTCCGCCGCGCGCTCGATGAAGACCTGCGGCAGCGGAGCGATCTGCTCGAGCGCTGCCGCGAACTCGATCAGCAGGTCCGGGGCGGCGTCGAGTCGATGCTCTCCCACGCCCGCGACGTCGCAGCACATCTCGATCGATCCGCCGGGGTCCTCGAGCCCAAGGCCGAGAAGGCCGCCCTGCTCGCGGAGCGTCTCGAGATCCTCGCCACCTCGCTCGCCGAGTGGCGGCCAGCGCTGGAAGGCAATCTTCCGCAGCAGTTGGCGCAACAGACCGAAGCGGTCTTCAACGAGGGTTCACGTCGACTTCGTGAGCAACTCGAACGGGTCTCCACCGCCTTCAACTCGCTCTCCCACCTGCTCGGGGGAACTTGGGGCCAGGGCGGCGAGGCTGCGGGCGGCTGGTTCGATCCGATCAGGCCGGACTCGCCGAGCGATCCCGAAAGCCACCGCTGATCGGCCTGGGCGGCACCGAGTCGTCGGCCGGATCGCTCGCATCGGACGAGCGATCCCGCGGCACGCCTCCCGACAGAAAGAGATCCGGCGGCACTCGCAGCACCGGGCCGTCGAGCGCTGCTCGTCGGCCCGCGGCGTCTTCGTGGGCGATTCGTCCGAGTTCCCATCGCAGCCACGCCCGTTCGAGCGTGGCGATGTCGCCGAAGGCAGCCTCGAAGAGCTGCCTCTGGCGCGCCGGCCCCGGCCGGCCCGGTGGCTGGGCAGCCAGGTCGACGAGGTAGTGCCGCAACTCGCTCGGACGCTGACGAAACAGGAATGAAAGCAGCGCCGTCGACTGGTGGTAGAAGACCCGCGCGGTGCTCTCGCGGCGATCGGGCAGCGTCTCGAAGGCCACGAAGCTCTCGAGCTCGATGAGCCGGTTCTCCATCAACAGGCGCTCGAACACCTCCCGACGCGGGCGGTAGTCGAAGTCGGGGCCGAACGCGGCGGCGGGGCGATCGGTCTCGAAGCTGGTGGCAAGCCCCTCCGCGAGCCAGAAGGGCGGCGCCACCGCCGGATTCTGCACGCCGCTGTGGAAGAGCAATTGGTGGATCGCCTCGTGAATCATCGTCGAGACCACCTGCTGCCGCACCGCCAGTTCCACATCCTCCTCGCCGAGTCCCTGGAGCGTGCGGGCGCGATCGAGCACCGCATCGGCGTTGGGATCGATGCGCGAGGTCGCGTCGCGGCGTTCGCGGTGTCGGCTCGTTGCCGCCTCGATCTCGCGCTGCTGCGCCGCGAGACGGGCCCGGATCTCCAGAGCCTTCGGGTCGGTGTCTGCGTCGAAGCCGACGAGCTTGTCGCCATTCGGCGTGTAGTACCCCTTGGCCCAGCGATCCTGCACGCCATCGACGCGGCCGGCGTACTCGAGATAGTCCTCGTGATTGGCGAAGAGCACCGCCACCAGCTTGTGGCGCAGCTGCGGCTCGGGCAGACCGAGCCAGCGCAGGAAGCGAACGAACTGATGGTGTGCCCGCTCGAAGCGCTCGAGCTGATCACGGGTCCACGCGGTGGATCCATCGGAGAGCGCCACGAATCGGGCGGTCTCATGGCGAACGAATCGATCGGGGAGAGATCCTGCGGCTCGTCGCAGCGACTCCGAGTCGACCGGCAGTTCGCCTGCTCGGGGATCGAGCGGCACCACCACCGGATCCCGCACCGCGTTGGCGAGGGTCGAGAGCGGACCTCGCGACGCGACCGCCACCAGCACCGCGAACACCAACAGCGGCGCGAGGCTGCGGAGCCCGCCGCGCCGAATGTTCCATCTCCATCGTTTCATCGATCTCCTCCCGTCGGCGACCACTCGCGTGGCGAGCAGGCCGGCGATCCACGCCGCCCCACGCGAGAGCGTCCTTCGGTCCGACGGCGGCACGGCTTGGGGCCGCGGGATCGTGGCCGCCGGACCGCGATCGGACTGTATCGAATGGGATGCTCGCAACGAGCACGCCGCGATCGCCGCCGACCGTTCAACTCGCCGGACGGTCCGTCCGATACCCGTCGAACGGAGGCGGAACGCGAAGGGACCCGTTTTCTTCGCCGGAGTTGCGCTGATGCCCCTTGCCAGTTCCCTGCTCGGACTGTTCGCGGCCGTGCTGCCGCAGTCGCTGCCGCAGCCGATCGACGCGCCTCGGCCTGCACCTCCGGCGGCGAAGGAGCCCCCTTCGACATCGGCGTCGGTGCCGCCGGTCATCTCGTCATGGCGGGTGACCCCGGAGTCGATGCCGATTCCGGTGATCGAGGCGATCGCCCGCTGGCAGGAAGGGCACCTGGTCCTCCTGGGTGGGATCGACTCCACCTTCGCGGCGGTCTCCACGATCCAGATTCGCGACCCTCGCCGCGGCTGGCTGCCGATCGGCTCGCAACTCTCCGCTGCCCGCGCTTCGGCGAGTTGCGTCACCCTCGACGAGCACCGCGTGCTGGTCCTCGGCGGCTTCGAGGGCGGCATCGCGAGCCCGCAACACCACGAGGACGGCGAAGTGCTCGATCCGCTCGTGGCCGGCAGCGGCCACACCACGCCATCGTTCGGCGCTTCACTCGAGGGGCACGTCGCAACATCGCTCGGGCCCGGCCGCGTTCTCGTCACCGCGGGCGACACTGCGAGGATCTACGACGCGGTGCTCGATCTTTGGAGTCCGCCGGCGGTGCTCGATCCGCCGCGTCGGTACCACGTCGCGGTCGCGCTCGACTCGCAGCATGTGTTGCTGCTCGGCGGAGAGACCACCCCCGCCGGCGACATCGCCGACCTCACCGCGACGCTCGTCTTTGCGCCACAGCCCTCCGGGACCGACGCTCTTCCATCTCCCGAAGCGGAGCCGTTCCCGCTCTCGGGTTCGACCGGGCTTCCGTGGGGAACCCGGCACCTCGCGGCCGCGCGTTGCCAACGAGGTCCCGGATCGAATCCGCCGCTGCTGCTTGCGGGCGGGTTCGACCCGGCAACCGGCCGCTCGGTGCGGGAGTGCTGCTGGATCGACACCGATCTTGCCTCGGCGCGAGCGGCGCCGCCGCTTCCGGCCCGCGAGGGCGCGACGCAACTCCATCTCGTCCCGATCGACCATGGCGTGGCGGCGGTCGGCGGCGAGTGGCGATCCCCGGAGGCGCGTGGCGCCGTCGACCTCGCGGCGTTCCTCGAGGTGCCGGACGGACTCGATCCCGGCGCCTGGCGGCCGCTGCAGCCGCTGCCGGTCTCGGCCACCCGGCGAATGCGCCTCGCCGAGACCTCGGAATGGATCGGCGGCTACCGGTTCCTCACCCCGGAGGAGGCCGCGATGGCAGGTCGATCCGGCGGAGCCATCTTCGACACCCGTCGTTATCGGCTCTCGGTCTCACCGGCAATCGCCGGAGACTGAGCAGTGCCTGCATAGACCAACCGCTCAAGTGAGAGATCGGGCAGGCACATGCAATGACCGCCTCGGGCTCGACCGAGATCCACGTCATGAGCCAGACCTCTTCCGACCCTCGCTTCACGGCCTTCGCACCCCGACTCGCCGGCACCGATGCCGAGGTCGCGACCCTCGAGCGGATCCCGTCATCGCTCATCATCCGGGTCCGCGGCCCGGTGCTCGGCACCGTGGAGGCGAAGGAGCTGACCAACCTCGCCGGTCCGGCGATCGAGGTCGCCCCCGGTCAGCTCAGTCGCGTCGTCATCGACCTCTCCAAGGTCACGGCGATTTCGAGCACCGGACTCGGTTGCTGCCTCGACCTGCGGCGTCGGGCCGATGCCCGCGGGGCGGAGACCATCCTGCTCGGGCTCAACGAGCACCTGCGGAGCCTCGTCTCCACCATGCGGCTCGAGCGGCTGTTTACACTGGTCGACTCCGGCGAACGGCTCGCCCGTCGCCTCGCCGGCGCGGCCTGATCGGTCGGGACGCGTGCGAGACGGGCCCCTCGGCGGCTCGTCATGCCCACCTCGCCCCTGCCTCGCTCCACCACCCCGGTCGCTGCCCGCCTCGACCTCACCCGCTGGACCACTGCGGCGTGTCTGGTGGGTCTGCTCACGACGTTCCTGGTCTCGGCAGGCTGTTATCGACGCGTGGTCGGCGTCTCCGGCGACGACGGGAGCTACGAGGGCAAGGTCTACGAGCCCAACCTCAAGGACGGAGAGTCCAACGTCGTCGAAGACCTCTTCCAGACCCGCACCGTCCGCACCGTCGAGAGTCCCTGAGATCGAATCCACCGCGGGCTTCGACCGAAGCGATCAACCGTCTACACTCCTCCTTTCCGCCTCAGGGAGATCTCCGCATGGGCATTGAAGCCGCCTTGCCGCTCGACAGCGTCCTGACCACCCAACTCAATCGGGTGATCAACTGGGCGCGGCGCTCGAGCGTCTGGCCCATGCCCTTCGCGACCGCCTGCTGCGGCATCGAGCTGATGGCGACCGCCTGCAGCCGATTCGATCTCTCCCGCTTCGGCGCGGAGGTGATGCGTTTCAGCCCGCGGCAGTCCGACCTCATGATCGTGGCGGGCCGGGTCTCGGTGAAGACGCTGCCGGTGCTGCAGCGGATCTACCAGCAGATGACCGAGCCCAAGTGGGTGATCTCGATGGGCGCCTGCGCCTCGACCGGAGGCGTCTTCGACACCTACGCGGTGGTGCAGGGCGTCGATCAGTTCATTCCGGTCGATGTCTACGTGCCGGGATGCCCGCCCCGCCCCGAGATGCTCATCGAGGGGATCATGGCGATCCAGCGGATCATCGACAACGACAACATCCCCCGCGATCCAGACGGCAAGCGGCGTCCGCTGCAGATTGCCCTCGAGCCCAACTACGCGCCCCGACCTCAACCGATCGGCGTGACCATCGGCGCGACCTGATCGCGGCGAGGGGTTTTCGTTTCCATCGCGACTGCGGCGCTGCGGCGCCGCCCGGCACCCGCCGCGGCGGTGGTGGTGGCACGTCCATCGAAGGCGCGATGTTGGAAACCGCAGTTGCCTCGGTCAGACAGGCTCAGTCGGTCAACTGCTCGAGGAATCCTCGAAGTCGCCCGAGCGCTTCCCGGAGGTCGGCTTCCGAGCACGCGAAGCTGATGCGGAAGGCGGTGCGACCCGCCCCGCCGAAGTCCTCGCCCGGCACCGTTGCCACGAGGGCCTCATCGAGCAGGGCCTCGCAGAACCGGCTCGGCGAATCAAGCCTCCGGCCCGCCGGACTCACGCGCCCAAGGGCGGTCCCGAGTTGGATGAACGAGTAGAACGCGGCGGTCGAAGTCGGAGCGCTCAGCATCGGCATCGTCGCGATCGCCTCCGAGACCAGTCGGGCTCGGGCGGCAAACGCCGTGCGCATCGATTCCACGCTCGCCGAGGAGTTGGTCAGCGCCTCCACCACCGCGGGCATGCAGAAGCTTGCGATGCCGTTGGTCATCTGCCCCTGCAACTTGATCATCTCCCGGATCGCCGCGGCACCCGCTCCGGCGGCGGCTGCGTAGCCGATGCGCCACCCGGTCATGGCGTAGGCCTTGCTCATTCCGTTCACGGTGATGGTGCGCTCGGCGACCTCGGAACAGGAGCCGATCGAACAGGTGTTCGCCTGCGGGTCGAGCTCGGGGTAGATGAGCTTCTCGTAGATCTCGTCCGCGATCACCGTGATTCGGGGATGCCCCGCGAGCATCGCCGCGATCGCTCGGACCGAGTCGGCGGAGTGCACGGTGCCGGTGGGATTGATGGGATTGTTGAAGACGAGCGCGCGGGTGCGAGGGGTGATCGCGCGCTCGATCTCCTCCGCGCTGACGAGGTATCCCCGGGCGGGATCGCCAGGCACCTCGACCACCACCCCGCCGGCCAACTCGATCATGGGGGCGTAGCTGACCCAGGCCGGGGTCGGCAGCAGCACCTCATCGCCCGGGTCGATGAGCGTCTGCAGGGCCAGATAGATGGCGTGCTTGGCGCCCACGGTGATGGTGACCTCGGCGGCGGTGCAGCCGAGGCCGTTCTCGTCGCGGAGCTTGCGGGCCACCGCCTGCCGCGCCTCGCTGGTGCCGGCGGTCGGCGCGTAGTGGGTCTCACCGCGGCGAAGTGCGTCGATCGCTGCGGCCACGACGTTCTCGGGCGTGTCGAAGTCGGGCTCCCCCGCGGAAAGCGAGAGCACCGGGAGGCCCTTGGCGGCGAGCGCCTTGCCTCGCGCCGTCGCGGCGATGGTCGAGGACTCCGCCATCCGTGCAATCCGCGCCGCGATGTGCATGGGTCGGAAGGATACCGGGTGCAGGATCGCATAGACTCCCCGCCATGCACTTCGACTCTCATGCCGTCATCGTGGAAGACCTCGAGGCGCGGATCTTGACCATCCGCGACTCTCTTTGACTGGGATCGCAAGCGAGAGGAACGTGACCGCGTCGAAGCGCAGATGAACGAGCCCGGCTTCTGGGATCGCCCGGAAGCCGCCCGCAAGCTCATCGCCTCCTTCAAGACCCTCAAGGCGCAGGTGGACCCGCTCGAGTCGGTCATGGCCGACTTCGACGATGCCAGGACTGCGCTCGAGCTCGCCAAGGACGCCGGCGATCAGGACCTGCTCGTCGAGGCCGATGAGACGCTCTTCCGCCTGCAGGGCGCGATGGAGAAGGTCGAGATGCAGTCGCTGCTCTCCGGCCCCCACGACCATCGCAACTGCTTCGTGACCATTCAGGCCGGCGACGGCGGCACCGAGGCCGACGACTGGGCGGCGATGCTCGAACGCATGTACCTCTACTTCTGGCAGCAGCGGGGCTTCAAGCTTGAGGAGATCAACCGCGTCGAAGGCACCGAGACCGGGATCAGCGAGGTCGCCTACCACGTCAGCGGTCCCTTCGCCTACGGGGTCATGAGCTGCGAGCGCGGAACCCACCGCCTTGCCCGCGTGAGTCCCTTCAACGCCCAAGGCAAGCGCCAGACGAGCTTTGCCACCGTGGACGTGACTCCGGAGTTCGAGGATCGCGACCTCGAGATTCCCGAACGCGACCTCGAGATCACGCCGTTCGTGAGGGCCTCCGGACCCGGCGGCCAGAACGTCAACAAGGTCGCCAGCGCGATCCGCGTCGTGCACAAGCCCACCGGGATCATGGTCGTCGCCTCGACCTACCGCGATCAGCCGCAGAACCGCCGACAGGCCCTGCAGGTGCTGCAAGCCAAGCTCGAGCAGATCGAGGAGGAACGGCGGCAGGCGGAACTGGACGCCGCCACCGGCGGCAAGGTCGATCGAGGTTGGGGCACCCAGATCCGCAGCTACGTCTTCTACGACAATCGCGTGAAGGATCACCGCACCGGGCACGAGACCGGCAACCCGCAGTCGGTCCTCGATGGCGACCTCGAGGGATTCATCGACGCCGAGTTGAAGCGTCGTCGGGCCGAGCGGGACCAGACCGGTCAAGGCTAGGTGCCGCCTGCGCAGAAACCGGCCACCCCAAGCCCGGTCGGCGGCTGCGGAAAACGAAGGCGCGGCGGACCTCGTGTTCACTTCGGTGATGCGGATCGGAGTCGAGGCATCGAAAGGGATGCCGGACGGATCGGCCTTTGCTGCTTCGCCGGTCGGAACCGGTCCGGGGTTGGTGCCCGATCTGTCCTTCATTGCCGGGACCGCGCTGGTCTGAGCACCGGGTTCGGGTCGATACTGAGGTCATGCCCCGAGCCCGCAAGACCGCCGAATCCGCCGCCGCCGCCGCCGAGCACCTGCCCTCAGACTTCATCGATTTCGGTCGCGACCTCTGCTGCCGGCAGAGCGAGAACACCCGCCGCGAGTGGCTGGTGACCAACGGACTCGGCGGCTACGCCTCTGGGACCGTCGGCGGCATTCTGAGCCGGCGCTATCACGGCATGCTCGTGGCGGCCACGCGACCGCCGACCGAGCGTCGCCTCCTGCTTGCCAAGCTCGATGAGGTGCTCGAGACCGGCGAGCAGTCGGTCGCGCTCTCTGCGAATCTCTGGCAGGGCGGCGTGCTCGAGCCAGACGGCTTCGTTCACCTCGAGCGATTCCGCCTCGTCGGATCGATTCCCACTTGGACCTACGCGGTCGGCCCCTACCGGATCCGCAAGCAGGTCTTCATGATCCACGGGCGCAACGCCACGGTGGCGCGCTACGAGCTGCTGCTCGGCCCCCATCCGGTCAGCCTGCGAATCCGAGCGCTGATCAACCACCGCGGACACCATCAGGTCACCGCCACCAGAGCCTTCACGCCGCAGATCGAACCCTGCCGAGACGGCGTCACGGTGAGGCTGCCGGAGGTTGGCGACCTCGGTCCCGTCTCCATGCATTTGCAGGGCGAGCGTTGCGTGGCAGAGCCCGCCGGGGAGTGGTTCGAGAACTTCCTGCTCCCGGTGGAGTGGTCGCGGGGCTACGACCACCTCGACAACAACTACCACGCTGCGGACCTGGTGCTGCGGCTCGAGCCAGGCGAGTCCGCTGCGGTGGTCGCCGGCACCGAACCCACCGACCTCGCCGGCACCTCCGGCGCCGACCTGCTCGCGGCGGAGATCGGTCGGCAGGTCGAGTTGCTTCGCATCGCCAAGGCCGAGTCGGCGCCGGCGCCCATCCGCCACCTCTTCCTCGCCGCCGACCAGTTCATGGTCCGCCGTGACGAGCAAG
>JAPOKA010000159.1 GCA_029977865.1 bacterium
GTGGTACAGGTAGAGCCCATACGAGCGCGTGCCGACCCACAGCAGCGGGGCCACGCCGAGGAGCCGGCTCGTGACCGAGCGTCGATGGGCGATCGCCGCGATCACCGCCAGCGTCGCGCTCCTCCACCGCGCGGCGTTCACGCTCCGGAACCGTTCGCGCGCGAGCCTTTCCACCTCCGCCGCGGTCTCTGGCGCCGCCGCGGCGGCGCGGAGGTACGCCGCGTCGGACAAAACGAGCGTCTCGACGAACGCGCTCGTGCGCACGTCCGCCGTTCGGCGAATCGTTTTGCATTTTTTTCGTACGTCTCCTCGCGAACCGCCGCGCGCGCGGAGGCCACCATGAGCGCCGCCTCAGCCGCGCGCGCCGCGCGAAGCGCGCCTCAACCGTCTCGCGTTTTTTCCGCGAAAAGGTCTTTTCTCGCGTCGCCGGCTTCTTCCCCGTTTTTTGTTTTCCGCGGCGGCGCTTCAGATCGGGGGACGGCGAGTCGAGGTCGGACAAACCGTCGTCCTCGCTGCTCTCGGAGCCGTCGAAAGCCGTGACTCCGTCTCGAGAGTCGAAACGAGGGGAAGGCTCCTCCTCGAGCACGAACGCCCATCGCGCGACCGCGTCC
>JAPOKA010000160.1 GCA_029977865.1 bacterium
GACAATTATGCAGACTGGAGTCCTGATTCACGGGAAATAGACGGAGATCCTGATAGATCACAGGTTTGGAAAGCACCTGGTTACAGTAAGCTCGATTTACATTTATCGTATAAGCTTCCAATAGACGCAGTTGATATGACATTATCAGCACACGTCTTTAATGCACTTGATGCAGTTTATGTACAAGATGCAACTGACAATAGTCAGTACAATGGGTATGGTGACAAAGTTCACGCTGCTCATAACGCAGAAGTATTTCTTGGAACACCAAGATATGCTAATGTAGGAATTACGGTTAATTTTTAGAACGGTAATTTGGGGCTGTAGCTCAGTTGGGAGAGCGCCGCACTTGCACTGCGGAGGTCGCAGGTTCGATTCCTGTCAGCTCCACTTTAAAAATGTTATTTGGGGTATCGTCTAACGGTAGGACACCTGGTTTTGGTCCAGGCAGTTGAGGTTCGAATCCTTATACCCCAGCAAAATTAATAGGAGTTATAATGAATCACTGGATTATTGTAGATATATTACTTCCAATCATATTCATTCAAGGATGGATTATCTATAAATTATGGAGTAAAGTAAATTGGTGGGAAGAAACCTATCATAAA
>JAPOKA010000161.1 GCA_029977865.1 bacterium
GTCGGGGGTGCCGCAGCCGCAGGTTCCGGGCGAAGTCTTGTTGGGATCGTTGGGGCAGCCGTCGTTGCAGTCTGGGGTGCCGTCGGCGTCGGAGTCGGTGTCGGGGGTGCCGCAGCCGCAGAGACCAGGCTCGGTCTTGTTGGGATCGTTGGGGCAGTTGTCGTTGCAGTCTGGGGTGCCGTCAGCGTCGGAGTCGGTGTCGGGGGTGCCGCAGCCGCAGGTTCCGGGCGAAGTCTTGTTGGGATCGTTGGGGCAGTTGTCGTTGCAGTCTGGAGTGCCGTCGGCGTCGGAGTCGGTGTCGGGGGTGCCGCAACCGCAGGTTCCGGGCGAAGTCTTGTTGGGATCGTTGGGGCAGCCGTCGTTGCAGTCGGGGGTGCCGTCCGAGTCGCTGTCGGTGTCGGGTGTTCCGCAACCACAGAGACCGGGCGAAGTCTTGTTGGGATCGTTGGGGCAGTTGTCGTTGCAGTCTGGGGTGCCGTCCGAGTCGCTGTCGGTGTCGGGGGTGCCGCAACCGCAGGTTCCGGGAGAAGTCTTGTTCGGATCGTTCGGGCAGCCGTCGTCGCAATCGCCGACGCCATCGCCGTCGCTGTCGGACGCGCAGGGATC
>JAPOKA010000162.1 GCA_029977865.1 bacterium
CGAATGAGGCGATCCACGCGGAGGTCGGGTTCTCGTAGAGCTCGGCCGGAGCGCCGAACTGCTCGAGCCGTCCGTCGTGCATGACCGCTACCCGGTCGCCGAGCACGAACGCCTCCTCTTGATCGTGGGTAACGAACATCGCGGTGATCCCGAGTTCGGTCAACAGGCGGTGCACCTCGGCCCGCACCTGCACTCGGAGGCCGGTGTCGAGGTTGGAGAACGGCTCGTCGAGAAGCAGGACCGACGGTCGCGGTGCCAGCGCTCGGGCGAGCGCCACTCGCTGCTGCTGGCCGCCGGACAGGGTCGCGGGCATCCGCTCACCGAGTCCCGCCAATCCGACCATCTCGAGGGACTCCTGAACGCGACCGCCGCCGCGCGCCTCGCCGTCTCCGCCGCCTCGCGCCTCGCCTTTTGCAGGTCGCGCTCCACCTCCGAGAGCTTCTTCTCCAGAAGCTCCAGCGCCGCGCGCGACTCCGCGGTCGCCAGGCACTGGTTGTACAGCTTGCGGAACTCCTCGAGATCCAGCTCGCCGTTGCCGTCGGAGTCGTAGTCCTCCATCAGCGCTCGCGCGTAGGCGATGAAGTCCTCGTCCGTGACGTCGAGC
>JAPOKA010000163.1 GCA_029977865.1 bacterium
GGGTCTCCACGCCTTCACCGGCGTGGCCTCATTGAAGCGGGTACCCGTTGCCCTGCGTGACGATCGACGTGTTCCAGTCTCCACGCCTTCACCGGCGTGGCCTCATTGAAGCTGGTACTCCAGAAAAATCCACATGCGGCACACGCGGGGTCTCCACGCCTTCACCGGCGTGGCCTCATTGAAGCCCGGGAGGCGTCCGACGCGGCGGCCCTCGCTCTTGAAGTCTCCACGCCTTCACCGGCGTGGCCTCATTGAAGCCTGCTCGGCGAACCGGCATCGAGCGGCGAGCGGGTGGTCTCCACGCCTTCACCGGCGTGGCCTCATTGAAGCGATGACGGCCGCTACATCGGGCCCGACGAACACGGCATCGTCTCCACGCCTTCACCGGCGTGGCCTCATTGAAGCCGCGGACTGCCGCGCTTGCCTCGGATCCGCAGACCGGTCTCCACGCCTTCACCGGCGTGGCCTCATTGAAGCAGCGGCGAGCAAGATTCCGCCTCGACTCTCACGATGTCTCCACGCCTTCACCGGCGTGGCCTCATTGAAGCAAGATGCCCTTGACGCGACGATCACCGATGTCTGGCGTCTCCACGCCTTCACCG
>JAPOKA010000164.1 GCA_029977865.1 bacterium
GCTCGAGGACGCCCCCGGCGCGGTCTGTTTCTTCGGCGTCTCCGTCGTCTTCTTACCGAGCGCCTTCTCGTCGTTCAGCTGTTTCTTCTCCGCGTCTCGCGCTCTCCTGACGTCTCTCCGCGACATCTTCTCCACCGCCACCGCCTCCTCGGCGGCGGCGACGCGCGTCGCGCGGAGCCAACCGCCGGCGCGGGGCGACTTCGCCGCGCGCGTCTCGTCGTCGGCGTCGTCGTCCAGCGAGTCATTTTCGTCATCGTCGCTCTTTCCTCGCGCCCCTTCCACGACGATATCGCCCGTGCGTATCATCTCGTCCATCGCCTCGCCGACGAGCCGCGCGTACCGGTCGAAGGGCATGCCCGCGCCGAGCGGCGCGCGCGCGAACGCGGCGGCGCCGCCGGAAACGGCCTGGACGCCGGGCGCCAGGCATCCGCGCAACATCTCGCGCACGCGCGCGCGCGCGAATTCGAATCGCCGCGCGGGCCGGCGAGCGAGCGCGCGACCGCCGCGCGAGGTCGATCTGCTCCGCCGGAATCTTTGAAGCAGGCGCGGCGCGTCGCGAACGGGAACGGCTGCTGCACCAGGGGCCCCGCCAGGCAAGTTT
>JAPOKA010000165.1 GCA_029977865.1 bacterium
GCGGACGACGCCGGCGAGGAGGACCGGGGGGATGAGGACCTCGACATCGCGACGGACGGAGACGATTTCGACGATTTCGACAAATCGAGCGACTCCGACGCCGACTCCGACGTGAGCGAGGAGGAGGAGGTGGTCGTGCACGGCGGCGAGGGGGTGACGCCGGAGGCTGCCGCCGAGGCGGAGGCGGCGTGGGTGCGCGCGCACGCGCCGACGACCGTCGCGGCGGCGAGCGCGGGCACGAAAAACGACGTCGAGCCCGAAGGTCCCGGGTATTTACACGTCCTGCCTCTCTACGCGATGCTGCCTCCGCACCTGCAGAAGCGCGTCTTCGACCCGCCGCCGCCGGGCGCGCGGTCGGTGATCGTGGCCACCAACGTCGCCGAGACGTCGCTCACCATCCCAAACACGCGGTACGTCGTGGACTGCGGCCGCGAGAAGAGGCGCGTCTTCGGGAGCGCCGAGGCGGCGTCGGGCGACTCAGAGGACGCCGCCGCGCAGAGCGCGGGCGTGAGCCGGTTCAGCGTTCAGTGGGTGAGCCAGGCGAGCGCGGAGCAGAGGGCGGGTCGCGCCGGGCGCACCGGCCCGGGGCACTGCTACC
>JAPOKA010000166.1 GCA_029977865.1 bacterium
ATCGATCGCCAGGCACCCACCGACTACGTCCGGCTGCAGCGCGAGCTCCCCTCCCTCGCGGAGTTGGTGAACTGCCCAAACAACAAGTCCTCTGCAGCCGCGTTGGTCGACGCGTCTGCAGCGGCGTCGCGCGGCGGCGTCGCGAGCACCGGCGCCGGTGGCGCTCTCGCCGCCGCCGGCGGCGAACATGATCAAAGCGTTGGAACTCTTGTACGCGCTGCAAGCCTTGGACGACGACGCGAAGCTCACGAAGCCGTTGGGGATGCACCTCGCGGAGCTACCGTTGGAGCCGCAGCTCGGAAAGGCGCTCCTCGTGAGCGGGGAGCTGCGATGCGTCGAGGAGATGCTCACGGTGGCGGCGTACCTTCAGGTGAATTCCGTGTGGGTCTCCAGCCGCGGGAGGCAAAAACTCTTGGACGAAGTCAAAGAGCGCTTCGCCGTCGCGGAAGGCGACGCGGTCACGGCGCTGAACATCCACGCGGCGTACTGCAAGGCAGGCGGCGTCCACGGCGGCGGGAGGGCGCGCGCGTTCGCGGAGAAGAACATGCTGTCGCACAGGGCGCTGGTGCGCGCGGCGGACATCCGTGCGCAGCTCTC
>JAPOKA010000167.1 GCA_029977865.1 bacterium
CATTGAGTTGGAGAAATCGAACGTTCTCTTGTTTGGCCCGACTGGGTGCGGGAAAACGTTGATTATTAAAACTTTAGGCGACATCGGTAAAGTTCCAGTCGTCACCTGCGACGCGACGACGTTGACCCAAGCCGGATACGTAGGCGAAGACGTCGAATCCGTATTGCACAAGTTATTACGCGCGGCAAATTACGACGTCCAGTTAGCTGAGCGAGGCATCGTTTACGTGGATGAAATCGACAAGCTGTCTCGTAAATCCGAAAACGTCTCCATCACTCGAGACGTCTCCGGCGAAGGCGTGCAACAAGCTTTATTGAAAATGGTCGAAGGCACCGTCGTGAACGTTCCGGAACGAGGCGGTAGGAAACACCCGCGGGGTGAAGTCGTCGCCATGGACACTAAAAACATTCTCTTCATCGTCGGCGGTGCGTTCGTCGGTTTAGAAAAACACGTGAAAGGACGAATCGAAAAGAAGACGAGCATCGGGTTCGGAGCGCAAGTCAAAAGCGGAGACCCGGTCGACGCCAACGACAACGCGAAAAACCCGCAGGAAAAGAAATCCGGCATCTTAGCCGGCATCTCCGAAC
>JAPOKA010000168.1 GCA_029977865.1 bacterium
GCCCTAGCCCTAGCCCTAGCCCTCACCCTAACCCTCACCCTAACCCTAACCCTCACCCTAACCCTGCCCAGCACAACGACCTGGACGACGTGGGCAAGGACACGTACCACCACACCTTCTTCGAGATGCTCGGGAACTGGTCCTTCGGGGATTTTTTCAAGAAGGAAGCCATCGGGTTCGCGTGGGAACTTCTGACGGAGGTGTACAAATTACCGGCGGAGAATCTCTACGCGACGTACTTCGGCGGCGACGAGGCCCAGGGTTTGCCCCCGGATCTGGAGGCCCGGGACATCTGGCTCCAGTTTTTGCCCCCGAACCGCGTCATGCCGTTCGGGTGCGCGGATAACTTCTGGGAGATGGGCGACGTCGGCCCGTGCGGGCCGTGCACGGAGATTCACTACGACAGGATCGGGGGTCGCGACGCCAGCTCGCTGGTGAACATGGACGACCCGATGTGCCTCGAGATTTGGAACGTGGTGTTCATCCAGTTCAACCGCGAGGAGGGCGGGGTGCTCAAGTCGCTTCCGGCGAAGCACGTGGACACGGGCATGGGGTTCGAGCGCCTCGCGTCGATCCTCCAG
>JAPOKA010000016.1 GCA_029977865.1 bacterium
CCGCTCTGGGAGAGGAACGCACGCGGATTGTCGAAGCTGACCTTGCGGATCGTTTCGGCGAGGTGCCCCCGGCGACGCATCTCTTCGCGGCACTTGGGCACCGCGAGCGGGTCGCTCGGCCCCCAGTCCCCCGCCGAGTTGATCCAAAGCCGATCCGTCCCGTGCATCTCGAAGATGTCCGCCGCTCGCTGCGGCGTGCACTTGGTGTCGGGGTAGAGGGTCATGCCCGCCCAGAAGCCCGCCTCGAGCACCTCGCGCACGGTGTGCTCTTCGACATGGTCGATCAGCACGCGACCCGGATCGAGGCGGCCCTGATTGCGAATCGCGTCGAGAATGAGTCGGGTCCCCTTGCGCTTGTCCTCGAGGTGCGGCGTGTGCACCAGCACCATAAGATCGCGATCGGCGGCGAGCTGCAGGTGGGCCTCGAGGATCTCGAGTTCGTTGCGGCTGTTCTTGTTGAGGCCGATCTCTCCGATGCCGAGCACGTTGGGCCGGTCGAGAAACCCGGGGATGATCGAGATGACCTCCCGCGCGAAGCCCGGATCCTCGGCTTCCTTGGGATTGATGCAGAGCCAGGTGTGGTGGGCGATGCCGTACTGCGCCGCCCGCTTCGGCTCGGTCTCGGTGAGCACGGTGAAGTAGTCGAAGAAACCCTGCGGGCTCGAGCGGTCGAACCCCGCCCAGAAGGCCGGCTCGGTGATCGCCACGCAGCCCGCGAGCGCCATGCGCTCGTAGTCGTCGGTGGTGCGGCTCACCATGTGGATGTGGGGATCGATGTAGGTCATCGCGGCGGCCTGCCCTCAGGCTCGCGGGCTGCGAAGCCTTCCCACGCGCCCTTGGCGCCCTTCATGGGAGCCTTCTCGATCGGCTCGCTCGTGGGGTCGCTCAGGAGTTCGAGCACCCGTCGCGCCCGTTCGGGCTCGCCATCGAGTAGGACCGCGATGGCAGCGCGAAGGCTGCGGAGGCGAAAGTCCTCGCTCGCAGCCGATCCCCCTTCTGGTCTCGCGCGATCGACGCGATCGAGGAACGCCGCGACATCGAGCACCTTGGCGCGGTGCTCGAGAAAGTACCGCTCGACCACCGAGTCGCGGTCGAGCGGCAGGATCGGCGGCGAGGCGTTCGACGAGGGGGAAGCAGCCATGGGGCGGAGTCTACGACGATCACTCCTCGGCCTGCCGTCGAATCCGAACCGCTCCGGGCTTGCCCCAGAACTCGATCCGAACCGACTGCGGATCGTCTCCGGGATTCAGCACCTCCAGAAACCAGGGGCCGGGCTCGTCGCTGCTTGCGGAGACCACCGCGAACGCCTCACCGCGTTCGTCGGCGTCGATCGGGTGACCGCTGCGATCGGAGAGTCGAAGATCGATGTCGGTGGTGTCGTCGCTCGGTGTGGCGATGGCGTAGACCGCGACCGGTGAGCCGGATCGCTCGAGCGTGAAGGCGATGGTCGGACTCGCCTCTGCGATCGAGAAGGGCGCGACCTCGATCGAGGTCGACTCGATCCGGCGATAGCCCGCCAATTCGAGCAGGCCTCGCAACGCCGCGCTGTCGAGCCCATCGAGCTCGAATCGAGCGTCTCTGCACGCGCTCGGCAGCGAGAACCACTCCGCGTGCGCAGCCTCGGCGGCGCGGGCGAGGCGATCGAGCGCTCGCGCGACGGCGAGGTCCTCCGGCAGGCCCTCGTCGCTCAAGAGTCCGAGCAGGATCTCGGCCTCGTCGAGCCGGCAGGAGAGCAGGTCGATCGCGGCGTAGCCCGCGATCACCGCGGCGCGATCAACGCTCCGCTCCTCGAAGGGCGGACACGACGCGTACTCGCAGACCCGATCGCAGCCGCGGCGGGTCTCCTCCATCAGCATCCGAAGCCGATTCGCCATCACCGAGAGCATCCGCGCCGAATCCTGCGGGTCGTTGCCTTCGGGCGCTGGACCGAAGTCGAAGGCAGCTTCGCAAGCCCAGGCCGGATCGTGCCCACGCCCGTCGCGCCACATCTGATACGCCTCGAGTTCGTCCGCGGGATCCTGCCGCCAGGCGAGCACCACGGCTCGCTCGGACAGTGCGCGAGCCACCAGCACGGTGGCCTCCTCGGCGCGGCCGAACTCGGCCGCGGTCGATGGCTGCGGCATCGGGCCGATCGCCGCGAGCAGCGCCGTGACCGACTCGTGGAGCCGGTCGATCGTGGATGCTTCGCCTGCGAGTTCGACGACTTCGCGCTGCCGCGCCGCGACCTGAGCCTCGAAGCCCTCCGCGGACTCGATCGCACGGATCCGAGCCTCGAGCGTGCGGGGCTTTGGGAGCGCCGAGACCCCGCCCGCTGGCACCAGGGCCTCGACGTGTCGAAGCGGAATCGCATACGCCCAGTTGAAGTTGCTCGCTTCGCCGTCGTCGTAGACCGCGTTCACCACGCCCACGAGCCTGCCCGCAAGATCGGTCACCGGTCCGCCTGAACCGCCCGAGCCCATCGCGGCATCGAGGAAGTAGTAGACATGGCCGTCTGAGAAGTCGTACTGATGCGCCGAGACGATGCCCCGCGCAAGCGTCGGTGCCATCTCCCCGGGAAATCCGTGCACGAGCACCTCGGTGCCCCGCGGAAGCAGCTTCGGCGAGGGCCTCGCCTCGAGGGCTGCCGCACCGGGGCTTGGCTCCGTCCAGTCGAGAATCGCCAGATCGATCTCCGGATGCACCAGGCGCAACACCGCGGGTGCTGCAGGCGCGAGCACCGCAGCTCCTTCGGCGTCCTCGGCGATCGTGCGGATCACGACTTCGCCGCCAAGCGGGACCTCGCTCACCACGTGCGCCGCGGTCACGATGGTGCGGGAATCCCGGAACAGGAATCCGGTGCCGTATCCGTCGGGAACCTCGAGATGCACCAGCCCGTGATCGACGATCGCGGCGGTCGAGGCGAGGTCGCGGGACGCCGGAACGGCCTGAGCCCCCGGCGTTGCCGCGCATTCGAAAGCACTGGCGGTGGCGAGCACCGCCGCAAGGACTGCCGGGATCACGGGGCCTTTCCGCTCGCCCTCAAGGCGAACTTAGCGGGTGAGGGGAGGGTTGTAGCCCTCCGGAAGAAACACCTCGACGCCATCCTCGGGAATCGCGTCTTCGCGGTCGATCGACCACAGCACCATCGCCGCCGCAATCTTCCAGAGCACCGGTTCCTCGAAGTCTGACGGGTGTCCGAGCGTCGTCACCGCCACCCGCTGCCGGCGCCGCTCGCCGGCGGGATCGGATTGCGATGGAGCCGTCGTGTCGTTCGGCGCCGATGCCTCCGGCACCGGCAGCTCGCGGGTCCACAGCAAGGGCTGCCGCTGCGGCGCGGAGGGGTTCGCGCTGTTCACCGACTCGCCCCACAGCAGCACCGTGCAATCGGGAGGAAGCGGTTCGACGTGGTAGAGCCAGCCTCGCACCACCAGCCCCTCGGCCGGAATCTCGACTCCGCGAAGGAGCGGATGGCCAGCCGCCTCGGGAGTGGGCGGCAGCACTCGCGTGCGCGACAGATGTCCGTGGTGAAACTGCCAGGGGGTCCCGAGGAAACGACGGCCCCATCCGTCGTTCCAGCCGCGAGCGGGATGGTCCGCCGGATACAGGAACGAGTGCGTCGAGGTGCGAAACCCGACGATCGGTCTCCCCGCCTCGCACGGCGCGAGCATCGCCTCGAGCACCTCCGGCTCGAGTTGCGCGAAGCGCATGTAGACCACGAGGGCGCTCGCGTACCGCAATGCTTCGAAGTCCTCGAGGCCTGTCTTCGAGTACTCGTTGGGCTTGCCCGTCCTGGGGTCTGCGGCAAGGTGCACGGAGATCCTCGCGACGCCGGTCCGCTCGACCATCCGCGCAAGCAGCGGCATGGTGATCTCGCTTCGATACTCGTCGTCGGCTGCGATGAAGGCGACATGCGGTCGCAGCCGTGCAGGGGGCGGTGCCGCGGCCTCGCGCTCCGGAGGCGGATCACCGAGCGCGACGCCTCTCGCAAGCGCCAGCGTCACGATGCCGGTGCCGAAGAGACCCAACCCGATCGAAGTCCATGCCATGGTCGATCCTCGGGGAGTTCGCGTGCGACTCTAGCGATTGACCGGTTTTCCGATCGGGTCGGCCGTGCGGGGCATGGGCGGTGCGGTCAGCACGGATCGCCATGCCAAGCAACAAGAACGCCGCCGGCATTGAATGCCGGCGGCGTCTTCTCGTGCGAAACTGTGATGACCGCAGGGTGCGGCCCGTCGACTCAGCCGCGACGACGGCGTCCGGTCGAGGCGACTCCAAGGGCGAGGCCGAGGAGCGTGGCCGGTGCCGGCACGTAGGTGACGCGGAACTGGCCGCTGATGTTGACCTGATCATCGCCAGCGAGACCGAAGGCGAGGACCAGACCGTACGAGGAGAGAATGTCGGTCGGTCCGACGCCGGCATTGGCGGCGAAGAAGGTGGTCCCGCCCGGAGACGCGGGGATCGAGAACGGCAGCGGCGGACTCACGACCAGCACGCCGTTGCCATCGATCAGACCCGTCATCAGCGGAGTGTTCCCGTTGTTGGTGAGGTCTCCGCCGGTCGAGCCGCCGAGCTCGAAGAGGTGACCCAACACATCGCCCGAAACCAGGGTGCCCTGATTCCACGGGGTGGTGATGCCGGTGGTGATGCCCAGCGTGTAGTAGTGGAAGGCACCGCTGGTGTTGACGACGGTGATCGAGAAGTTGACCACGTCGGTATCGCCCTGGCTGCCACCGATTCCCTGACCACCCGGGACGGTCGAGAGGTTGATCTCGTAGCTCAGGCTCGACTGACCGAAGGCGCCGTTACCCATGAAGGTGTAACCGCCAGACGAGGTCTGGAAGCCGTAGTCGTTGAACTGGGTGAAGGTCCCGTTCGTCGAATCCATGTTGACATCGACGTACGAGTCTGCGGTGAACCCGGCGAGGCAGGTTGTTGCCGAGGCGACCGCCAGAGCGGAGGCAGTCAGGAGGGAACGGGTACGCACGAGAGACTCTCTTTCTCCCTGCACTTCCCTCCCAATTGACGCCAAAGTCTGCGCCCGATCCGACCCCTGTCCAGCGATTCGTTGAGATTGGGCTGCATTTTTCCGGAGCCTTGCAGCCCGCACGGCCCCTCCCGACCGGCAGAGGGCTCGACGCAAGGGAGGTCCCCAGGCCCGCAAGTCCCCGAAAACAAGGGGTTTCTGAGGATTCAGCGGGGTCGCTTGACCGGCATTGCGAGGGTGGCCAGGGGTCGGTTCTCGTCGGAGCCTGAGGGGGCCTTCGGGGTGGAATCCCTACCCGGAGGACCTCGGCTCGGAGGCCCCTCCCACCGGCAGGAGGCCGAATCGGGCAGTCGATTGGCATCCGGAAGGGCCTCGCAAAGCACGCGACTTTCGCAGCGTTGAGAGCCGCCCCGTCGCCTGCTCGTGATGTTCACCTCGCCCTTCTCGCGGGACCAGGGGCGCTTCTCCCAACCCCCGACTTCGGCCGCTTCGCCGTATGGTCCGGGCCGTGACCAGTCCCGATCACCTCACCTTGCGACCGCTTCGCCGCGACGAACTCGACATCCTCGTCGAGTGGGCCGCGGAGGAGGGCTGGAATCCCGGGCGGGACGATGCAGAGGTCTTCTGGGAGGCCGATCCTCAAGGTTTCGTCGCAGCCGAAATCGAGCGGAATGGACGAGCAGAGCTGGCCGGGGGCGGTTCGATCGTCCGCTACGGCCGCCGCTACGGCTTCATGGGCTTCTTCATCGTCCGCCGTGATCTGCGGGGCTCTGGCATCGGTACCCGACTCTGGTTCCATCGCCGCGACCTGCTGCGGTCGAGGCTCGATCCCGACGCTGCGATCGAGATGGACGGAGTGTTCGCCATGCAGGCGTGGTACGCGCGAGGCGGCTTTGCCTTCCAGCACCGCGACCTTCGCTTTGAAGGGCTCGCATCCGCCGACGGAGCCACGGCCGTCGAGGGCGACCTCGTCGACCTGCAGCGACTCCCCTTTGAGCAGGTCACGGCCTTCGATCGGCAACACTTCCCGGCGGACCGACCGTCATTCCTCTCCCGTTGGATCGCTCGTCCGGGAGGCCATTCCCTCGGTTGGACTCGGTCGGGCATCCTCGTGGGAATGGCCGTCTCCCGGCCCTGCCGCCGCGGTCACAAGGTCGGACCACTCCTTGCCTTCGACGGCGAAATCGCCGCGTCGCTGTTGAACGAGCTCGGACGCCGCCTTGCGGGCGAGCCGATCCAGCTCGACGTGCCAGAGGCGAATCGCGCGGCAGTCGAACTTGCCAAGCGTCGCGGGATGCGCGAGGTCTTCGGCTGCGCCAAGATGACCTTCGGGCCGCCCCCGCAGCTCCCGTGGGCGCGGATCTTCGGCGTCACCACCTTCGAGCTCGGCTAGCGATCCGCGCGAGACTCAACTCGCCGAAGCGGGGACGGTCTCGAGGATGTTGCGCAGCACCTCGTCGGCGTCGACCCCTTCGGCCTCGGCCTCGAAGTTCATCAGGCAACGATGCCGCATCGCCGGGAGGACCGAGCCCTTGACGTCGTCGAAGGACGCCTGGGATCGGCCGTCGAGCAGGGCCTGGACCTTTGCCGCAAGGGCGATGGTCTGCGCGGCGCGGGGGCTGGCTCCGAAGCGAAGGAAACGATTGACCATCGGGGTCGCGAACGGTCCCTGAGGATGCGTGGCCATCACCAGCCGCACCGCGAAGTCCTGCACCTCCGCTGGCACATGGACCTGCCGAACCAGCTTCTGGTGCTCGACGATGCTCGCCGCATCGAGCACCCGCTCGATGGCGGGCGACTTGCCGGTGGTGGTGCGATCGAGGATCTCGATCAGTTCCTCCCGCGAGGAATAGCCGACTTCCAGCTTGAAGAAGAAGCGATCGAGTTGGGCCTCCGGAAGCGGATAGGTCCCCTCCTGCTCGATCGGGTTCTGCGTCGCCATCACGAAGAACGGCTTCTCGAGTTCGTGGGTCGTGCCGCCGACGGTGACCGAACGCTCCTGCATCGCTTCGAGCAACGCAGACTGGGTCTTGGGCGTCGCTCGGTTGATCTCGTCGGCCAAGACGATCTGGGCGAAGATCGGTCCCCGGCGGAACTGGAACTCCCGGCCGCGCTCGGTCTCGACCACGATGGTGGTGCCGGTGACGTCCGCGGGCATGAGATCGGGCGTGAACTGGATGCGCGAGAAGCGGAGATGCAGGGCTTCGGAGAGGGACCGGATGAGCAGGGTCTTTCCAAGCCCCGGCACCCCCTCGAGCAACACGTGGCCACCGGCGAAGAGCCCCACCAGCACCCCGTCCACCACCGCACGATGGCCGACCACCGCCTTGGCGATCTCGTGGCGGACCTTGGCGAAGTCTTCGCGAAACCGAACGGCCGATGCCTCGATGGCGGCAATCGATTCTGAAGGTGCGGACACGGGTCTCCTCCGAAGGCCCGGCACCCTAGCACGACTCCGAGACCGCGGCGACCGCTCCGAAAAGACACCGCGGCACCCCTGACGGGATGCCGCGGTGAGGAGATTCGCGAGTTCCGATGCTCAGCGACGCCGACGGCGACCGGCAAGGCCCGCCATGGCGAGCAGCGCCACCGCGCCGGGAGAGGGAACACCCTCGATGAAGATGTTGTCGAGGCGGTTGGAGCCGCTCTCGCCGCCGGGCGCAACCGCCGCCTGGAAGCGGATCGAGACGGTGGCCTGATCATCGAGTTCGGCGCCGAAGGAGAAGGAGCTCGTGTAGATGGGGTTGTAGGTGGTCGAGTTCCAGGTGCCGGGTGCGCTGCCACCACCAGACTGGAGCACTTCGTAGCCCACCAACGCCGTGGTCCAAGTGCCACCGCCATCGAGCGAGTAGAGCAGGTCGAAGAACTGCGGACCGGTCGAGCTGCGGGCCTGATCCCACGAGAGCGAGATCGCGGTGAAGCCGCTCGTCGAAAGGTCGACCTGGTAGTAGTCGCCGATCGCCCAGCGATTGCTCGAGAACGATCGCGGTGAACCGTTGCCGGCCGGCGAAGTCCAGGTGGTGATCTCGTTGGCGTGCACGCCGAACAGCGAGGTCGAAGCCGAACCCGCGAGGACACCTTCCTCGGCGGCTCCGTAGACGTAACTCGGCTGCATCGGCACGTCGGTGCCGGTCGGCAGCGCGGTGTTGATGGTCCAACCGGCGATCACATCGGCGAAGCCGCCGCTCGCAGCCAAGCTCGAGGCGACGGCGGCAACAGCGAGAACGGTCACGCGAATCATCAGTCTCTCCTTCTCAGCAAGGGATGGAAGTCCCGGACGATGGGGGTCCGGGAAGCAGTTTCTGGAGTGTGAGACCAAGATCAGTCGGGTCAAGTCAAGGCGCCGCCGATTTCACGCTCTTTTTGCAATCTCTGCGTCACCTCGAGGGGACCTGAGCCGGTGACCTGTCGCCACGGTCGGCGGACTTGTGACCCCCCGCCGCCTTCCCCGCGCGTGGGCGGCGTGCGGGCTGCGCCGAGCCAGCGTCACCGAGTTCCTCACCCACCCTGCCGATGCTGCGAGCCCGCTCCTCGGCATCCGGCGCTCGCCACCGAAAACCCCAACCGCGGCACCACTCGACCTGCAGGGTCCGAACTCAGCGCGATCGAGGGCGCGGTCCGCTGGACTCACGCCCCCGCCTCGGCCCTCCGAGTGCCGCGGCGGCGTCGCTCAATCGCCGCGACATCAGCGGCCTCGATCCTCCGAAGTTCGACCTGAGCGACTCGATCGAAGCGGGCGGCCCATCGCCCCAGCCGAATCGTTGCAGCAAGAGATCGCGGGCCTGTGCGGGAAGCGCCAAGGTCCGCACTCGGAGCCGTTCGGGTCCGCGAAGCGAGTCGAACCACGGTGCGATCTGGAGGGTGAAGTCTGCGAGATCGATCCGAGCGTGGCGAGCGGCAGCACGTCGGACCGGCAAGCCCGATGCGATCGCGGCGATCTGGCGATCGATGGCGAGGGTCAGCACTCCGCGAAGCGAACGGGTCGGGCCGCCGCGCACGGTCGGCTCGTAGCGATCGAGCGCAGTGCCGATCGCCTCGAAGGACTGCGCGAGCAGCACGCGAACTTCCTCCGCGGTGCGGGCGAGGAGCGGACCGCCCAAGACCTGCTCGATGCGGGAGACCGCAAGCGGCAGCACGGCGCGAACCGCCCTTCGCCGCAGCCCCGCCGCCCAGCGGAGGCGGGTCTCGAGTTCGTCGATCGCGGCCTCCGTGGTGCGGAGCGATCGCTGCGCGGACTGTGCTTCCCGCAGATGCCACGCCTCGACCGCGAGCAGGGTCTCTGCAGCGTCGAAGGCGGCGCGCATTCGGCGAGCCGAATCGACCAGGACCACTGCGTCGAGCGGCATCCACTGCTCGGCGAAGCCCCGCTGAGCGATCGGGGCGAAGGGAATGACTCTTGCCGCATCGGCCCGCTCGAAGGTCGGAAAGTGTCGCGACGGAAGTTCGATTTCTCGCAGCCGTGCGGCCCGAAGCCGCCGGCACTCCGCAGCCACCGCCCGAAGTTCGCGGCCTTCGTGACGAGCGAACACCGCGAGCGGCATCAGGAGATCCCAGGCCTGAAGCAGCCGCGTCCGGAAGGCCTCGGCGCCGCGGCGGGTCTGCCGGCGAGCCCATGCTCCCGAATCGATCAGGGCCAGCCGCACCGACTCCCGCGAGCGGCCGAGCTCGGCAGCCACCGCCGCCGCAGCCGCGGTGGGTGAGCAGCCGAGTCGTCGGTGGTGCCGGAAGCGGGCGGCGAGCTGGTCCCGCGCGTCCGCGTCCAGACGGCGATAGGCCGCGGCCCGCTCGACGCGCGGTTGGTGCCCCTTCGAGAAGGCATCAAGCGCCGCGCGAAAGCAGCCCAACTTCGCCTCGCCGCTTCCGAAGTCGATCCAGTGGCAACACAAGCCCTCGGCCCTCCAACGATGGAGCGACCGGATCGAGACGCCCATCGCCGCCGCGGCGGCGTCGAACTCGAGCGCTCCCTCCGGCCGGCTCGCCGGCGTGAGGCCCAGTCCCTTCGAGAGTGCCGTGACCAGTCTTGCGAGGTCGCCGCGCAGATCGGCACCGACGAGCAGGTCCCCGTCCGCTTCCGATCGGTAGCCGCTGAGCCTGAACACCACGAAGGCGAGGGGATACTCCCGATCCGGCTCGATCTCGGCGATGAAGGCCTCGGCGCGAGTGAGGATTCGGGTGCGAGTCGCCGCCGGGGCGAAGGCGTACTGCCTCGCGAGGTCCGCCATCGCCGCAAGCCGGCACCGTGCCGCCGACGGCATGTCACCCCTCCAGGAACGCGAGCGGCCGCGGCGCCGGCAAGAGCCCATGACGGTGCGCGAGTCGGAAGAAGGTCTCGAGGCCCTCGATCTCGCGGGGGCCGATCTCGTACTTGAGCATCGAGTCGAGGTAGCGATCGGCGTCGAACTTCGGCCAGCCCCGGGCGATCGCGTGGCGATGCACGATCGAGGGGATCCGGGTGCGGTTGTGCCGGCGCTGGTGATCGAGCGCCGCGGCGGCGGTGCGAAGGCGACGCTCGAGGGCATCGTCCCCGCGGGCCCGGCACATCCACACCGCAAAGACGAAGGGCAAGCCGGTCGACTCGAGCCACGCTTCGCCGAGATCGAGCTGGTAGGGGTACTCGCGGTGATCGGGTGCCGCCACCACCACCTTGTCTCCGATCAGCAGCAGACTCTCGGGCTTCGATCCCTCGGCGTCGGTCCCGTCGCCGCTGCGGGTGTCGAAGTCGATCATCTCCACCGCTCGGCCGAAGCGCTCGCGAAGGAGGACCTGGAGCAGGATCACCGAGGTGTGGCTGTCGGTGTCGGCATGCACCGTGGTCACGCGGGCGATCGGCACCCGGCTGTAGAGCCGCACCGTCATGGTGGCGCCTTCGCAACCGAGCATGCCCACCGGCGCCATCCGCAACGGCTCCGGACTCTTGACGTAGTCGGCGACCGAACAGAGCGCGAGGTCGACCTCGCCACGAAGGAGCCGATCGATCAGCGCGCTCGGCACGGCATGGTCGAGTTCGATCGACTCGAGCGACTCGAGCCCCGCGATCAGCGGCAGGGTGTTCAGGTAACTGACCACGCCGAGTCGGGTGCGGGCGGCGATGGGCGGTGGCGCGGTGGTCATGGCCCGATCGTACGGGGGCCCTCCACTGCGGGGTGGAGCCGTCGCGAAGAACGATCGAGTTCGATCGCGTCGATGGCGAGCCCCGGACCGAATGCAACCAGTTCCGCGGGCGGTTCGAGCCCGGATCGCAGCGCTTCCTCGAGCACGAAGAGGATCGCCGCCGACGAGAGATTCCCGTGCTGCTGCAACACCCGCGACGCCACCGCGAGGCCTCGGCGGTCGAACTCGGGATCGACGGCGGCACATCCCGCTTCGACCGCCTCGAGAATGCCGGGACCTCCCGGATGCGGGAGCACCAGCCGCCTCCTCGCCGAATCCCCAGCGCGATCGCACCCGCCAAGGAACTCCCCGATCCGTCGGCGCACCGCTCCCGGCACGTCGCGTGAGAGCGTCATGGCGAATCCGTGATCGGTGATCCGCCAGGTCATCGAGTCGCGGTGCTCGATCATGGCGAGGCTGCGGCCCCGTCCGAGGGTGACCGAGGCGGACTCGCGATTGGGTGGGTGGGCCGCTCCACGAACCACCGCGGCGGCGGCACCGTCTGCGAAGAGCGCCGACGCCACCAGATTCTGCGGATCGAGATCGTGGCGAAGGTGCAGCGAGCACAACTCGACGCAGACGACCAGAACGGTCGCTTCTGGATCGTCGCCCGCAATGCTGCGGGCGGCGCGGAGCGCCGCCACCCCTCCGAAGCAGCCCATGAACCCAAGTTGCAGCGTCCGCAGGCTCGGTGAGAGCCCGACGCCACCGGCATCGATCAGGTCGATCGCAAGTCCTGGTGCGCGAAATCCAGTGCAGGTCGCGATGACGAGGTCGGTGACCGACGCGGGATCGACCCCCGCCGTTCGCATCGCCTGCGCCGACGCCGAGGCGGCGAGGGGCGGCGCATGGCGGGCGAACCTCTCCATGCGGGCTTCGGTCCCGAGTCGCGGCAGTTCGGCCGGATCCGCCACGATGGCGCGGTGCTCGATGCCGGAGCCATCGACGATCCGCCACCAGCGTTCAAGCGCTTCTCCCTCGAGTCCCCAGAGCCTCGCCTGCAGTTCGGCGAGTTCGCCCTGCGGCCATCGATGGGATGGCGTCGCGGTGCCGATCCCGGCGAGCACCGGCGCGACGCGAGCGGTCGCGGTCGCTCGGTCCGCGGTTGGCGAAGCCGAGGTGCTCATCTCCCCCGAACCCAGCCGACGACTAGGCGCTCGAAGCGCTTCCGCGGGGCGTTCGGCAAGTGTTGGGCCACCCGCATCACTCCGCAACCAATCGCGAAGAGCTCAGTAGATAGCCACGCTCGTTCCACGAAGGCAACCCGGCGATTCGCCCACGCAACGCGGCGGTGTCGAATCAGATGAACCGCGGCAGCATCGGCGGTCCAACCGCGGTGCTGTTCCACCGCCTCGACAAGGCCGATCGCGGACTCGAACGCCCGGAGCATGCCTTCTCCGGTGATCGGACTCGAGTATCCGGCGGCATCACCGACGAGTGCGATCGGCCCCTTCGCCACCAGCTGCGGGCGCCACGGCATCGGGCCCGCGGCCAGCGTCGACTTCAGGCGAATCTCCGCTCCGCCAAAGGCTCCGAGCATCGATCGGACGAAGCCTTGCGGCGAGCGTGATTCTGCACCCGGACGCACCAGCGCGGCGGCATGGACCTGAATCGGGCCATCGGTCGGCTGCTCGCACACAAGACCGAGGCACCCGCCCGGCCCCGTCAAGCCCTGAATCAATCCCGGCTTGATCGCGAGCGCTTCGACCACCGCCTCCGCGTCAAGCAGCTTCGCGGCGAACCCGAAACCTCTTCCGGCGGCGACCCGGCCGGCGAGCCCGGCTTGGCGGGCGATGCCGCTGCCAAGCCCGTCCGCAGCAACCACCAGCGGAGCCCGCCACCGGCGAGGTTCCGCTCCGCTGTCACCGGACGGATCGATGCGAAGCGTCGCGTGATCGCCATCGATCGCTTCGAGGGTCGCGGCGGCCGGCCGGACGCCCTCGACGCCCTCGGCGCATGCCAACTCCCAGAGTCGCCGATCGAGGCGATCGCGCGAGACCTGCAGGCCGCCGGAGACTCCCTCGAACTTCAGGGGCACCGATGCGCTTCGCCGGCCCAACAGGTCGTGGCTTGCGACTTCGACGGTCTCCCCCGAGGCGACGGCAAGGATCGGCTCGAGCAAGTCCTGCCGCGCAAGCAGCCGGAGGGCGCTGGGGTGGAGGCAGTGGCCGCAGCACTTGTCCCGTCCGAGGGGACCGCGATCGACGATCGCAACCCGCATGCCGAGTCGCGCGAGGCCGATCGCCGCGAGGCACCCACCCGGGCCGCCACCGACCACGACGGCTTCGAATGACTCGACCAGTCCTTCTCTCGGCATCGGTGGAGGGTACGCAGACTGCCCGAATCACGCAGTGACGCGGCTCGCATCGCGGACCACCTCGACCACCGGCGCGGAGGCGTCGCTCGCCAGCCCGGCGATGTGCACTCGCGGAATGCGCGGGCTCAATCCGCAGAGAAGTTCGTGCGGAAGGACGCCCGCCCGCGCCGCCACCGCGGGAAGGTGCGTCGGCGCGTGCGGGTCGGTGCCGATCAATTCGACCTGCCAGCCGAGCATCGACGCCCGCCGCAAGGGGCCACCGGCGGCGAGCCGCTGCTCGGCTTCGGTGAGATCGATGGTGATCTGATCCATGCTCACCGCGCCGATCACCGGCGCCGGCACGGCCTCGGACGCGAGCGGCCCCGAAGCCCGCACCAGCGTGATGGGTGGGGTCCCGCGTCGGGTCGGGATTCCGTCGGCGTACCCGACCGGCACCAGTCCCACCACGGTGTCGCGGGTCGCGGTCCAGGTCGATCCGTAGCCGACCGACTCGCCCGCGGCGATGCGCTTGACGTGCACCACTTCGCTCGACCAGCTCACCGCCGGGCGCAACTCGTCGCTGCCCTCGAGTCGCTCTTCGGCGGGGAGATCCTCCGATCCGTACCCGGCCCAGGCGAGCCCGAAGCGAACCATGCCGCGGTGAAACCTCGGATGACGCATCAGCGCATGCGTGCTCGAGACGTGCACGAGGCACGACTCGGGCAGTTCGACCCGCGCAAGCACCGCGTCGAACGAGGAGAGTTGATGACGGGTCTGCTCGGGATCGCGCTTGGAGTCGCTGAAGTGGGTCATCACCCCGGCCAGCCGCAACGCCTCTTCGCCCGCCACCCGCCGCACCAGATCCTCGGCCTCGCCCAACTCCACGCCGCCCCGCCGAAGTCCGGTGTCGATCTCGACGTGCACCGGGATCCGCAGTCCCAGTCTCCGGGCGGTCCCGGCAAGACGCTCGGCCTGCGCGACGTCATGGATCGTCAAGTGGGCGGCACCACCGGCGAGCAGCGACTCGAGTCCGTCGCCGCGGCGAACCTCCCGCACCGGCATCAGCACCAGCAGCGGAACGCCAAGCCCTTCCTCGCCGAGCGCCACCGCCTGATCGGGGGAGTAGACCGCCAATAAATGCGAGGCTGGCGCGAGCCGACGGGCGATTCTCGCCGCCCCGAGCCCGTAGGCATCGGCCTTGACGATCGGGCACAGTCGACAGTTGGGGCCCACGAGTCGACGAACCGCCGCGACGTTGGCGTCGATCGCGGCGAGCTCGATGCGGATGACACTGGTCGCGGGCATTCCTTCCGTGGCTCCCGACCGGAGCGTACCGGAATCTCGGTGCGCGATGCGGGCTTGTATCGGTCGCCGCCCCGCTCTACCATCATCGCGTTCTCGCTGATCCGGCTTGGGGGTTCGACCGCCATTCGTGGCGATCGCCGACCGAGCGGAGACGCGGCCGATCGATGCCTCCGCGAGCGGAACCCGGCGTCGCCCATCGTCCGACAGCGAAGTTCGAGCGTCGCGGTTGCTCGCGACGCGAGCCCTTCACGGGAAGTGCCATCGGGCCGTCCCTTGCGAAGTCCGCCCTCGACCGCTCCGGTCGCTTCAGGCTTCGCCATTCCGATCGAGACATGAGCGACCTGCGCGACCGCGACGAGATCTTCGACACCAGCACCACCTTCGCCGAACTCGGCTTGGCGGCACCGCTCGCCAAGGCGGTCGCGGAGATGGGCTTCGTGCATCCGACCCGAATCCAGGCGCAACTCGTGCCGGTGGCGCTCACCGGGCGATGCGTCCTCGGACAGGCGAAGACCGGCACCGGCAAGACCGCCGCCTTCGGACTGCCGGTGGTGCACCGGCTCGCCGAGACCAAGGATCCCTTCGCGGCGCTGGTGCTCGTCCCCACCCGCGAGTTGGCCATCCAAGTGACCCGCGAGATGCGCGAGTTCGCCAAGCACACCGCGCTGCAGACGGTCGCGATCTACGGCGGCCAGCCGATTCGCACTCAGGCCGCCAAGCTCGAGAAGAAGCCCTCGATCGTGGTGGGCACTCCGGGCCGGGTGATGGACATGCACGGACGCGGGCTCCTGCCCTACGGCGACATCCGCATCGCGGTGCTCGACGAGGTCGACCGGATGCTCGACATCGGATTCCGCGACGACATCCGCCGCATCCTCGGTTCCCTCAAGCACAAGCCGCAGACGATCTTCGTCTCCGCGACCATCTCGCCCGAGATCGAGAAGCTCGCCCGGACCTATATGAAGGATCCGGAGAAGATCGTCACCGCCGCAGCCAGCCTCACCGTCAACCAGGTCAACCAGCGCTATCTCCCGGTCGAGCCTTGGGACAAGCGCCGCCTGCTGCTTCACCTTCTCAAGAAGGAGACTCCGGGCCTCACCGTGGTGTTCTGCCGCACCAAGCGGACCGTCGACACCGTGGCCCAGTACCTCGCGGACAAGGGCATCGACGCCCACGCCATCCACGGGGACATGTTCCAGAACAAGCGCAACAAGGTGATCGACCAGCTGCGAGCCGGGAAGCTCGGCGTGCTGGTCGCCTCCGACCTCGCCTCGCGAGGGCTCGACGTCGACGACATCACCCACGTCATCAACTACGACCTGCCCGACGATCCCGAGGTCTACGTCCACCGCATCGGGCGAACCGCGCGAGCCGGCCGCTCCGGCGTGGCGTGGAGTTTCGTCTGCCCGGACCAGGGCGAACTGCTCACCTCGATCGAGATGCTCGCCAACATCGAGATTCCTCGGCTCGAGTACCCGGACTTCCAGCCCGGACCGGTGCCCGCCGACGTGCAGGCGCACCGCGAACTCGATGCGCAGCGGAAGGCAGACCGCGCGGTCTCGCAGAACCGCTTCACGGTGGTGGTCCCCACTCCCGCCGCCGTCGACCCCAACCGTTTCCCCGGCGGAATCGTGCCGGTCGAGGCGCCCCTCAAGCGCCTTGGCGGCCGCACCAAGACCCGCCGTCGCTGACCCACTCGGACGCCGTACCGCGTTCACCCGAGCCTCCGACCCGAATCGACCGACTCCACACCGTCGCCCGCATCGTCGCGGGCGAATCTCCGCCGACGACTCGTCGAGTCCGTCGTGCCCCGCCGGATGACTTGCACCGGGAGACTTGTGAAGGAACCGATCGTCATCGCCGAGGAAGTTGCCACCGCCCTCGCGGAGGGACGCGGTGTGGTGGCGCTCGAGACCGCGGTGTTGACCCACGGACTGCCCCGCCGACCGTGGCCGGCGCCGCCGCTGGCGAACTGGATCTGCGATCGGCACGCCGGCCTCGGCATCGAGTCCGCCTGGCGCGACGATCGACCGATCCACCTCGAAACGGTTCGGCTGATGGCCGAGGCGGTGCGCGCGGCAGGTTCGGTGCCGGCGGTGGTCGGCATGCTCGACGGTCAACTCCATGTGGGCATGTCCGAGGCGATGCTCGAGCGGCTGGCGGACTCCGATCGCCCCGCGAAACTGAGCGCTCGCGACCTCGGCGTCGCCGCCGCCTCGCGTCGAGATGGCGGCACCACCGTCGCGGGAACCCTGGCGGCCTGCGGCCTGACCGCGTCGAGTTGCGGTCGCTCGATCGAGGTGATGGCGACCGGCGGCATCGGCGGCGCTCACCGCGGCTGGAGCCTGTCGGCGGACATCTCCGCCGACCTTCGGCTTCTCTCGGAGTCTCCGGTGCTGCTGGTGGCGTGCGGGGCGAAGTCGATCCTCGATCTCGACGCGACCGCCGAGATGCTTGACACCTTGGCGGTGCCGGTCGTGGGCTTCGGGACCGATCACTGGCCGCGGTTCATCTCGCCTCCCGACGGTCGCATTCGCTGCGCCTGGCGGGTCGACGACGCCGCCGCTGCCGCCGCGAGTTGCCGGCATCACTGGAGTTCGTTCGCGCAGCGGTCCGCCATGCTGCTCCTGAATCCGCCTCCGTCGGCGTGGGCGCTCGCCGAGGCTGCCGAACTCGATCGCCTGATCGCCACCGAGACCGCATCCGCCCACGAGTCCGGCCATCGCGGCGCCGAGGTCACGCCGGTGCTGCTCGAGCGACTGGTCGAACGAACCGGTGGCCGTTCGCTCCTCGCCAACGTCGCCTTGCTCCTCGCCAACGCCCGCCTTGCCGGCGAAGTCGCCGACCGACTGGCCGGGCTCGATTCACCCGAGAGCCCGCGGCACACCGGTGCCGCGTGCGAGATCTCGCCGACCCGCACATGAACCAGCACGCCGATCCGACGGCCACCGTCGATTCCGACTCCGCTCATTCCCCGATCCTCGAAATGACCGTGATGGAACCAGACTCACCAACCGGAACTCCGCCAGTCGCCGACTCCGAGGGATCGGCCGCGCCGGCCAAGAAGAAGCGGGTGCGACGGCGCAAGAGCGCCGCGACCACAGACTCGTCCACTCCGCCGGCGACGGCCGAGGAGTCCGGCGAGGCCGCTCCTGCAAAGGAAGACCGTGCCGAAGGCGAGAACGCCTCGACGACTTCGCCCGAGTCCGGATCTGATTCGGCGCCGGAGGCGGGCGAGGCCAACGGCGAACCCGGGAGCGGGCGCCGCAAGCGCCGTCGTCGCCGCCGCCGCCGAGGCAAGGCGGCACTGGGTCCGGATGGGCAGCCGCTTCCGCCGGCCGCCGCCGGCGGATCCCCGCCGCCGCAGGCTGCGCCCGAACCGATCGAGGTCGAGGAGCGCGAGGGCGTCATCGAGATCGATGGTGGCGAAGGACGGTTGCGGCAGTTCTCCAACGGCTTCGTCGCCTCGCCCGCGGATGCGTCGGTCTCGCGATCGATGATCGACCGGCACCGGCTTCGGCCCTGCCAGAAGCTCCGCGTCAAGACCGGCCGACTCAAGGGCCAGGCCCGTCCCGCCGTGCTCGAGGTGCTCGAGGTCGAGGGGCTCGCCCTCGAGTCCTACTTCGATCGCCCGACCTATCCCGAACTCACGCCCCTCGACCCTCAGCCCCGCATCGAGCTCGAGTATCCGGGCTGTCCGCCGGCGAATCGGCTCATCGATCTCTTCTGCCCGATCGGCTTCGGAACCCGCGGTCTCATCGTCGCGCCTCCCAAGGCCGGCAAGACCATCCTGCTCAAGGACATCGCCGCGGGAATCAAGCACAACTATCCCGAGGTCGAGTTGGTGGCCCTCTTGATCGACGAGCGTCCCGAGGAAGTCACCGACTTCCGCCGCAACGTGCCCGCGACGGTGCTGGCCTCGAGCAACGATCAGGATGTCGAGGCCCACATCACCCTTGGCATCGCCGCCATCGAACGGGCCAAGCGACTCGTCGAAGCCGGACGCGACGTGGTGGTGCTGCTCGACTCGCTCACCCGCCTCGGCCGAGCCTTCAACAACAGCCGCCGATTCGGCTCCGGTGGCCGCACCATGTCCGGCGGACTCGACTCGCGGGCGCTTGAAGTTCCCAAGCAGCTCTTCGGCGCCGCCCGCAAGGCCGAGGAAGGCGGCTCGCTCACCATCATCGCCAGCTGCCTCGTCGACACCGGCTCCCGCGCCGACCAGATCATCTTCGAGGAGTTCAAGGGCACCGGCAACATGGAGCTGATCCTCGATCGCTCGATCTCGGAGAAGCGGGTCTTCCCCGCGATCAATCTGGCAGCCTCCGGCACTCGCAAGGAGCACCTCCTGCTCAGCGAGCGCGAGCTCAAGACCATCACCGCCCTGCGGCGCCGACTCCTGAGCCTCCCCCCGGCGGTTCAGATCGAGCAACTCCTCGCGGCACTCAAGCGCTTCGAGACCAACGAGCGCCTCGTGGCGGGCTGAACCGAGCGGCCGCCTGCCGCGCCGGCTCGATCGGCGTCATTCGAATTCGTCTCCATCGACCACCTCGTGCCACACCCCGGGGCGGTTCGGACGGGTGTGTCGATGGCGGCTCGTAGTCAACTTGACGGGGTTGTGGTACACCCACCCGCATGGCGAGCGAGTCACGGCAGAATCTGGTGGCGGGTCTCTTCGTCCTGGTGGGAGTCGTGCTGGCCTGCGCGACCCTGGTGGTGATTCAGCAGCTCACCCTGACGCCTCGCAGCCGCTATCAGGTCCGATTCACGGTGGCGGAAGGCGTGGGCGGTCTCGCCTCGGGGTCGGATGTTCGGGTCGGCGGACTCGCCCGAGGAAGCGTCACCGCGGTCACACCCGAGTTCGCCACCAACGGGCGGCTCGACTCGCTGACGGTCACCATCGAGGTCGACGACACCATCGAGATCTTCGAGGACGCCAAGGTGCTGCGGATGACCCCGCTCCTCGGCAACACCGGGTTCCTGAACTTCGTGAGCCTCGGCGGCGAGAAGCCGCGGCTCGCCGCAGGCGGCGAGATCGCCGCGACGCCAAGCCCCGGCATGCTCGCCACGATCGTGGGCGGCGAGAACGCCGACCAGATCGGGACGGTGATCTCGAACCTCGAGAGCGCCTCCGAACTCCTCGGCACCCAGGTTCCCCGCGACTACGACGAGTATGTGCGACCCACGCTCGCGGACATCCGCACCGTGGCAGGAGATGTGGCGAATCGTTGGCCCAACTGGAGCGGCGACGTCACCGAGACCCTCGACAACGCCGTCAAGGCTTCCGTGAACCTGATCGCCGGAATCGACGACGCGCGTGCGCTCATCGCCGAGGCCCGGAAGCCGGTGGGCGAGATCGCCGACCTCGTCGAGGCCAACGCCCCCAAGGTCGAGGAGATCGTCACCGCCGCGCTCGATGTCAGCGATCGAGCCGGCACCCTGCTCAAGAGCCTCAACGAGGAGGCCATGCCGAAACTGCTCTCGGTGCTTGAAGGCGCCCAGAGCGGAATCGACCAACTGAACTCGCTCATCGGGAGGCTCTCTCCGGAGATCCTCGCCCAGCTCCCGCAAGTGCGGGCGATGCTGACCGACCTGCGGGAGTCTTCGAGCGAGGTCAAGCTGGCCATGATCGAGATCCGCCGCAATCCGTGGCGGCTGCTCTACCAGCCGACCACCGAGCTCATCGCCCACGAGAACCTCTACGACGCGGCGCGAAACTTCACCCTCGCGACAGCCGACCTCAAGGTCGCGAGCGAGTCGCTCGAGGAGATCCTCGCCGCCGACCCGCAGGCCTTCGACCAGGATCCGGAACTCCTTCGCAGCCTGCAGCAGAACCTCGGCGACCAGTTGCGTCGATACGAGGACGCGCAGCGGGACCTCTTCCGCATCATCCTCGCCAAGCCCTCCCCGTGAGCGGTTCGGCCCGCAACCTCGAACGAACCGGGATGGTGGTGCTGCTCGCCGCCGCGGTCGTGTTCGCCGGGGCGATGATCCTGCCGCGGCTTCCCTGGACCCCGACTCGCGAGTACTGGTTCACGGTGCCACTCGCGCAGGGTGTGAAGACGCTGACGCCGGGTTCGACGGTTCAGGTGAGCGGACTCTCCGTCGGTGAAGTGACTTCGATCGAGTCCATCTCGAGCGCCGATGGCAACGAGTTGAAGGTCGCATTCAGCCTGTCGGGGGCCTACCGCCTCCGTCTTGGTGCGGCGGCGCAGCTCACCTCGGGGTTCATCTCCGCGGGAACAACCGTCGATCTCGTGAACGCCTTCGATCCGGCGCAGCCGGAACTCGACTCCGGGCGCATCGACGTACTTCCGCCGAAGCCGGCTTTCGAAGTGGTGTTCGGTGCGCAGCGTTGGGCGAAGATCCAGGAGATCTCGGCGCGTCTGCAGTCCACCGCGGAGTGGTTCCCGAGGGCGCGAACCGAGTTCGAGGGCGACCTCGAGTCGATCCGCGGCGACCTCGCGCCGATCGCCAGTTCCGCCGCCGCGAACTCCCCGCGTTGGGCGGGCTCGGTCGAGTCCATCCGCGAGGACCTCTCCATCTTCAAGGAACGGACCCGAGGCGTGGCCGACGAGAGCGACGGAGTGAGCCGGTCGTGGCATCGGCTCGCCTCCGCCTTCGCGGCGGTTCGCGATCCCTTCAAGACGGTGGCGCCGGCAGCCGGCGGCAACATCGCCGAACTCGGTCTTCTCGACTCGCTGCCGGAATTCTCGCGTTTCACCGGTCGCTTCGATCGATTGGCAGAGGCGGCGGTCGCCCTCTCGGGCACCTGGACTCGGTTCGTGGCGCCGCTTCGCGGCCCTTGGGAGTGGCTCGCGCAGGACCTCGACATCGTGCGGGCCAACACCACGCTCACCAGCGGCCAGTTCGATGCGTTCCTCGCCGACGCGAAGTCGGATCCGCTTCCCTATCTGCTCGAGTCGCTCGCAGTCGTGGTGGGCACGCTTCCCTCGATGGACATGCTCGAGCGGGAGCACGCCGACGAGTGCATCCGCCAGTTCGCTCGCGCCGCCTCCGACCTTCGCGAGGCAGTGGCCGCCATCGAATCGTGGCGTCAGCAGCCGATCTCGGTGGGCCTGCAACTGCCGCCGCACCTGCGGGAGCGACTTGAGAAGGCCAAGGCGTCGTGGACCGCGGCGAGCGAGGCGCTCTTCCGCCTGCGGATGTCGAGTCCGTGAGCGGATCGCCTGCCGCGATCTGGATCGACGATCCCGACGACCCTCGACTCGATCCCTTCCGAAACATCCGTGAGCGCGAGCTGCGCGGCGATTCCGGTCGATTTCTCGCCGAGTCGCTGCGGGTGGTGCGGCGGCTGCTCGCAAGCGAATGGGAGATCGACCTTCTGCTGCTGAACCGGACCGCACACCGGGCGCTCGCGCCCGATCTCGCGGCGCGAGCGCCGCGGGGCCGCGGGCCCGGATCGATCCTTGAGGTGCCTGATGGACTCGAGGCCACCATCGCCGGCGCGCGATTCCACGGTGGGGCGCTTGCCCTGGGAGTGCGTCACCGACATCCGGCGCTCGACGCGGTGATCCCCGATCCGACCACCCGGCCCGCTCCGAGAGTGCTGCTGCTCGAAGGGCTCACCCATCCCGACAACATCGGATCGATCCTGCGCAGCGCCGACTGCCTCGGCGCCGCGGCGGTGGTGATGGATGCACGCTGCGCCGATCCCCTGCTGCGTGCGGCGATCCGATTCTCGATGGGACGGGTCTTCTCACTGCCTTGGACGGTGGTCGACTCGCTGCCCGCGGCCGGGAGGACCTTGCGGCAGGCGGGTTGGCACCTCGTCGCCGCCGAGGCCTCGGCAGAGTCGGTTCCGCCGCGCGAACTTCCCCGCGATCGCCCTCTTGCGATCTGGCTCGGCTCGGAGGGACATGGCATTTGCCCCGAACACCTGGACCTCGCCGATCAGGTGGTGCGCATTCCGACCGCCGGCGGCACCGTCGATGCCGGCGGCGAGGAGCGTTCGCTCAATGTGGCGATCGCTGCGGCGATCCTGCTCTACGAGGCTTCGCGCTGACGAGCCCGTTCAGGCGCTGCCCGCGAGTTCGGCGGGAACCGGCGGGACCGCGGTCGATCCGAGTTCCTTCTCGTCGACCCGTTCGATCGAGGCACCGATCGAGTTCAGCGCCACCTCCATCTGGTGGTAGCCGCGATCGAGGTGGTAGACCCGGTGCACGATGGTCTCGCCTTCGGCGGCGAGCCCCGCCAGCACCAGCGAAGCCGAGGCCCGCAGGTCGCCAGCCATCACCGGCGCGCCGATCAAGGCCGGACCGCCCGCCACCACCACCACCGATCCCTGGCGGAAGAGGCTCGCCCCCATGCGAGTCAGTTCGGCGACGTGCATGAACCGCTCGGGGTAGATCTTCTCGGTGATCACACTGTTGCCGCGAGCCAGGCAGAGCAGGGCCATGAACTGGGCCTGCAGGTCGGTCGGGAATCCCGGATGCGGTTGGGTGGTGACCACGGTGGGACGAAGGTTTCGCTCCGAGCTCACTCGCACCGCGCAGCGAGTCGGGTCCGCCGTTGGATCAAGCGGATCGATGCGGACTCCCACCTGCTGCAGTCGATCGATGGTGGCGAGAAGGGCGTCGTAGGGGAAGTCCTCGAGTTCGACGTCGCCGTTGGTCATGGCCGCGGCGATGGCGTAGGTCCCCGCCACGATGCGATCGGGAATCACCGCGTGATCGGCCCCGCCAAGCTGCTCGACGCCCTCGATGCGGATCCGCGGACCGCCCGCGCCGGTGATTCGCGCCCCCATCGAGTTGAGCAGCCTCGCCAGGTCGACGATCTCGGGCTCGCAGGCGGCCGACTCGATGATGGTGGTGCCCTCGGCGAGGCACGCGGCGCTCATCACGTTCGCGGTGCCGAGCACCGTCGATCCGAAGGGGCCGCCAAGGAACACGGTGGCGCCGCGAAGCCGCGAGGCGGTCGCGATGATGTCGCCCCCTTCGAGACGAATCCTCGCACCGAGGGCCTCGAGCCCGCGAAGGTGCAGGTCGACCGGCCGGGCGCCGAACGCGCAGCCTCCGGGCATCGCGACCACGGCGCGGCGGCGGCGGGCCAGCATCGGACCGAGCACGCAGATGCTCGCCCGCATGGTGCGGACGATCTCGTAGCGGGCGTGGCTTCGGTCGGGATCGACGCATTTGAGATCGAGGCGATCGCCGTGGCGGTCGACCTGCATCCCCAACTCGCCGAGCAGACCCCCCATGTTCCGCACATCGCTCAGGTCGGGGACGTTGCGCAGATGGACCGGCTCGTCCGCAAGCAGCGAGGCGGCCATCAACGGCAGTGCGGCGTTCTTCGATCCATCGACGCGGAGGCGGCCGGCAAGTCGACGACCACCCTGAATTCTGAAGGTGTGCATGGAGCGGCGGGTCCGTCCGGGAAGGCGCGGGGTTCCGTGAAGGATCGGACCGCCACGGGCTTCCGCTGCAGCGGAAGACCGCGCCGTCCGCACAGACCATCCGGACGAAAGGGGATCCGTTCCCTCCGCCCGGACGACGCTCACCGGATCCTACCGGTTCGCCGATCCACCGGGGGTGCGGGCGATCAGTCGTGTCCCGCACGGAGGAGAAGGAACCATGCGCATTCGACGCAGCGTGCTCGCCACCATTGTGGCCCTCGGCGCCAGCCAACCGGCACTCGCCACCGATCCCCCGGCACAGTTCACCTTGATCGGCACCGTGCGCGACTTCAAGGAGCGGACCGTGCTCGGCGGTCACCCCGACTTCGAGAAGTCGCCCGATGGGGGATTCGGCCTCTACTGCGGCAACACCGCCAGCAGCCTCGACGCCGATCGCAAGCCGGTCTTCGTGGGCGGTGGTCGCAAGGTGCTCTGGCCCTTCCGCACCGCCTCGGGACTGCAGATCGCACCCCACCTCTACAACACCGCCCTCGGAGACAAGCCCGGATACTGGGGGGCCTACGACTCCGGCGGCGTGACCTCGGCGGCGAGCTTCAATCAGTGGTTCCGGGATGTGCCGGGCCTCAACGTCTCGCAGAACCTCTCCATCGAGCTGAACCGCGGGGCCGACGGGCTCTACGTCTTCGACAGTGCGGTGGCCGAGCCCTACAAGTCGCTCGGCGGGTTCTTCCCGATCGACGACCAGCTCTTCGGGAACTCCGGAGGCGAGCCTCAGCACAACTTCCACTTCACCTTCGAGCTGCGGGCGGAGTTCACCTACGACGCCAACGCGGCACAGGTCTTCACCTTCACCGGCGACGACGACGTCTACGTCTTCATCAACGAGCAGCTGGTGATCGACCTCGGTGGCGTGCACGGCGTGACCACCCAGAGCGTTCCGCTCGATCGCCTGGGACTCGAGAGCGGCCAGACCTACCGGCTCGACTTCTTCTTCGCCGAACGGCACCGCACCCAGTCGAACTTCCGCATCACCACCAACATGGTGCTGGAGCCGGCGCCGACCCAGACCATCACCGCCGCCTTCGACTGACCGATCCGCTCGAAGGACATCCAGGACCTTCGACCGCCGCCCGCACGCCGGGCGGCGGTCTTACACTGGCCCCGTGAGCCAACCCTCCACCACCGACGCGAGCCACGCCGCCGACCCCGTGCTCGCCCCCGCCGAGATCAACCTCGTCGGGCCCGCAGAGCCGGTCCGCGGCACCGTGGTCGGCACCGAACTGTGCATGAAGGGCAAGTCGGCGAGCTTCGTCCGGCATGTCTCCATCGACATCGGGGGAACCGCGCTCGAAGGTCGCTTCCGGGCGGGGCAATCCTTCGGCGTGGTTCCGCCGGGCCTCGATGAGCGGGGCCGCCCCCAGAAGCTTCGCCTGTACTCGCTCGCGAGCCCGAGTTTCGGCGAGGACGGCGCCGGACGAGTCATCGCCACCACCCCCAAGCGGCTCCTCGCCGAACGCTCGCCGCAACGGCCCGGCGACGATCCCGACGATCACCGGCTCTTCGTCGGCGCCTGCAGCAACTACCTTTGCGACCTGCGGGTCGGCGAGGAGGTCATGGTGACCGGGCCGAGCGGCAAGCGCTTCCTGCTGCCGGAAGATCCTTCCCAACACGACTACCTCTTCCTCGCCACCGGCACCGGGATCGCGCCCTTCCGTGGGATGGCCCTCGAGTTGCTGCGCGGAGCCGGCGGTCCCTGCGGAAGCCGGATCGAGATGGTCATGGGCTCGCCCTACACGAGCGATCTGCTCTACGACGACCTGATGCGATCGCTCGCCGCCGAACACCCGAACTTCAGCTACCACCCCGTGATCAGCCGCGAACGTCGCGAGGACGGTGGACGGGGCGAGTACGTCCATCAGTTCCTCGAACGCACCTTCGACCGCTTCCGCGACCTGCTCGAGAATCCCCGCACGCTGATCTATCTCTGCGGCCTCGCGGGAATGCAGACCGGTGTCTTCGCGCTGCTGGGTCAGCACGGCCTCGCCGATCGCTACCTCCGCGTCGGCGAGGATCTCGCCGATGTGGACCCGGCCTCGTGGACCGAGGAACAGATCCACCGCCGGGTGCGGCACGGCCATCGCTGCATGGTCGAGGTCTACTGAGCGACGGCGTCGTGAGGCAAACCGACAGTACAACGCCCGGCCGAGCGGCCGGGCGTCGTTCGTATGAGATCGGATCGGCCTCGAATCAGCGGGCGAAGTGGGCGAAGGCGCGATTGGCCTCGGCCATGCGGTGGGTCTGCTCCCGAACCGACATCGCCTTGCCCTCGCCGCGGGCCGCATCCCAGAGTTCGCGGGCGAGCCTCGCCGCCATCGGCTTGCCCTTCTCCTCGCGAGCTGCGGTGATGATCCAGCGGAAGGTCAGCGACTGCTGTCGCCGCCGATTCAACTGCATCGGAACCTGGTAGTTCGCACCGCCGACCCGCTTCGAGCGGACTTCGACGTGCGGACGGACGTTGTCGAGGGCCCGGTGGAAGACCTCGATCGCGGTCTCCGGCGCGCCCTCGATCTTCTCGCGATCAAGACGCCCCTGAATGAGATCGAGCGCGTCGTACATGATGCCGATGGCGGTGGCCTTCTGGCCGCGCACCATGAAGCAGTTGATGAACTTCGACAAGGTCATGTCTCCGTACCGCGGGTCGGGACGGAGTTGATCGTCGGAAGCGGTGATGCGTCCAGCCATGTGGGACTCCTCTCTGGGCTTCAGGTCTTCCTGAGGTTCACTGCGGGAGGGAGATGGGCATTCCCGGGAATCGCCCCGCAGTTACCTGCCCAAGATTGTCGGTTGCGAACCAGACCTCGCCGCGCGGCGAGGTCGACGTTGATCACTTCTTGGCGGCCTTCTTCTTGACGCCGTACTTCGATCGACCCTTCCGCCGGCCGTCGACGCCGAGGCAGTCGAGCGAGCCGCGAACGACGTGGTAGCGCACGCCGGGCAGGTCGCGGACGCGGCCGCCGCGAACGAGCACGATCGAGTGTTCCTGCAGGTTGTGCCCGACGCCACCGATGTACGCGGTGACTTCCTTGCCGTTGGAGAGCCGCACCCGGGCCACCTTGCGAAGGGCCGAGTTGGGCTTCTTCGGAGTGACGGTGCGGACCTGCAGGCAGACTCCCCGCTTCTGCGGGCAGGCGGCGAGGTCCTTCACCTTGCTCTTGGAGGGGGGGTCGACGCGGGGTCGGCGGACGAGTTGATTGATCGTGGGCATGGAACAGCGGCCTTTGAGGGGAATCGGGAAGGGTACCGGGGCGGATCGGCCCTCGCAAGCGTCAAGGGCGGGATCGCGGTGCGACCGCGGTCACCGACCCCGGACCGCCTCGATCGCAGCCACCGCGAGTTGGTCGCAACGCTCGTTCTCGGGGTGGCCATCGTGGCCGCGGACCCATTCCGTGCGGATCCGGTGGACCCCTCGGAGCGCGTCGAGCTCCCGCCAGAGGTCTGCGTTTCGCACCGGGCCCGAGGTCGTCCTCCAGCCCTTCCTCTTCCAGCCGTCAAGCCACTCGCCGAGCCCCTTGGTGAGGTACTGGCTGTCGGAGAAGAGGTGCACCTCGGCCGGCTCGGGCACCGCCTCGAGCCCCCGAATCGCCGCGAGGAGCTCCATCCGGTTGTTGGTGGTCTGGGATTCGGCCCCTGCCTCCTCCACCAGCAACTCAGCACCGGCCACCGAGCGCAGGATGAACGCCCATCCGCCCGGACCGGGGTTGCCGGTGCAGGCTCCGTCGGTGAAGAGATGAAAGACCGGTCTGTCCATGCCGCCCCGCTTTCGACTGTTCCTCCCGACGGAGGCGAAGGATGATGCCAAATCCTTGACAGTTTGCGGGGCTCTCCCTACTTTGCCCGGTTCGATTGTTCCCGCCGGTTCGCCTGTTTGAGGGTTCCACGGCGGTTCTTCCACTCCCGGCGGCCATTGCGGTCGCCGACCTCGCTTCCCGAGCGGCACCATGGCCATTCCCGCATTTCGTCAGTCTCACGGCCGGAGCCGGCGACGTCGCGCTCATCAGGCTCTCAAGCCCCTGCACACCGTCTCCTGTCCCAACTGCGGTCAGGTGAAGCAGCCGCACCGGGCCTGCCGGCACTGCGGCTATGTCCGCCCCGGACTGCAGGTCCGCCAAGTCGCCGACAACGCCTGATCCTCAGGCGTCGGCTGGAAGGTCACGCTCCATGCGCATCGGCGTGGACGTCATGGGTGGCGATCACGCCCCTGGCGAGATCCTGAAGGGTTGCTTCGCAGCGCTGGACCGTCTTGGTCCGGACGATCGTCTCGTGCTCGCGGGAGACCGCGAAGTGATCGAGGACGCGCTCAATGAGCGCGGCGATCGCGATCCTCGGATCGAGACGGTGGCGACGACGCAGGTGATCGAGATGGCGGCGCCGCCGGTCGAGAGCGTCCGGCAGAATCCCGACAGTTCGATCGCGGTGCTCGCGCGAATGGCCGGCCCCAAGGACCGCCAGATCGACGGCTGGCTCTCCGCCGGCAACACCGGAGCCTGCGTGACCGCGAGCCAGTTCCAGATGAAGCGGCTCCCCGGAGTGCACCGACCCGGGATCGCGGTCACCGTGCCGACCTTCGCCGGACCGATCGTGCTGATCGACGTCGGCGCCAACATCGAGCCCAAGCCGCACCACCTCGCCCAATACGGCGTGATGGGGCGGGTCTTCTCGCAGAAGGTGCTCGGGGTCGAGAATCCCCGCGTGGCCCTGATGAACGTGGGCGGGGAGGAGCAGAAGGGAACCGCCGAGATGAAGCGGGCCCGCGACCTGCTGCGTTCGAGCCCCGGCACGCGCTTCATCGGCTACGTCGAGGGCCGCGGCGTCTTCAACGGCGAGGCCGACGTGGTAATCACCGACGGCGTGGTGGGCAACGTCATGCTCAAGCTCGCCGAAGGTCTCTCTGCCGGCATCTTCAAGGCGATCGCGGCGGAGGTGATGGAGATCGACCCGAGCCTCGCCCTTCGGCTCGAGCCGGTGGTGCGAAGCATCTACGCGAAGCACGACTACCACGAGTACGGCGGCGCTCCCCTGCTCGGGGTGAACGGCTACTGCCTCATCTCGCACGGTTCGAGCGTGGCCCGCACCATCACCAACGCGATCCTACGTACCCGCCAGTTCGCCGAGTCCGGCCTCAACGAGGCGATCGTGACCGCGCTGGAGGAGATGGAAGAAGTTCCCGCATGAGCGCCGTGTCTCCCTGCGGCGTGCGCCTTGCCGGCACCGGCTCGGCGGTCCCGCCTCGGGTGCTCCACAACCGCGATCTCGAGCGGATGATGGACACCACCGACGAGTGGATCACTCAGCGAACGGGGATTCGCGAGCGGCGCATCTGCGATCCCCGCACCGAGGGCACCTTCACGCTCGGCCGCGATGCGCTGGCTCGAGCCCTCGACGAAGCGGGGATGAAGGGCTCCGACCTCGATCTGATCATCTGCGGCACCTGCACGCCGGAGATGGCGTGCCCCTCGAACGCCTGCCGCATCGCGGCGGCGCTCGACGCGACTCCTGCGGCGGCCTTCGACCTCACCGCGGCCTGCTGCGGCTTCGTCTACTCGCTGAACGTCGGTGAAAGCCTGATTCGCTCCGGCCGATTTCGCAGCGTCGGCGTGATCGGCGTCGACGCGATGAGCACCGCCATCGACTACGACGATCGCTCCGTCAGCATCCTTTTCGGCGACGCCGCGGGAGCCGCGGTGCTGGTGCGCGACGACGATCCCGGCAAGGGCTGCATCTACCAGCGCATGCACGCGGATGGCCGCGGCTGGGCGAGCCTCTACATCCCCCGCCGCGAGCAGGAGGTACCCGCCGACGATCGCGAGAATCCGATTCGCCTCGGATGCCTGCGGATGAACGGCCGCGAGGTCTTCAAGTTCGCGGTGAACCGCTTTCGAGAGACCGTCGAGGACGCCCTCGCCGGGACCGGGCTTTCGGTCGACGACGTCGCGCAGTTCGTCTGCCACCAGTCGAACCTGCGGATCATCGAGGCGGCACGGGAACGAATCGGGATTCCCTCCGAGAAGATGCCGGTCAACATCGATCGATTCGGCAACAGTTCCGCGGGCAGCGCGGGGCTGCTGCTCGACCAGCTTCGCAAGGACGGCAAGTGCGGCGCCGGCGACACCGTGGTGGTGGTCGCCTTCGGCGGCGGCATGACCTGGGCCAGCAGCGTGTGGAGGCTCTGACGTGACCGACGATTCACACTCGGGCGGGGGCGAGCGGGTGGTGCTGCTGTGTCCCGGTCAAGGCGCACAGCAGGTGGGCATGGGGAAGGCTTGGGCCGAGGCGTTTCCCGCCGCGGCGCAGACCTTCGCCGCGGCCGACGAGGCCCTCGCGGATCTTCCGGCGCTCGGCGGGGTGCCCCTCAGTCGCGTGTGCTTCGAGGGCCCCATCGAACTGCTGAGCCGAACCGACATCAGCCAGCCCGCGCTCTACACCTGCGGCGTGGCCTGCTGGCAGGCGATGCTCGAGCACTCCGATCCCCCTCGCCTCATGGCGGCGGCGGGACTCTCGCTCGGTGAGTACACCGCCCTGCACCTCGCGGGAGCGTTCTCATTCCTCGATGGCCTGCGGCTCGTCGCGACGCGGGGCCGCCTCATGCAGGAGGCTGCCGAGAAGAGCCTCGGCGGCATGGTTGCGCTGATCGGTGCCGACGAAGCGCAGGCCACCGCAGTCTGCGAGCAGGCCGCCGAGGGCCAAGTGCTGGTCTGCGCGAACTTCAATGCGCCCGGCCAGATCGTCATCTCCGGCGATCGTGCTGCCTGCGACCGCGCGGTGGCGGTGGCGGGTGAACTGGGCCTTCGAGCGGCGGCACTCCAGGTCGCGGGCGCGTTTCACAGTCCGCTGATGCAACCGGCTGCCGACGGACTCGAGTCCGCCTTGACCGACATCGACTTCGGGCCGCCCCACTGTCCGGTCTGGTCGAATGTGACTGCGGGGCCTCACGACCCCGAGAATCTCCGGGATTTGCGAAAGAACCTCGTGCTCCAACTGGTCAGACCGGTGAAATGGAGCCATTGTTGTACGGATCTGATTGCCACCCTGCCTCCCGGAACTGAGGCAGGCTGGTCCATGCACGAACTCGCCCCCGGCACGGTGCTGCGGGGCCTCATGAAGCGGATCGACCGATCCATTGGAGTTGAGAGCCATGACCGACCGCAGACGCCTGCAGAATCTCGTCGTTCGTAGCACCCTGCTCCTTGCCGCCGTGGCCGCGACGATCGTGTTCGCTGGATGTGCGACGCCGTGGTGGGAATGATGTTCTGATCACCCGCACGGAGTCGGTGGGGCTGCAGATGGTCCGGGCCGACGCCGCGAACTGAAAGCGGCATGAGGCGGGCAGGGACCTGCTCGCGGAACGAAATCGCCCTCGCCGGGTACTCGGCGAGGGTTTTCATTCAGGCCGTTCATCGAAAGCCCACCGTGACCGGACGTCCACGCATCCTGAGACTCAGCGATCGCCGGCTGAATCCCCGCTCGGGAGGGGAAGCGACACGGACTTGGCCCGGGCGGGACGGAAGGCTCGCGATCGGAACTTCCACAATCTTTCCCCGGGAGTGCTGAATCCGGGCGTAGACTGCTCGAGGTGAACGGTGGCGCGGCGCCGCGCCTTCTGCGACTCGTTTCTCGAGGTGATCTGCCATGCTCAGCTGCCTCAGCCCGCTCCGCCGACCGGCTCGCGTGCTCCGGACCGAAACCCTCCTGCTTGCTGCCATCACAACTGCGATGGTGGTTCCCGGCTGCGGTTCAGAGCCACCGCCGCCGCCGCCGGTCGTGAAGGCGCCACCGCCCGATCCAGGTCCGCCGCCACCGCCGCCGGTCACCCCGATCGAGACCTTGATGGCGCAGTTGGGGATCGATTCGCGAGTCAGACTGCCGGAAGCGCAGGCACCGGGTACCGATGCCGAGCGGATCGCGGTCCTGAAGTTCTGCGACGCATTCGTTCGCGGCAATGGTGACGGCGTGCGTGGCATGCTCGCCATGCCCGACCAGGTTCAGTTCGACCGGATGGTCGCCGCGGGCGAATGGCCCAAGGCGATCGATCAGGTCAGTCGGGTCGATGTCCGCACCGGCAACAGCCCCGACGGCGATGCGTGCATGCTCGCGGTCTTCCACGTCGGCATGGACTTCCAGCCGCAGTTGTGGCTGACCGAGGTCAAGGGCGAGAACGCCACCTTCGACGCGCTCCCCACCCCGCCGGACATCATGAACCGCCTGAGCGGCACCGACTGGATCGCCGCCTGGTTCAAGGTGAACCGAGACGAGATCGCCCGCGCGGACGAACCCGATGAGGCGATCGTGATTCCCCAGGTCGATCTGACCGAGCGGGCCAACCTCGATGACGGCGGCGACGCCGGCGGCGAGGGTCCTGGCCCGTCGCCGGGTGGTCCCGGCCCCGGATCGCCGGGCGTACCCGGCCGCCGCATGCCCGGCGGCACCCCGGTCGCGCCGCCGAGGGGACCGCTCGGTCGCTGAGATCGAGGCCAATCGTTACAATTCCGCCCCTTGACGCCCGCCGTCCGGCGGGCGTTTCTTTGAGCATTCGTCCTCGGCATCTCCGCGGAGTTCTCCCATCGATCGACGCGTCGCCATCGTCACCGGGGCCAGCAGAGGCATCGGTCGCGCCATCGCGCTGCGGCTCGGCCGCGACGGTCGCCACGTCGTGGCGGTGAGCCGTTCGCTTGCGGATCTCGAGGCGGTGGCGGAGGAGATTCGTGCCGCCGGCGGATCGGCGGAGGCGCGAGCCTGCGATCTTGCCGACGGAGCCGCCGTCGGCGCCACCGTCGAGGCGGTTGCGGAGGCCCATGGGCGGCTCGATGTGCTGGTGAACAACGCGGGAATCACCCGGGATGGGCTCATTCTGCGGATGAGCGACGAGGACTTCGACGCGGTGATCAACGTCAACCTGCGGTCGGTCTTCGTGGCTTGCCGCGCCGCCGCCCGCCCCATGATGCGAGGCAAGTTCGGACGGATCCTGAACATCGGATCGGTCTCGGGCATCACCGGGAACCCCGGTCAGGCCAACTACTCGTCCGCCAAGGCGGGCTTGATCGGCCTGACCAAGACCATCGCCAAGGAACTCGGGGCCAAGGGCATCACCGCCAACCTGATCGCCCCGGGCTTCATCGATACCGACATGACCGCGGTGCTGCCGGCGTCGCTCAAGGAGCAGGTGGTCCCGCAGATTCCCCTGCGACGGTTTGGAACGCCCGAAGAGATCGCCGCGGCGGCAAGTTTCGTCACCAGCGACGAGGCGGGATATCTGACCGCGCAGGTCCTTCCCGTCGATGGAGGCCTGTCGAGCTGAGGCCGGAGGCCCGGCCGCCCGCCGGAACCGAGGAATCCCGAGGTTGGTGCCTCGGTCCCGTCCGCTATATTCCCACCCAAGTCCGCAGACCGGACGCAGGAGCGCCCACCGTGAACGAGCAAGAAATCGAAGCCAAGGTGATCGACATCGTCGCCGAGCAGATGGGGGTCGACAAGAGCGAGATCACCCGCGAGACCAACTTCCAGACCGACCTCAACGCAGACAGCCTCGACATCGTCGAACTGGTCATGGAGTTCGAGGACGAGTTCGAGACCAACATCCCTGACGATCAGGCCGAGAAGATCCAGAACATCGGGCAGGCGATCGACTTCATCAAGGCCAACATGAACACCAAGTGACGCCGGTCGCTTCCTGACCGCGTCTGCGTGATCCCGCGACCCGGCCCATCGGCTGGGCTGCCCCCGTTCTCCCACATGCGAACCATTCAACTCAGGCGGGTGGCGGTCACCGGTCTGGGTGCCCTCACCGACCTCGGGCACAACGTCCCGGACACTTGGCGAGGGCTCTGCGAAGGCCGCTCCGGCGTCACCTCGATCGAGTCGTTCGAGCAAGACGCCGAGTGGACTGTCCGCTTTGCGGGCGAGGTCCGCGATTGGGAGATCACCTCCCTCATCGACGCCCGCGAGGCGAAGCGGATGGACCGCTTCTGCCACCTCGGGATGTGGGCCGCAGAAGAGGCAGCCAAGGACTGCGGCATCGACTTCCAGTCCGGTGACCCCGGTCGCCGAGGGGTGGTGATCGGTTCGGGCATCGGCGGCATCCTCACCATCGAAGAGGGATACCGGAAGCTCTTGCAGACCGGTCCGCGAAAGATCAGCCCGTTCATCGTCCCCAAGTTGATGGTGAACGCCTGTGCGGGCAACGTCTCGATTCGGCACAACCTGAAGGGCGCCAACTCCGCCTGCGCCACTGCGTGTGCCACCGGTGGCCACGCCATCGGCAACGCCTTCCACCTGATCCAACGTGGACTGGCCGACGTGATGCTCGCCGGCGGATCGGAGGCGGCGGTCAGCCCGCTTTGCATCGGCTCCTTCGCGGCGATGAAGGCGCTTTCGACCCGCAACGACGCCCCGCAGCAGGCCTCGAGACCCTTCGACCGCGACCGCGACGGCTTCGTGCTGGCCGAGGGCGCGGCGGTGCTGGTGCTCGAGGAGCTCGAGCATGCCAAGCGCCGCGGCGCGAAGATCTACGCCGAGTTGCTCGCCTTCGGCTCCTCCGGTGACGCCTTCCACATCGCCGCCCCCGACGAGGCCGGCACCGGCGCCCAGGCCTCGATGCGTTCGGCTTTGGCGGAAGCCGAGGTCTCGCTCGACCGCATCGACTACATCAACGCACACGGCACCTCGACCCCGCTCGGCGACGCCGCCGAGGTCCGCGCGGTCAATGAGGTGTTCGGCGAGCACGCCAAGCGACTGGTGATGAGCTCGACCAAGAGCATGACCGGGCACTGCCTCGGCGCCGCCGGCGGCATCGAGAGCGTGGCGACGGTGCTCGCGATCCATGAGGGCGTGGTTCCGCCCACCATCAACCTCGACTCGCCCGACGAGGGGTTCGACCTCGACTTCGCCGCCCACACGGCGCAGGAGCGTCCGATCCGCTACGCGATCAACAACTCGTTCGGATTCGGCGGGCACAACGTGAGCCTGCTCTTCGGTCGCTACGGAGGCGACTGAGCCGGCCGCGCCATCCGGCGCCGACACCGCGGGGATCGGGACCGGTAACCGACCGGTTCGCCGCCATCGTTCCATCGTGAGGCACCCGCCGCTCCGGTCGGCGGAGCGACGCGGACGATCTTGCGGGACCGCCTCCGATTCGATGCCTCGGCTCATCCGCGTGTCGGGACCGGTCGATAACGCCGTTCCCACTCGATGCGTCGCACCGCGGCGACCCCGTCCCTCCTGCCCGAGCCCCAGACATGCCCCGCAACATCCCCGTCGGCAACGGTGAGCTGCTCGTCACCTTCGACGACCTGTACCGGATTCGCGACCTCTACTGGCCGCATGTCGGCATGCCCAACCACACCGTGGGTCATGTGCAGCGATTCGGCGTCTGGGCCGACGGCGAGTTTGCGTGGGTCGAGAGCGGCGAGTGGACTCGAAGCCTGCGCTACAAGCCCGACACCCTGGTCACGGAGGTCCGACTTCGAAACGACCGCCTCGGCATCGAGCTGACTTGCCAGGACGCCGTCGACTATTGGAGCCCGGTGTACTTCCGTCGCATCACCGCCACCGACCTTCGAGGCCGGCCGCGCGAGTTGCGGCTCTTCTTCCACCACGACCTCTCCGTCAACGAGAGCCCCGTCGGTGACACCGTCAACTGGGATCCCAACACCGGTGGACTGATCCACTACAAGAACGACTGCTACGTCCTCATCAACGGCTTCGACGGACGCAACTACGGAATCGACACCTGGGCGACCGGGGCCAAGCGCATCGGCGACGCCGAGGGCACCTGGCGGGATGCCGAGGACGGCATGCTCAGCCAGAACGCGATCGCGCAGGGTTCGGTCGACTCCACCATCGGGCTGAAGGTCTCGCTGCGACCGAACGCCTCCGCCACCGCGCACTACTGGATCGCCATCGGCCGCAGCTACAACGCGGTGGTCGATCTCAACCGCAAGGTGCACGAGAAGAGCCCGCAGCGGATGATGGATCGCACCGAGGCGTACTGGCGCTGGTGGGCGACCAAGGAACCGATCGACTTCTCGCCGCTTCCCGAGCCGATTCGCGACCTTTATGTCCGCAGCGAACTGATCCTGCGCACGCAGATCGACAACGGCGGGGCCATCCTCGCCGCCAACGACTCCGACATCACACACTTCGCCGGCGACACCTACTCCTACTGCTGGCCCCGGGACGGAGCGCTGGTGGCGCAGTCGCTGGTCCTCGCCGGGCAGGGCGAGCTGAGCCGCGCCTTCTTCCGCTTCTGCGAGCGGGTGCTCGGCAAGGACGCCTTCTTCCTGCACAAGTACAACCCCACCGGAACCCTCGCTTCGAGCTGGCATCCGTGGGCGCTGGAGGGGCGTCGCATCCTGCCCATCCAGCAGGACGAGACCGCGCTGGTTCTGTGGGCGCTGCGACGCCACTTCGAGGTGTTCCGCGATGTGGAGTTCATCAAGAACGTCTACAACCGCCTGGTGGTCGACCCGGCCACGTGGATCCTCGAGTACCGCGATCACCACGGGCTTCCGCTTCCAAGCTGGGATCTCTGGGAGGAACGCCGCGGCATCCACCTCTTCACGGTGGCGGCCACCATCGGCGCGCTGCAGGCCGCGGCCGCCTTCGCGCAGGACATGGGCGCCTTCGATCGCGCCGCCGAGTTCAGCGAAGGCGCCGAGCGGATGAAGGGAGCCATGATCCGGCACATGTGGCAGCCGGAACTGCAGCGGTTCGCCCGCATGGCCACCCCGCTCGAGGACGGCACCTACCGCCTCGACATGACCCTCGACGCCTCGGCCTACGGGCTGTTCGCCTTCGGAGCCCTGCCCGCCGACGACCCGCGGGTGGTGGCCCACATGGAGGCCATCCGGGATCGCCTGTGGGTGAAGACCTCGATCGGCGGGATGGCCCGCTACGAGAACGACTACTACCACCAGATCGAGCACCAGAACCTCTCCGAGATCCCCGGCAACCCCTGGATCATCTGCACGCTCTGGCTGGCCCAGTGGCACATCGCCAAGGCCACCACCGTCGAGGAACTCCGGGAGGCCTTGCCCTATCTCGAGTGGACCCAGGCTCGGGCCCTCCCCTCGGGTGTTCTGGCGGAGCAGGTCAATCCCTACGACGGACGGCCGATCTCGGTGAGCCCCCTGACCTGGTCCCACGCCACCGTGGTGACCACCGTCACGGAGTACCTCCTCAAGCACGCGGCCTTGACCGGCATCTCCTCGGGGTGCCTCGCCGAACTGTCGCTCTCGAGGCTCGCTCAGCGGGCCGAGAAGGCTGGTCGTTGAATCCGGCAACCCTCGCTGAACCGAAATAGGCGGAGTGGATCGCCAGGACCGTCATTCCGCCGACTTCATCGACGCGGCCTCCCGTCCGCTCTCGGAGTGGACCCTCGAAGGGATGGCCTCGCGAGATGAGACCTTCCGCGCTCGGCACGACTCCGAGGCGCTGCAGTTGTGGCGCGGCGAGCTCCGCCATCGGATCCGGCATCTCGCCGAGTCGGTCTCCTGCCGCACGTCCGAACTGCTCGCCCGCAACGTGGTCTGGAGCCGTGAAGCCTTCGAGGCGCGGGGCATCCCCTGCACCGATCTCGAAGCGAGCCTGACCGTGCTTGGCGAGGTGATCGATGAGCACATGCCGGCGTCGGTTGCGGAGCGGTGCGCCGAACCGCTTGCGGCCGCGATGGCGAGGCTCCGGGAGGCGGCACCGTGCCGATCGGATCGCGCTGCGACCGAACCCACCGAGCCTCTTGCCGGCGAAGACGACGATGCCGCCGCGGCGAGGCTCTATCTGCTGCACCTGCTCGACCGCTCCGAGGAGGAAGCGACTCGGGTCCTGCTCGATCTTCAGGAGGCGGGTCGCGGCACCGCCGAGATCTACGAGCGGGTCATCTCGCCGGCACTCGCTGAGATCGGACGAATGTGGCACCTCGGCGAAGCCACCGTCGCCGACGAGCACTTCGCCACCGGGACCACCCGCCTGATCATGGCGGAGCTTCGGCGTCACGCTCCGCGGGCGGCTCCGTGCGGACATTCGGTCCTCTGCACCGCGGTGGGCGGCGACCTGCACGATCTCGGCATCCGCATGGTGGCCGACGTCTTCGAGTTCGCCGGATGGGAGTCGCAGTGCCTCGGCGCAGACATGCCGAGCGAAGCGGTGGTCGAGGCGCTGCAGCACCGCGTCACCGGCCGGTTCGATCTCCTGGCAATTGCGGCCAACACCACGCTTGGGCTTCGCCCCGCCGCCGATCTCATCGAGGCGGTTCGGGCAAGCGGACCCGGCAAGGGGGTCCGGATCATCGTGGGTGGCCTGCCATTCCGCATCGCGCCCGATCTGGCAGGCTTGGTGGGAGCGGATGGGTGCGCCAACCGTGCCAGCGAGGCGGTAGCGCTGGCCGAGCGACTGCTGCGACCTTCGTAGACGCCGGCTGATTGATCTGCCAAGGGCAAGCCTACGGGGCGGAACGCCACCGCACGAGGTCTGCGGTGATCTCAGTCAGGGAGCGGCATCCCGCCAACGCCATCGAGATGTCCAGTTCCCGGGCGAGCTGGTCGAAGATCAGCCGCACTCCCTCCTCGCCGCCGCAGGCAAGCCCCCACAGCTGCGGCCGACCGATCTGCACCGCATCGGCGCCGAGCGCGAGCGCCTTCAGCACATCGGTGCCGCGCCGAACTCCTCCGTCGACGAGCACCAGTCCGCGGCCGGCGACCGCCTCGACCACCTTCGGGAGGCTCTCGATCGTCGCGGGTGTTCCGTCGAGCTGCCGCCCGCCGTGGTTCGAGACCACCACGCCCGCGCAGCCACACTCGATGGCACGGGCCGAGTCGTCGCCCCGCATCACGCCCTTGAGCAGCACCGGCACGGGGCTCCGCGCGCAGATCCGCTCGAGTTCCTGCCAGGAGAGGGCCGGATGCAGCATCCAGTCGAAGGCCCCGCACATCGCCGAGCCGGTCCGGCTCTTCAACTCGCCGACGGGATCGAGCGAGGCGAGATTCGGGGCGCCGAGTCCGTGGGGCAAGCGGAAGCCGTTCCGCTGATCGCGCTCGCGGGTGCCCCACACCGGGGTGTCCGCAGTGAGCATGAGGGCCTTGCAGCCGGCAGCGATGACCCGATCGGTCAGGGCCTGGGTGATGCCGGGGTCCTTGTTCGCGTAGAGCTGGAACCAGACCGTCGCTCCTTGCGCGACGACCTCCTCCACCGCAGTGGTCGAGAGGCTCGACAGCACCATGATCGAGCCTGCGGCCGCCACCGCACGAGCCGTGGCGACCTCGCCATCCGGGTGGGCGAGGCGATGAAACGCGGTCGGCGCGGCCAGAATCGGCGCGGAGACCCGCGTTCCCAGCAGCGTGGTTCCGGCATCGCGCGAGGAGACGTCCACGAGCACCCGCGGCCAGAGATCGATCTGCTCGAAGGCCTCGCGATTTCTCCGCAGCGAGGTCTCGTCCCAGGCCCCGCTCCGGTAGTAGTCGTAGACGACCCGTGCCAAGCGCGCGCGGGCGAAGGTCTCGGCTTCGATCAGGTTCTGGGGAAGCATCGTCGGACTCCGTTCTGCAGCCCGGGAACACTACCGCGCCCCGCCGCCGTTCCCGGACTCGTCGAACTCGTCGGGACCGCTGCGAGGAGTGCCCGGGACGGCTCGCCGCTCTTGATGACTCGAGGGATCCCTTTCACCGTGGACCGCAGGGCGCTAGACTGCGCGGATGCTCGACGGACTGGCCCGATGGCTGCTTGCGGCGATCCTCGTCCTCTCTGGGACGGCCCCGATCACCGCATCCAACCTCGCCGTGGCCGGCTCGCCGCAGCCGCAGTCTTGCTGCGGCGCGAATTGTCGTTGCGGGAGCGAGTGCCCGTGCGCTGCCCGCAAGGCACCGGCAGTCCCGCCGCGTGAAGCACCGGCAATTCCGAGCGAGCGGGGTGGCGATTGGCTTGCGCTTCCGCCGCGATCGCTCGCTCGCGTGGGCGAGAGTCCCACCGGGAACACTGGGAGGGGCTGGTCGATCGAAGCGGTCGCGTCGATCGACCTCGACGGTCGCCGCATCTTGATTCGAAAGCAGGTTCTGAGGCGCTAGCCGTTCTCTCGCGCCATCGTTGCGCGCTGTTCGGACGGTCTCGCGGTGCCACCACGGCGCTGCGGACCTGCTTTCGCGGCATCTCGCCGCTTTCCTCGCACCATCGGAGTCGATCCATGAATCGCTCGTTCTCGATCCTGTCGTTCACCGCGGTCGCCGCCGTGCTCTCGACCGCACTCATCCTCCCCGCCTGCGTCTCGCCACCGCCGGCTGCCTCGAACCACGATGGCGATGCCCTCGTGGAGCGGCCCGAGCCCACCGCCAACTCGGTGGTCCTCGTCGCCCACGGCATGGCCTGCCCCAAGTGCGTCAGCAACGCCGACCTCCAACTCATGAAACTCGACGGCGTACGAGCCGTTGCCATCGACATGAAGCATGGCTTCATCACCGTCGAGGTCGATCCCGACCATCGCCCCACCCGCGACGACTACGCCCGGGCCATCGATGCCGCGGGGCTCACCCTGGTCTCGGTGCACGAGGCGGCGGGCGGAGCAGCGACACCATGACGCGATGCCTCCTTCGGCTCCAGCTCGTCGCCACCGGCTGGGCCACCGCAGTCGCCGTCGGGTTCTTCGCCCCTTCCGCCCGCGGTCAGGAAGCGATCTGGATGCCCGCGGCGACCCAGCCATCGCCGCAGCAGTGGATCCTGACCGAGAAGGCCCGCTACTACCGCTTTCGCAGCGACGGCAACGCCGACGCGGTCCAGTCGATCATGGCCATGGAGACCTCGCTGGCCTACGGGATCGTTCCGCGGCTCTCGGCGCAACTCGACCTTCCCGCCTACTGGAAGCAGTCGGGATCGCCGCAGTCGATCACCGCGGGAGTCGGCGATCTCTCGATGTCGCTCAAGCTGCGGATCCTTCAGGAGGACCTCGGCCCGGTCGACACGCTCCGCGCCGCCGCGATCGGTGGAATCATGGTGCCGACCGGCACCGACGGATTCGGAAGCACCTCCTTCAACCCGTACCTCGGCGGCGTGCTCACTGGGATCTTCGGCCGACACGGCGTGAACCTGTCGGCGACGTGGGTCTTCACCACCGGCGCAACCTTCGACCCGATCTTCGCCGGAGAGACCAATGCCGACCTTCTCCGCTTCAACGCGTCCTATGTGTTTCGACTCTCGCCCGAAACCTACACCGAGGTGCACGAGCCGGCGCTCTATGTGACCGGAGAGTTTCTCGGCGAGTGGGAGACCGATGGCCAGTACGAGCTCTTTCTCGCACCCGGACTGCTGTGGGAAGCCCAATGGGCGGCGTTGGAGCTGTCGCTGCGGATTCCCGTCAGCCAGCAGGTCAGCAACCGCCCCGAGTCGGCGTGGGCGGTGAACTTCGGAGTGCGACTTCTGTTCTGAGCAGATCTTCGATGCGAGTCGGCAGGCGGTCCCGAGGCCGTCAGGACGGAGCTTCCGGCGGTTGGGACGATCGTGGAACCGATCGGTCGGTCACGACTCAAGCCGCAGCAGCACCAGTTCCCGCCGGACCACTGCGACCTCGAGGCCGGTGGCTGCCACGATCGCCTCGGCGATCGACGGCTCGTCGCCACGAAGGCCGCGGAGCGCTTCACGCACGAGGTGTCGGGGACCGGACCGAGTTCCCGGGCGATTCCAAGGTCGCGTCTCGCGTCGCTCCGCCGCCCCGTGCAGCAGGATCCCGGCCGAGGCCAGTTGCTCGCAGAGATCCTCGACACCGGTCACCATCGCAGCCCACCCCTCGCGGATCGCCCGCAGACAGCCGGCCGAGTTCGGGGAGTCGACGCGGCCGGGAATCGCCATCGCCTCTCGTCCGTGCTCCTCCACCGCGAGCCGGGCGGTCACGAGGGCTCCGCTTCGCGCCGCTGCCTCGACCACCAGCACGCCGAGTGCGAGACCCGAGACGATCCGGTTTCGCCGGGGAAAGTGCCCCGGCCGTGGTTCAGTGGCCATGGGGAACTCGCTGACCACGGCGCCACCTCCCTCGACGATCCCGTCGAAGAGCCGAGCGTGTTCGGGCGGATACGGGCGATCGTGCCCCGATCCGAGCACGGCGATCGTTCTGCCTCCCGCTCGAATCGCGGCGCGATGGGCCGCGGCATCGATTCCTCGCGCGCCGCCGGAGACGATCGCCACCCCTGCTGCCGCCAACGGCGCTGCAAACCGCGCCGCCTGCTCGAGGCCGTAGGCGCTCGCGCGGCGCGACCCCACGATCGCCACGCGAGGCGGATCGACCCGTCGCGAGGCCGGTGACGCCGGTTGGGTCTCGTCGACATGCGACTCGAGCGGCTGCAGCGGTCCACGGACCCACAGGAGCGGTGGGCAGTCCGGGGTCGCGGCCAGAAGCGCCGGGTAGTCCGCCTCGAACGGCATGACGAGCCTCACCCCGAGGCGCCCGCAGCATTCGAGTTCTCGTGGCGCCTCGTGGCGAAGGCAGGCCACCGCCGATCGTTGCCATCGTCGTGCGTTGTCCGCACTCGTCCCAAGCGCAGCCGCAATCGACTCGGGAGCGGCCGAGAGCGCCGACTCAGCGGTCCCGAACTGCGTGACGAGGCGACTGCAGCGGGCGGACGCGACTCCTTCGGCAAGCAGCCAAGCCGCGCGGGCAAGCCGCTCCGACTCGAGCTCCGCGCAGCTCGGCCCCGCCAGCATTCCGGGAATCCGCGTGCGATCAGGCACCAACGCACCGTAGTCGTCACCCGTACCGTTTCGGTCGCGGATGCCAAAGTGCAGGCTGCAAGGAGCACCCGCCAGTCCCTGGCGCCGCCGGGTGCGATCCAACGCTGCTCCACTCGCCGAGCGAGGGGTCGATCACTCCGCAGCGACTCCCACGGGCTCGCACCCGAACCAAGCCGGGGTCAGGAGCCGCCGCCGCGCGACTCGGCAGCCGCACGGCGCAGCAGTTCGCCCACGCGGGTCGCCCACTGATCCCAGTTGAGTTCTCGTCGGTACCGCGCGTGGGCCTCCACCGACATCTGGCGATACCGCTCCGGATCGGCGGCGATCGACTCGATGGCATCTGCGAACTCGGCCGCCCCCGCAGCTACCGGCACCACGCGACCGGTCACTCCGTCCTGCACCACGAATGGGAGACCGCCAACATCGGAGACCACCGACGGCCGCCCGAACGCAGCCGCCTCGATCGGCGCGATCCCGTAAGCCTCGCCGAGCGACGGCTGCAGCGCGATGTGGCTGGTATCGATCGCCCGTCGGTGCCGCGCCTGGTGCTCGCAGTCGGCAGGGTCGAGGAATCCCAACGCCGAGTCGGGCTCGTTCAGCCGCAAGTCGGATGGAAGCGGGCCGACCAACGTCAGGCTCGCGTTCCAACCTCGCTCTCGCAGCTCCTTGGTGGCTTCCATGGCAAGCTCGATACGCTTGCGGACTGGATCCACTGCGGTGATGCAGAGCCGCAGGTTCGTTCGCGACGGCGCGTCTCTCGGGAGCGTGGGCGACTGGTCGTCGGGCGGGAGAAGGTTGGCTCCGAATGGAGTGAGGACGGCACGATCCTCTGGTACCCCGTAGGTGGAGACGGCGCTTGTGAGCGTCGCCGGGCACGCGAAGCCGGCAAAGCGGACCCTTGCCAGCGCCTCGCGCTCGATCATCCCGGTGACCTCCGCGTAGCTCGGGCCGAGCGCGGTGTAGGACGGATAGCTCTTGGCGATGATCTCGGCGGTCGCATCGCTGGTGTAGACGATGGGCGCCTTCGACTCGAGATACGCGAGCGGTGAGCTGATGCAGTTCCCGAAGACCACGTCAGGGCGTTGATGTTCGATTCGTAGCGCAAGCGTCCTTGCGCGGCGTCCGCAGAGTTCCCGATAGACCCTCGCCATGGCGTCGCCCCGAGAGTTCCAGTTCGAGATCTCGTCGCGAGCGACCAACGCCATCGCTCGATCGAACTGGCGTGCGACCATCCGCATGGCTCGTCCCACGAGGTCTCGGCGGACCGCCAGCCCCGACTCGAATCGCCCGAGATCGATCACCTCGAAGTCTGCCCGCTCCAACGCCGACAGCATGCTGTAGGGCATGCCGGAGAGCGACCTCGGGTTTCGGGGGTCTTGCAGACTCACGAACCCAACTCTCAGGCGTTCCTTGATCGGCACGGCATTCCTCACAGGGGCGGCCACGGGGCGGCCGGCTAGTTCGGGCAGCTTCGGAGTGGTCACCGCCGCGCTGCACGGCGGCCAACTGCGCTCCGCTCGGATCTCGGTCTTCGCTCAACGAGAATCATGCACCGGATTCTCGCCACGGCAGGTCGATTCCGATTGCAATCCTCGAATGGGCTTCGATCGCTCTGCCGCCCCACCCGACGGACGCAGACTTGTCACCTATCGGACCGCCGGCGCCGGACGCCACCGACTCGGAGCGGATACAGGTCGAGAAGGCGATTCGAGCGCGAGGGCCTGCCTCACAAGCCGGCGCTAGAACCGCCTCCCGCGCTGCACCAGGACCGCGAGGACGATGATCACTCCCTTGACGAAGCCCTGCCAGTAGACCTCGACGCCGCTGGTGACGAGCATCTGCGAGATCATCCCCAGGATGAGCACTCCCACCAGCGTGCCCCACACTCGGCCGCGACCACCGGCCATGCTGGTGCCGCCGATCACCACCGCTGCGATCGCATCAAGTTCTGCATAGAGGCCAAGCTGAGAACTCGAGACCGAGTTCATCCGCGCCATCTGGGTCAATCCGGCGATGCCCGCGCACACGCCGACAATGGTGTACCCCCAGACCCGGACCCGCCCTACGGGTATGCCCGAGTACCGGGCGGCGAGCTCGTTTGAGCCCACCGCGACGAAGTGCCGGCCGAGCCGAGTGCGGGAGAGCAGCACCTGCCCGGCGACGACCACCACCGCCAGCACCACGATGCTCCAGTAGATCGTGAGCGGCTGGCCGTTGCCGACGGTGAGCCCGGGCACCGGAATGCCCCCGCGACCGATGGACTGCAGGAACTCGCCGCTCGATGAACGGATCTCACCGCCCTTGGCCAGCGCCAGCGTCACCGAGCGAAAACCCACCAGCCCCGCGAGCGTGGCGATGAAGGCCGGAATGCGACCCACCGTGACCATCAGGCCGTTGAGTGCACCGCAGGCGGCACCGACGGCGACGCCGGTGGCAAGTCCGATCCAGACCGCGCCCACCTCACCCATGCCTTCGCCCGCGGTTCCGATCAACCCGTTGAGCGTCATCATCGCGAGCGCTGCGGCGAAGGCCATGACCGCACCGACCGACAGATCGATGCCGCCGGCGATGATCACCAAGGTCATGCCTACCGCGATGATGCCGGTTGCGGCGTTCTGGTTGAGCAGGTTGCGGAGGCTCTCCGGCTTCAGGAAGACCTCGCCCTGCCAGATCGCGTTGGCCGCGAAGAGCAGCGCAAACGCAACCAGCACGCCGTAACGCTCGAGAAAATCGACGATGCGATGACCCACCGAGTGCGTCGATCCTGTGGTCGCGTGCTTCATGCGGCGGTGTGCTCCGGTCCGGGTCGATCCGACTCCTTGACGCCGGCGGCCAGGCGCATGATCGCGTCCTCGCTGGCGGTCTCTCCGTCGAGCACGCCCGCCAACCGACCGCTCCGCAGCACCGCGATGCGGTGGCAGAGGCCCAGCAGTTCCGGGAGTTCGCTCGAGATGAGCAGGCAGGCGAGGCCGTCCGCAGCCAGTCGATGGATCAGCCGATAGATCTCGCGCTTGGCCCCGACGTCGACGCCGCGGGTCGGCTCGTCGAGTAGCAGCACCCGCGGCTGCGCATCGAGCCACTTCGCCAGCGCGAGCTTCTGCTGGTTGCCACCCGAGAGGGTGCGGATCGCGGCTGCCTCCTCGGGCGCCTTGGCAGCAAGGTCGCGCCGCCAGCCCTCGAAGGCCTCGCGCTCGCGAGTCCGGCGCGGAAAGATCCGCCCGTAGGCGGCGAGATTCGCCAAGGTCACGTTCTCGCGGCAGTTCATGTCCAGAAGAACGCCGCGACCCTTGCGGTCCTCGGACAGGTAGGCCACGCCGGCCGCGAGGGCCTGCGCCGGCCCTCGAAAGCGCCGCGCGACTCCCTCGACTTCGATCGAACCGCCGCTCGCTCGATGCAGGCCCACCACCGTCTCCGCGACTTCGGTTCGACCGCTTCCCACCAGTCCTGCAAGTCCGACGATCTCTCCGGGCCCGATCGACAGCGAGACCTGCTCGAAGCAGCCGCGACGGACCAGATTGCGCAGGTGAATCCGGGGTGGCCCCGGCGGCGGAGCAGCGCGAGGCGGAAAGACCTCGGTCAGTTCGCGGCCGACCATGAGTGCGGCAAGGCGGGCTTCGTCGGACTCGTCGGGGTGGGTCGCTGCCACCAGTCGCCCGTCGCGCAGCACGCTGATGCGATCGCAGAGCGCCCGCACCTCCGGAAGCAGATGGGAGATGTAGATGACGGTCGCTCCGGCGGTGCGCAAGCGGCGGATGAGGCCGAAGAGCGAGGCGGTCTCGCGCTCCGAGAGCACCGCGGTCGGCTCGTCCATGATCAGGATCCGGGCCTGCTGCGAGAGCGCCTTGGCGATCTCGACGAGTTGCTGCTGCGCGACCGGCAGGCTCCGCACCTGCAGCCGGGGATCGAGGTCGCATCCGACCTCGGCGAGATGCTGCCGAGTCTGCTCGGCCATCTCGTCGCGGCGAAGGAACCCCGCCCGCCTCGGTTCGCGGCCAAGTAGCACGTTCTCGGCGATCGAAAGGTCGCCGACGAGGTTGAGTTCCTGATGGATCATGGCGACCCCGCGGCGCATGGCCTCGCGGACATCGCGGGGCCCGTAGCGTTCGCCATCGAGGGTCATGGCCCCGGCGTCGGGACGCTCGAGCCCGGCGAGGATCTTCATGAGCGTGCTCTTGCCCGCTCCGTTCTCGCCGATCACGCCATGCACCTCGCCCGCGGCGAACTCGATAGTGACCCGATCCAGGGCCTGCACGGCGGGATAGCTCTTGGAGACGCCGTCGGCGCGAAGCATCGTCGGAAGATAGCGGAGCCGGTCCTGGCGAAGCTGCGGCGATGGAAACTCGATCGCGGCCCCTGCGACTGTCGCGGCGGCCGTCAAGGCCGCGTCGGAACCGATGGGCATGCCTCCGCCATTCACCGGCGAGGTGAACCAGCCGCGCCATCGACCTCAGACTCGCGCGAGGCGGCGGCGGCACTTTCCAAA
>JAPOKA010000169.1 GCA_029977865.1 bacterium
AGACGCGCGATTGTGCTGGGTGCATCGTTCGCGTGCAGGGTGCTCAACACCAAGTGACCGGTCAGCGCTGCCTCAATCGCCGTTTTGGCGGTTTCCAGGTCCCGTGTTTCCCCCACCAGCAGCACATCCGGGTCCTGCCGCATGAAGGCCCTCAGGGCGGTGGCGAAATCAAATCCTTTTTCTCGGTTCACCTGGCTCTGGGTGATGCCGGGAAGGGTGTATTCGATCGGGTCTTCCACGGTGGAGATGTTGATGCCCGGGTCGTTGCGCTCCGCCAGCAGTGAGTAGAGCGTGGTGGATTTACCGGAGCCGGTCGGTCCGGTGACCAGGATCATTCCGAAGGGTTTGGAACCCAGTTCGCGGACGAGGTCCAGGGTCTGGGGATTGCCGATCAATTTGTCCAGGCCGAGCTGGGTGGCACTGCTGTCGAGCAGACGCAGACACACCTTTTCCCCGAAGCGACTGGGAAGGGTGTTGACCCGGAAATCGATCACGCGATCGCGGTAGCGGCGCCGGATGCGGCCGTCCTGGGCCTGACGCCGTTCGGCAATGTCCAGATCGGCCAGGATCTTGAAACGTG
>JAPOKA010000170.1 GCA_029977865.1 bacterium
GACTCCCGACGGCGCTTGGCATCGAAGTTCAATCCTCCGGTGGTAAATCCACCCATGCCTAAAACCACCAGCATCACCTGAGTGGTAAGGTATAGATCGGTGGGGAACTGGTCGGTATCCCAACCAATCAGGGTGTCCCCCCGGTTGGCATCGATACTGCCAAGCTTTCCGGCATTGGCAGCCACGGTCAGTTCATGTTCCATGGTGTGCCCGGCAAGGGTGGCATGGTTGGTCTCGATATTAAGGAAAAACCTGTCCATCAATCCATACTCCCGCAGAAAGTTCAAACAGGCTGCAGAGTCACTATCATACTGATGAGTGGAAGGTTCGCGTGGCTTTGGCTCGATGTAAAAGGGCCCGTCAAATCCGATCTTGTCGGCGTGCTCGATCGCCATGTCGGGGAAGTCGTCGCGGGTGACGACCGCCTTCACGCCGGGCAGCGCCTCGGCGGCGGATTTCAGCGCCATGCCCTTGGCACGGTCGGCGTCGCCGTAGCCCAGGTCCACACCCGGCTCCACACGCGTGAACAGCGACGGCGCCACGGCCACATAGCCCCGCGCCGCAAGCCGGTCGGTC
>JAPOKA010000171.1 GCA_029977865.1 bacterium
CGCTCTGGCTGCGGCGACCGTCGCCGCGGCCGCACTGGTGACCTCGGCGTCGGCCGAACCTCCCTTCGCAAACTCGGTGGTCTCGTACGAGCCCGGCGTCGGCGTCTCCGCGGGGTACGACAATCCCTCCGCGGTGCTCGGCAGCCCCACTCGGTTCGTCGATGACTTTCTCTTTCCGTCGGTGGTCAGTCCCTTCTCCTCGGCCTACCTGCCAAGTGACATCTGCGGACTCGGCAGCGGCGGCTCGATCGTGGTCGAGTTCGCAGATCCGGTCGAGGACCACCCCGACAATCCATTCGGCATCGACCTGCTGATCTTCGGCAACTCCTTCTTCATCGATGCCGCCTGGCCCATCGGCGTGGTGGGCGGCCTCTTCGGTGACGGTGGCCGAGTGGAGGTGAGCGCCGACGGAATCGACTTCGTCGAGATTCCCGACCTCGACGCCGACGGGCTCTTCCCAACGCTCGGCTACCTCGACGTCGGCCCCTACGCCGAAACGCCCGGCATGGTCCCGAGCGACTTCACCCAACCGGTCGATCCGGCGATGGCGCCGCTGCTCGTCGGCCTCGAGTACG
>JAPOKA010000172.1 GCA_029977865.1 bacterium
GTCGGCTCTGGAGCGCCGGTGCGCCGAGCTATCCAGGGATTCGCAGAGGGAAACCGCGCGATGCGCCAGGATAGAGTCGCAGCTCGCGTCCGCCAGGAGGGACATCCAATCCGCGGAGCAGCGCGCCAGGGAGGCGGCCGCGCGCGAGGAGCTCGCGAGGGAGGAGACCAGCGCGGCGAGGCAGGAAGCGGCGGCTAGGACCGAGGAACTGGCTGCTCTCGCCAGGAGGTGCGACGCGGCGACAGAGGCGAAGGTCGCCGCCGAGTCGCGCGAAGCCTCCGCGCGAAATGCGCTCGAGAAACAGCACGCGAGGCACCTCGAGCAGCTCACCGCGGAGCGCGAGGCTGCCGCGGACAGGCTCAAGACGGCCGAGCTCAACGCGGCTCGCGCCGTGCAGGTTGCCGCGGGTGGCGTAGTCGAGCGCGACGGAGCCGTCGGCGCGAGGATATTCGTCCGCGCTTCCGAGGATATCGCCTCGATCGTGTCCATGCAACCGGAGGATGCGGTGGCCGCCGTGCTGGAGGCGACGCGCGTCCGCGAGAGGATCGAGCACGCGCTCGAGGAGGTGGTTGCC
>JAPOKA010000173.1 GCA_029977865.1 bacterium
ACCGCCGCGCCGGAGATGTGGTGCGTCTCGCGGAAGGGCACGCCCTTGCGCACCAGGTACTCCGCCAAATCCGTCGCCAGCATGTCCGCGCTCAGCCCTTTTTCCATCGCCGCCGGGTCGATCTTGAGCGTCGCGAGGCACCCGGTGGCGATTTGGAGGCAGTCGGACATGGTGTCCACGGTGTCGAACAAACCCTCCCACGCCTCCTGGAAGTCCTTGTTGTACGTCGTGGGCGTGCCCTTCATGACCGCCATGAACCCAGTCAGCGTGCCGAGCAGCCGGCCGGCTTTGCCGCGCAGAAGCTCCAGCGCGTCGGGGTTCTTCTTCTGCGGCATGAGCGACGAGCCGGTGGAGTACGCGTCGGAGAGCTTCACCATCCCGAACTGCCCGGAGCTGTAGATTATGAGGTCCTCGGACCACCGCGAGAGGTGGATCATGGTGGTGGACGCCCAGAACATCGTCTCCGCGACGTAGTCGCGGTCGCTCACGGCGTCCATGGAGTTGGGGCACACGCGCTCGAAACCGAGATCGGACGCCAAAGCTTGTCGGTCCACCCCGAAAGGGTTGCCCGC
>JAPOKA010000174.1 GCA_029977865.1 bacterium
CCCGAGAAATAGTACCCCGGGAACGGGGCGAAGTATGTCGTCTCGAATCGCTCCTGGTCGCCGTACACGGACCGGATGGCCGAGGGCCAGGACGACTTGATGCAGAGGTAGCCCTCACAGGGCCCGTCCAGCACCTCTCCCTTCTCGTTAACGAGCACAGGCTCGACGCCGAAGAACGGCAGCGTGGCCGAGCCGGGTTTCTCCTTCCAGGCGGTCGGCAGGTTGACAATCATGTGCCCGGCCGTCTCGGTCTGCCACCAGGTGTCGACGATCGGACAGCGGCCCTTGCCGACCATCTCGTGATACCACTTCCACGCTTCCGGGTTGATGGGCTCGCCGACCGTGCCCAGGATGTGGAGCGACGAGAGGTCGAACCCCTCGACGTGCTCGTTGCCCGACCGCATCAGGGACCGGATCGCCGTCGGCGCGGTGTAGAACTGCTTGACGTTGAGCTGTTCGATAACCTCCCAGCACCTGGACGGGGTGGGGTAGGTGGGGACGCCCTCGAAGACGACGTTGGTCGCGCCGACGATGAGCGGCCCGTACGCCAGGTACGAGTGGCCGGTGAT
>JAPOKA010000175.1 GCA_029977865.1 bacterium
GGATCCTGTCGCTGGTCGTTGTTTGACGGCGGTGGGCCAGAAGGGTGCTGGAGCGGTGCTGGAGGGCTTCACGCTGCGCGGCGGGTCGTCGCAGTACGGAGGCGGGGTGTACGTGCAGTCGAGCAGTCCGACGCTGGCGGGGTGCGTGATCACGGGGAACACGTCGAGCGAGTACGGCGGTGGGGTGTATGTGTCTTCGGGGTCTCCGAAGCTGACTGGCTGCACGGTGTCGCAGAATTTGACGGTGTATCGGGGCGGCGGCGTGTACGTGTCGATCGGCGGGTCAGTGACGCTGGAGGATTGCGTGGTGTCTGGGAACACGCAGACCTACTCGAGCTCCAACTCCTACGGCGGCTGCGGCATCTGGGTGGACTCGAATGCGACGCTGACGCTGACGGGCGGCGAGGTGATTCAGAACGTGGCTGGTGCTGCCGGCGGTGGCATCCGCACGAACGGCACGGTGGTGGCGACGGGCGTGTCGATCACGGGGAACGGATCGTCGTCTGGCGGCGGGATCTACAGCAGCAACCAGACGCAGCTGACGGATTGCGTAGTGTCAGGGAACACGA
>JAPOKA010000177.1 GCA_029977865.1 bacterium
GGCTTCTTGGCGTTCCTTCTCCTTGCGTTCCCGGATTGCCTGCATCTCGGCGGTGAACTTGGGGTTCCGCTTGGCGGCCTTGTCAGCGTTCATTTCTCGTTGCACGTTGATGTAATGCAAGTCGGGGCTCCTTTCTGTAGGGGTGAGGTGTTGACCACACTACAACGGGACTACAACAAGTCACTCGGGTTGAGGACTTGTGGGCTGGGTTTTGGGGGTGTAGAAGGGGGTTGGGGTGGTCTTTGTGGTTTTCAAGACCGGTGCCTTCGACCACTCAGCCACCCCACCGTGGCGCGTGCAAGGGGTTGCACGACAACATCTTAGAGGAGAGTCCCCCCACGCCGGCAAGGGTGTTGGGGGATGGAGGACTACAACTTCATGGAACGAAGACTTGCTTTGACCCGGCATGCTAGTGGGCAATGGTGCCGTCGGGTGAACGGGAAGATCATGTACTTCGGCACGGATTACGAGGAGGCCTTGAGAAGGTGGTACCGGGTCTCTCGAACGAGGGGGCACACGGTCCAGGAGTTGGCGGCCAAGTGGCTTGAGTGGAAGCGGTCGCTCGGTC
>JAPOKA010000017.1 GCA_029977865.1 bacterium
CGTGAACGAAATCGAGCGGATCCGGAGCCGGCCTTGGTTATCGGGTAGCCGCCTCCCTACCGACCGCGGAGCCTGCGCGGGGGGCGTTCCGGCGAGGGGTCGCTCGAGAGCCAGCCCTTGCGCCAGAAGTAGGCGAGGAACCCGATCGTCAGCAGGCCCATCAGGGCCAGCGCGAAGGGGTAGCCGTAGCGCCAGCCGAGTTCGGGCATGTTGAAGGGGGAATCGCGATCGAAGTTCATGCCGTAGACCCCGGCGATGGTGCCGAGCGGAATGAAGATGGTCGCGATGATGGTCAGGAAGCGGTTGATCTCCCCAAGGCGGTTGCTCGTCGCAGCCAGGTGCAACTCCATGAGTTCGCTCGCCATCAGGCGGTCCATCTCGACCAGGTCGAGCAGGCGGGTCGCGTGATCGAGCGCATCTCGAAGGTAGGGACGGAGTTGCGGACTCCCGAGGTTCTCGAGCCCCAGGGCCGCCGAGACCAGATCTCGGATCGGCCCGACGAGGCGGCGGAGCAGAAGAAGCTCGCGGCGGATCGAGCGAATTCGGGCGACCTGGGCGGCCCGCGGGCTTGCGATGACCTCCTCCTCGAGATGGTCGAGTTCCTCGCCCAACTCCGAGAGCACCGGAAAGTAGCCGTCGATCACCGAATCGACGATCGCGTAGGCGAGGAAGAACGCGCCGGAGTCACGGACCCGTCCCTGCCGCCGGCGCAGGCGATCGCGAATTCGGTCGAGGGTAGGGCTCCCCGGCGCTTCCTCGAAGGTCATCACGATCCCGGGGCCGACCACCATCGATAGCTGCTCGGACTGGAGCCGATCGGCGTCGGACTGGATTCGAGGCACCACCAGCAGGACCCAGTCCTCGTAGGACTCGAGCTTGGCGGGCTGGGTGGTGTCGAGGATGTCCTCCATCGCCAGCGGGTGGATGCCGAATGACGCTGCGAGCGACCGCAGCGCATCGACGTCGCCAAGTCCGGTGACACTGACCCAGATCACCGGATCCCGACCTCGTGCCGCGACCACCTCCGCAAGATCAGTTGCCGCGTGCTCTTCGAAGGCGGCCGGTCCGTAGCGGATCACCTGAATCGACGGAGCGGCCTGCTGCGTGTCGGCCACGAGGGTGCCCGGCGGAGTGTGGAGCTGGGGAGCTGGCTGGCGGTGGCCGGCGCGGCGGCGGCGCACCGAGGCGGAGTCCGAGGTTTGCAACGCAGCGGGTTCGCCGTGCGGTCTCGGGGATGCCATGGTCAGCGAGGATAGCCGAGCAGCCCAGAGTGCCTTGTCGGGATCCGGATCCGGTTGAACCGACGGACCCGTCGCACGATCAGAGGTTGGCGGAGGCGGGGCCCGCCGCGAGCCGCAGCATCCAGAGCGCGGCGATACCACGCAGGCTCCACAGCACCGTCCGCAGCCAGTTGCTCGCGACCAACGCGGCGATGGTCGCAGCTTCGTGGCCGGCAAGGAGCCGCCGATGCAACGGAACCTGCCAGAGCGCGGTCGAGATCCAGATGACGACGAGCGCGGCGAGGGCGGCCCGGGGAAGCCACGCAGGCACGCCTGAGGGTGGCCACACCGCGAGCCACACCGCAGCGGCAAGTTCCACGAGCATCACCGGACCGACCACCAACGTGGTCAGGGCTTGGTGCCTTGCTGCGTAGGTGGCGGAGCCCTCGGAACCCACCTCGGCGAAGAGCGGGTAGTGGACCACCTGCACAAACCAGATCAGGCCGGTCATGAAGAGGGCGGCGGCTGCATTGAGGAGCAGAGCGGTCATGGCTTCCGGGTTCGACGCAGCGCTCGGGCGCGGATGCGTCGATTCGAGGTTGAGTCAGCTGCCACTCAGGCGTCGGGGATCTCGATCGTCTCGAGCACACCGGTTGCCGGCTCGAACACCGCCACGGTGTAGCGTCGCGCCCGGTGCAGGGCGCCGGGATTCACGATCCGGACCCCGTCGACGACCTGATCGGCAGCGACATGGGTGTGCCCGTGGGCGAGGAGGTCGGGACGGCTCGCGTGCAGCCGTCGCAGTTCTCCGTCGCGATCGCCGTGGGTGAAGGCGATTCGCTTGCCCCACGCGACGATTTCCCCGCCAGGGTGGTGGAAGCGAATGCCGAGCCGTTCACTCGCGGCTCGGAGTTCGGCCGGATCGTCCATGTTTCCCGCGACGAGGTGGACCGGGATCGGTCGCCCGTCGAGGTCGGCCACGAGGAGTTCCTCGAGCAACTCCGGATCCTCGACGTCGCCGAGGTGGATGAGCAGGGTCGCGCCGGCCCTGCGAAGCACTTCGACGGCCCGAGCCGTTCGCTCGCGGCGGCCGTGGCTGTCGGAGAGGAGGCCGACGCGATTCGACGGGGTCGACATGCCTTCACGGTAGTCGCTTTGGCCGGTGGTCCTGCACTCGCCTCTCTCTTCCCCCCGTGAGGGGGAAGGAAGAGAGAGGCGAGGGGCGGCCGCGTCGGTCGCCTCCGTTTCTCGAGCCGAACACCCGGAGAAACCCCCATGGCCAAGGCACGTCCGAACCTCCCGACACCGCTCGAGATCCAACGAGCGATCTATCTCGACTTCGAGGGCTTCGAGGCCCTTTCGCCGTGGATGGCGAGCGTGCGTTGCGATGGCCGAACGGAGACGGTGGTCTTCGGCGATCAGTCGCGGGAACTCGCCCTTGCCGCCGAAGCGACGGGACTGCGGGTCGAGCCGCTGCGGGAGTTTCTCGGTCGAATCTCCGACCGTGCGAGGGAAGAAGGCCGTCGAATCGCGGCGTACTCGTCTCGCGAGCTGCAGGTCTTCAAGCAGGAGGGCGTCAACGCGGAATTCGTCGGCGAGTCGTACCTCGATGTCCGCGGCCTCGCGGTTCCATGGCGGCGGCAGCGGCACCCCGAGGTGGAGGCGCGGGAGAAGCGTCTGCGAGCCCGGCGGCGCGCTCGTGGCCTTTGGCACGACCCGAGCGGCAACTCGCTCCTCGCGATGGCGAAGCTCGCCGGCGTCAAGACGACTTCTTGCTACGGCAAGGGCAAGACGACGAGCCGCCTCAAGGCAGTCGCCGACCAGATCGCCTCAAAGGGCGGGTATGCGGGCCTGACCAGCACCGTGAAGAGGAAGTGGACGAATCTGATCAAGCACAATCGGTGGGACTGCGAGGCGTGCGAGCTTTTGCTGGCCATCGCCGTGTCGGACCTGACCCTCAGATGACGGCCGACCCGGTGATCGTGGGCCGGTCGACTCGCGAGGCCAGATTCGGGCGGGCTCGATCGCCGCCGCCCTCGACGCTCAGGATCGGCGGCGGCGGCCGGGACGGAGCGCGAGCAACAAGGCGACCCCGCCCGGCGCCGGAATCGCGAGCACGCGGGCGGTGATCGTCATGCTCGTGGCTCCGTTGGCTTGCAGAAGTCCGAGGTCAAGGCTGAAGCCGAGATGCACGTCGGTGAGCGGGGCCCCCGGAATGTCGCTGGGATGAAACTCTTGGACGTACTCGATCGACCACGGACTCGTGCCTCCAACCAGTGCCACCTCGCCCTCGATGAAGAGCCACTCCGTGGCGATGTCGATGCCGTCCCGTTGCAGGCTGCCCACCCCGAGAATGTTCCCGACCGTGTAGTTGAACGCATTGGCGGCCCAGGGGCCTCCGTCGCCGGCGATCCAGAGGGCGGACTCGGGGATCGATCCGAACAGAGGCCCGGAGATCGCCGTCAGGGTGGCGGTCGCTTCGAATCCCTGATCGCCCCACGAATCCAACGTGACGAGAGACTGGAAAAGAGGATCGCCGGTTGGGCCGAGGAGAATCGCCTCGACGCCGACGACTGGTCCCGTTCCGTCCGAGGCGTCGTCGTAGGCGAGGACCTGGTAGCCGAGGAAGTTGCCGGCCTCGAAGGTGCCGTCGTAGGCGACGGTGGCGACGGCGACCGAGTAGGTGTCCGCGAATTGGGCCCGGCAATCCGCCGCGAATGCGGCGAGGATCGGGACGGTCGCGACGAGGCGGATCAGAGCCGTGGAGCGGGCGCGTTTCATCGTGGTTCTCGCGACGTGTCCATGGACGGGATCGACGCCGACGAAGAGATCTCGTCGATCTGAATGGTCGGCGGCGCCTTCGCTTCCGCGGAGGAGAAGGTCTCGCGGCTGCCTCCTCCTCTCTCGAAGGAGACGGAACGCGAGCGGCGGGAAGAGATCCCGGCTCGACGCAGGGACACCCGTCACTCCCAAGGTAGCCCATCGATCGCAGGGGCCAAACCGAAAGTCCCGATCGAAGAAAAAACGCAACGGTTCTTCGAGAAGCGGACTTTTCGGGAGCGGGTCTCACCTCAAGCGAGACGCCAGTGAACGCGAGTGGCAGGACTCGAACCTGCAACCCTCGGCTTCGTAGACCGATGCTCTATCCAATTGAGCTACACTCGCGAAGGGGCGGAAGTATATCGGAGGCGAAGGGCGGCGTCAGCGCCTCAACCGGCGGGATCGATGGGTGCCGAGGTCGACGCGGCCTCCTCGGCGGCGGCGATGGGTGGCGGGCCCGCGACGCTTGCGGCCTTCGAGATCGGGTCGAGCACCAGCGGCAACAGGAAGAGACCGAATCCCGCAGCAACGGCGGTGACGAGCGGCCATCGGCTCGGAACCCGCTCGATCGAGTCGGCCTGCGGCCCGGCGGGGGCGATGGTCGGCGGTCCAGCGAGCCGGAGGTAGTACCACGCGCTGACAGCGCTGTTGACCGCCATCAGCACCACCAATTCGGTTTGGCCGGCGCCGAGACCAGCGACGAAGAGATCGAGCTTGCCCCAGAAGCCCAGCAGCGGCGGCATGCCGATCAGCGAGCCGGCGCCCAGTGCGAGCATCGCTGCCGCCCACGGATGCCGGATTCTCAATCCGGCGAGGTCGTCGAAGGAGTCGATCTCCTGTCCACGTCGCTCGATCGACGCGATGGCACCGAAGACCGCGACATTGGTGACGCCGTAGACGAGCAGGTAGAGCAGCACCGCGTCGTAGCCGCCGAAGGCTGGCCCGGCGACGATGCCCACGAGCATGTAGCCGGAGTGGGCGATCGAGCTGTAGGCCATCATCCGCTTCACCGACCGCTGCAGCAGCGCCCCCAGGTTCCCGAGGGTCATGGTGAGTGCGGCGATCATCCAAAGCACCGCTTCGATGTTGGGCGGCAGCGACGGCGAGTCGAGGTCGGCCGACCATCCGACCGCCGCGAGGATGCTCATCAGCACGAACATCCCGGTGGCCTTGGGCACGAAGGAGAGGAAGGCGGTGACCGGGACCGAAGCGCCTTCGTAGACGTCGGGCGCGTAGAAGTGCATGGGCACCGCGGTGATCTTGAAGCAGAGTCCGATCACCACCATCAACACGCCGAGCACCGCGATGGGGGTCTCTCCGGCCCCGCCGAGGAATGCCGCCTGGATCTGCAGGAGCTCGAGCGACCCCGCAGCGCCGTAGAGCATCGCGAAGCCGTACAGCATGATCGCGGTCGACATGGCGCCGAGGAAGAAGTACTTGACCGCGGCCTCCTGGGCTCGCCGCGAGCCGCGGCTCGTCGCCACCATGATGTAGGTGGGCAGCGAACTGAGCTCGATGGCGAGGAAGAGCCAGATCAGGTCGCTTGCCACCGTCACCAGCATGGCGCCGGCGAGGCTGAAGAGCAGGAAGGCGTGGAACTCGCCGCCGAGCACTCGAATGGGATCGAAGGGTGCGAGGCCCTTGGCGAAGGCCTCCTCGAGCCGGCGATCCACCGAGCCGATCGTGACCGCCACAAGCAGCAGTCCGATCGAGGCGACCAGTGCCCGTCCGTAGAGACCGAGCATCGGCAGCGGAAGGCCCGCCGCCGCGGCCCGCTCAGGATCGTGCACCAGCACCGTCGCGATGAGGGCGGCCGCGAGGGTCGCCATCGTCGCGAGGGGGACCGCACCGCGCAGGACGCTGCCGCGGGAGAGGCCGAGCACGCTCACCACGATGGCGCCCGCGAGCATGATGATCTCGGGCAGCAGCAGCACCAGGCGCTCGCTCATCTCCATCATCGCGAGGAGTCCTCCACCAGCACCAGCGTCGGAGCATCCTCGGCGGATCGGCCCTCCGCCAGCTCCGCGTCACGGACTCGAAGCACCGCGTCGGGGTACCCCGCCAGCACCGAGCGCACCGCGGGGTCGATCGACTCGAGAATCGGCCGCGGATAAAGGCCGATGAAGAGGCAGAGCGCCGCGAGCGGCACCAGGATTCCGATCTCCCGCGCCGTGAGATCCTGCGGCAGCGATCCGTGTTCGTGATCGTGCCCGGCGGGCGTCCGCACCTCGCCCCAGACCATCTTGCCGAGCATGCGCAGGAGGTACATCGCGCCGAGGATCAGCCCCACGATCGCGATGATCGCGTACCACGGCCCGAGCAGGCCGGGGTAGCCCGCCATGGTGTCGTGTTCGGCGGTGAAGCATCCCCACAGGCAGAGCACTTCGCCGACGAAGCCGTTGAGACCCGGCAAACCCACGCTCGAGAGGGTGAAGAAGATCATGAAGCACGACCACACCGGCATCGTCGACGCAAGGCCTCCGAGCTGGTTCATGTCCTTGGTGTGGAAGCGTTCGTAGACCATCCCGATCAGGAGGAACATCGCGCCGGTCGAGAGGCCGTGATTCACGAAGTAGAGCACCGAGCCCTGCAGGCCGATCGGATTGAGGGCGAACATGCCCAGCATCAGCATGCCCATGTGGCTGACCGAGCTGTAGGCCACCAGTTTCTTCACATCGGTCTGGACCCAGCAGATCATCGCGGCGGCGAGGATGCCGAGGATGGCGAGGATCGCGAAGAAGTTGCACAGTTCAGCGCCGCCGAGGGGGGCCATCGGCAGTCCGATGCGGAAGGCGCCGTAGGTGCCGAGCTTGAGCAGGGTTCCGGCGAGGATCACGCTGCCGGCGGTGGGGGCCTGATCGTGGGCAAGCGGCAGCCAGCTGTGCACCGGGAAGAACGGCGTCTTCACCGCGAACGCCGCCATGAGGGCCAGGAAGACCCAGAACTGCTCGCCGGCGGTGAGCTGCGTCGAGGCGTAGGAGACCAGATCGGGAATCCGGAACGACCACTCGCCGAGCCACTCCGCGCGGCGGCTCGCCACGTACACGATGCCCGCGAGCATCAGCACCGAGGCAAGGAAGGTGAAAATGAAGAACTTGATCGCGGCGGGGCGGCGATCGGGACCGCCCCAGATCGAGATCAGGAAGAACATCGGCACGAGCGTGAATTCGTACCCGATGTAGAAGACCACCGCATCGCGGGCCATGAACGCCAGGAGCATCGAGCTCTCCAGCACCATGAACCACGCGTAGTACTCGCGATGGCGATGGTCGATCGCGGTGTAGGAGCCGATCACCGAGATGGCGGTGAGCACCACGGTGAGCAGCACCATCAGCATCGAGACGCCGTCGAGCCCGAGCTCGAGGGTGATGCCGAATCCGCCGAACACCGCAGGCCCCACCTCGTCGGGCCAGAAGACCTCGCTGGTCCAAGAGGGGAATTGGACAGCGGCCAGCACCGCGATGGCTGCGGCCGCGATCGAGCCGGCGGTGGCGATCCAGGCGGAGAGTCGGGGCGGCGCGATGGCGATGGCGATCGCAGCCGCGAGCGGCGCGAGCAGCAGGGCGAGCAAGGTCATGGAGCCACCTCCGCGGCGGCGCCGCCAGAGAGCCAGGCCCACAGGGCCCAGACCAGCACCAGCCCGAGACTCAGCGACATGGTCACCGCGTAGCCCTGCAACCGGCCGTTGTAGAGCGGCTGGAAGATCCGGGCGAGCAGCGGAGGAATGCGTCCGACTCCGTTGACGAGCAGGCCGTCGATGAAGTGCTTGTCGACAAAGTGCAGCACGTGACTCGCCGCCCACGCCGGCAACGTCATCAGTCCGTGGTAGATCTCGTCCATGTACCACTTGCGCTCGAAGAGCGTCGGCAGCCAACGGGTCGCCGACGACGCGAGCAGCCGCGTCCGCAAGGCGGCGGCCGCCGGGCGATTGAGCAGGTGGAACCACGCCGCGAGGATCATGCCCGCGATGCCGAACGCGCCGCCAAGGACCATCACACCCGCGTGCGGGTTCATGCCGATCACCGTGGCGTCGCCGTGCTCGCCGAGAAAGTCGCCTTGCATGGCGCTCGAGTGGGCGATCGACTCCTGCACCCAGTTGTGCCCGCCAGCCAAGTGCGAGTAGGCGGGGATTCCCGCCAGCACCGCGCCGAGCGCGATCAGCACGAGCACGGCATTGATTGCAAGTCGCGGCGCGTGCGGATGGAAGTCACCGCTGTGACCGTGACCGTGTGCCGCACCGTGGTCATCGTCGTGACCGTGGTGGTCGCCGCCATGCCCGTGCTCGCCGGGTGCGAACGCGACCGGCCCGCAGCAGACCCGGAACCAGACCCGGAAGCTGTAGTAGCCGGTGATGCCCGCGGCGATCAGGCCGACCCACGCGGCTGCGCGGTAGCTCGGCGTGTTCATCACGAAGGCCGCCTCGAGACAGGCGTCCTTCGAGAAGTTGGCGCTGGTGAAGGGGAAGGCCGCGAGCCAGAGGCAGCCGACGAACATCGTCCACGAGACGATCCGCCATCCCGGGAGATGTCGCAGACCCGAGATCTTGCGGAGGTCGAGCTGGCCCGCGAAGCCGTGCATCACCGCACCGGCGGTGAGGAAGAGCGTCGCCTTGAAGAAGGCGTGGGTGAAGACGTGGTACGCGCCGCCGAAGGCCGACATCGCCCCGAGACCGAGGAACATGTAGCCCAGCTGCGAGATGGTCGAGTAGGCGAAGACGCGTTTGATGTCGTACTGCGTCATCGCGATCGTCGCGGCGACGAACGCCGAAGCGGCGCCGACCCAGGTCACGGTCTCCATCGCCTCCGGCACCGCGACAAAGAGCGGATAGGTCCGGGCGATCAGGTAGATGCCCGCGGTCACCATGGTCGCGGCGTGGATGAGCGCCGACACCGGCGTCGGGCCTTCCATCGCGTCTGGGAGCCAGGTGAACAGCGGGCCCTGCGCGCTCTTGCCGAAGGCGCCGAGCATCAGGCAGAAGGGGATGGCGGCGGTGATCCAGCTGCCGGTGCCCGGCGGCGGATCCTGCAGGGCGGCGAACAGCGGCCCGTACTCGACGGTGCCGTAGTTGACCCAGGTCAGGAAGATGCCAAGGGCCAGCCCGGCATCTCCGATCCGATTCATGATGAAGGCCTTCTTCGCGGCGGCCACCGCGGAAGGGGTCTTGTAGTAGTAGCCGATCAGCAGGTAGCTCGCGAGACCGACGCCTTCCCACCCGAGGTAGAGCAGGACGAGGTTGTCGGCCATCACCAGCGAGCTCATCGCGAGGATGAACAGGCTCACCCCGAAGAAGAAGCGGCAGTAGCCGACGCCGCGATCCTCCTCCATGTACTCGCTGGCGTAGATCGCGATCAGGGTGCCGAGCCCGGTCACGAACAGCATCCAGAAGATCGTCAGCGAGTCGATGTAGAAGCCGAAGTCGGCGACGATGCCGCGCCACAGGGTCTCGCCATCGCGCACGAATCCCGGCGTGGCCGCGGTCCACGAGAAGTTGATCCAGTCGAAGAGATGGACGACCACCGGCGCTTCGGCGAGGTCGAGCTTGAACGCCATCGAGAGCACGGTGAGGAAGGCTCCGCCGATGGCGAGCACCGCCACCAGCGCCGGCAACTTGCTCTTGTTGCGCAGGGCCGCGAGGGCCGCGCACAGGAGCATCGAGCAGAGCGGAAGCAGCAGGATGAGGCCCGTCCAAGAAAGTCCTTCTGCAAGGACCGCTTTCGGGATCTCCGGGGCGCTCGCTCCCGAGGCCAGCAGGGCGAAGGCGCTCATTCGTGGATCTCCGACCAGGCGTCGGCGGAAAGGGTCTCGCGGCGCCGGTAGAGCAGCACCACCAGGCCCAGCGCCAGCGCCGCCTCGGCCGCGGCGACGGTGAGGATGAAGATGACGAAGACCTGACCGGAGAGGTCCAGATGCATGCGGCCGAAGGCGACCATCGCCAGCGCCGCGGCCTGGAACATCAGCTCGGTCGAGAGGAACATGATGATCATGTTGCGCCGGGCGAGGAACCCGACCATGCCGATCGAGAAGAGCAGGGCGCTCACCAGGAGCACGCCGCCGACGGCGCCGGGCAAGGCCGCTTCGGCCGCGAGCAGGGGCGGAGCGAAGTTCACGCGGCACCTCCCGCGGGATCGACGTCTTCGACCGACAGCCGCGGCAGACCCGCCGCTTCGCGCCGCTCGTCCTCGCCCAGCTCGATCTGACGTCGGGCCAGCACCACGGCGCCGTACATCGCCATCAGCAGGATCACGCCGGCGAGTTCGAGGCTGATCGGGAAACTCGCGACCAGCTTCATGCCAACCAGTCGGGTGTTGCCCGGCAGATCCGCTGCGGTGAGGGTCCAGATGGTCGGCAACTCACCGCCCGGGAAGAGGACGGTGGCGTCCGCGGTGACCTCGATCGCCTCCTGGCCATCCTCGGTAGTGATCACGCGCCGGTGGATTCGAAGCCGCCGGCCCGATTCGTCCATGGCGACGCCGCTTGCGCCGGGGAAGGCCTTGGTGGCCATCTCGTCGAGCAACCGCGGCATGGCTTCGAGGTCCTCGAAGCCGCCGATCTCCGCCGCCGCGACGGTCTCGGGAGACTCGAGGGTCCCCCGGATCGACTCTGCATCCTGCACGATGGCGCCGGAGATGCTCGCCAGCAGCACCAGGCCGACGAGGCACGCCGCCACCGGCTCCCGCGGGATCGCGTCGTAGTCGAACGGGCCCTCGGAGGAATCGGTCGGAGACTGGCGGGCCAGCATCAGCACGAAGAGGTACGTGATCAGGATCGCCCCGGCGTAGACGATGATCAGGGCGAAGGCCATGAACTCCGCCTGCAGCAGCAGGAACATCGACGAACTCGCCACCACCACCACCACGAAGTGCAGGGCGGCGAGCACCGGACGCGAGATCGTGATCATCCTCACCGCGGCGATCACCGCGATGGCACCGAAGATCGTCGGCAGGATCGTGCCAGGCTCGCCGGGCGCGAGCGCCCGGAGGCCTTCCGCGAAGATGCCGCCAAGTGCCGCGAGGGCCACCAAGACCGCGGCGCGTCGGCGGCTGCCCGATCCGGGCTTCAAGAGGAAGACGAGTGCGATGGCACCCGCCACAGCCGCGAGGTAGAGGGTGTCGAGAGGGATCATTCGGCCGAGCGATCCGGAGCGAGCCGTCGGTGGGAAGGCCCGCGGCGGGCGTCCCGCAGCATCGGCAGGGAGGTCCGTCTCCGCACCGATCCGAGGAGCGGCGGAGGATAGAGGCGTCTCGATCGACTCGCAACCGCGGCCGCGGCTCGAATGCACTCCTGCGGCACCGGTAGGATTCCCCTCATGCCCGATCGGTCGACGGCCTCGAACTCCGGGAGCGCGTCGGGGTGGCGCCGCCGGGTTCCCAACCTGCTCACCATGCTGCGCCTGCTGGTGGCGGTGGTCTTCTTCGTGGTGCTGGTCAAGTCGCTGCCCGAGGCTTCGGAAGCGCAGCGGCCGGGCCTGGCGAATCTCGCCATCTACCTCTTCATCGTCGGCGGGCTCACCGACATCCTCGACGGATGGCTGGCGCGTCGTTGGCAGGTGGTCTCCGCCTTCGGTCGCGTCATGGACCCCTTCGTCGACAAGGTGCTCGTGCTCGGCGCCTTCATCTGCCTCGCCGCGTTGCCTTCTGCGATGGAAGGCCCCCTCGGTGGCCCGATCGACACCGGGATCGCCTCGTGGGTCGCGTTGGTGCTGCTGGCACGAGAACTGCTGGTGACGAGCCTTCGGGGATGGCTCGAAGGCTTGGGGGTTCCGTTTCCCGCCGACCCTGCGGGGAAGGCCAAGATGCTCCTGCAGTCTGTCGCGGTCCCGGTCTGCATCTTCGTGGCAGTGCACGCGGGGCCGGCGGCGAGCAGCGGTTGGCAGGGCACCCGCACGGCGCTGGTCTGGGCCACGGTGGTCGCCACCGTGCTCTCCGCGGTGCCGTATGTGATTCGGGCGATCCGGGTTGCTCCCAGGTCGGAGGCGTGACTCGAAAGCCAACCGGCTTCGGTCTCCCGGGTCTGGCCCTCACCGCCATGGGTCTGGGGTTGCTCCGGCCTGCACCCGGAACCTGGGGCTCGCTGCCACCGGTGGCGGTCGGCCTCGTGCTTGCGGCAAGCGGTGCGGGCCCACTGATGGTCTCGGCGGGTCTGGTACTGCTCGTGATCGCAGGTTCGGTCGCCTGCGTTCGCTTCGGCGACTGGGCGGAGCTTCGCTGGGGGAAGAAAGACCCCGGGTGCGTGGTTGCCGACGAAGTCGCCGGTCAGGCGATCACGCTGCTTGCGGTGCCGTGGGTAGTCCCGGTCGACTCCGATGGCTGGGCGCACAACCTGTGGTGGAGCGGCGGCGCCTTCCTGCTCTTCCGGCTTTTCGACATCCTCAAGCCGCCGCCGATCCGGGGAGTGCAGTCGCTGCGGGGCGGCTGGGGAATCCTCGTCGATGATCTGCTCGCGGGCGCCATGGCGGCGTTGGTGCTCGTGGCGGTTCGCGTGGCACTCGGCTGACGAGTTCGAACTCAGGTCGAGGTCGCGAGCTCGGCGAAGATGGCTTCGAGGCGTCCGGCAAGGCCGCCGCGGCTGAGCACCAGATCGGCTCCGGCGCGTCGCGCCTGCTCCAACCGCTCGACCTGAAGATGCCCGGCGAAGGCGATCACCCGCGGACGAGGCTCGCGCTCGAGGGCCTCCGTCACCGCATCGAGCGGATCGCCGTCGGGCAACTCCGCTTCGAGATCGACCAGCACGAGGCGCGGAACCGCGGTCGAGGTTCGCAGGCCTTCGAGCGAGCGGGCGCCGCGATAGTCGATCCCGTGGGCTCGCGCGGTGGCGGCGATCTTCGACCCGAACATGAGATCGGCGACGAGTGCGAGTGTGGTCATGGGCAGGAGGTGGAGAGAGGTGGCGAAGGCAAGGCACGAGCGAGCCTCGCGGGACGCTCGTGCTCGAGGAGATCGTCGTAGGACTCCCGCGCTCGGATCAACCGCCACCGATCGCCGTCGACGAGAACCTCCGCCGGCAGCGGTGAGGAGTTGTAGCGGTTGGCCATGCTCATGCCGTAGGCGCCTGCCGTGAAGACCGCGAGCACCTCGCCGCGGGCGAGCGGGGGAAGGGCGCGATCGAGGGCGAGGTAGTCGCCGGTTTCGCAGAGGGGCCCCACCACGTCGACGACTTCGAGGTCTTCCAGTGGCGGTGCCGCTTCCCGGCGCGGCGGCACCCAATGCTCGCCGACCCGCGCCGGCCAGATGAAGTGGAATGCGTCGTAGTGGCTTGGACGGATCAACGCGTTCATGCCCGCGTCGCAGATCGCGAAGCGACGGCCGCCGGAGTTCTTGGTGAAGACCACCCGCACGAGCAGGATGCCGGCATTGGCGACGATCGAGCGACCCGGTTCGAGGATGATCTCGAGGCCTTCCGCCACCGCCGGCGCGAGTCGCGGCAGGAAGCGCTCGGCGTAGGCCTTCGCCGGCGGCGCCTGACCAGTGGTGTAGTCGGCCGCGAAGCCGCCGCCGAGATCGAGCACCTCGATGGTGCATCCGGCCTTGCGGAGGTCGTCGCGGAGCGACAGCGCCTTGTCGATCGCATCGAGGTAGGGCGCCGGGGTCGCGATCGGCGAGCCGATGTGCAAGTGCAATCCCACCAGGCGCAGCGGGCTTCGGTGGTCGTGCCCCTTGAAGATCGCCGCCGCCTCCGCGAGGTCGACACCGAACTTGGTCGCGCGGCGGCCGGTCGCGGTGTGGCGGTGGGTTCCCGGCTCGACTTCTGGATTGATCCGCAGCGCGGCGCGGGCGCTGCGGCCGAGAGCCTCGCAGCGCGAGGTGAGGGTGGCGAGTTCCTCGCCGCTCTCGACGTTGAAGAGCCCCACGCCCGCTGCGAGCGCCGCGTCGATTTCGGTGTCGGTCTTTCCGACACCCGCAAAGACGCACTGTGCCGGATCGGCTCCGGCGGCGATGGCGCGGTGGAGTTCGCCCCCGCTGACGAGGTCGAGCCCCGCTCCGGTGTCGAGCACGAGCTTGAGGATGGAGAGATTGGGGCAGCTCTTGACCGAGAAGCGAAGCTGCGGCGACAGCGGCGAAAAGGCTTCGGAGAGTCGCGCGAGATGTTCGCGAATGGTCTCGGCGGAGTAGACGAAGACCGGTGTCCCGACCTCGCCGACGATCTCCTCGATCGCCACCGACTCGGCCCACAGCCGACCATCGCGGAACTCGAATCCATCCATGAACGCGATGCTACCGAGACCGCTGCGGCGGGGCGGTCATCCCTCTTCGCTGGCGCCTTCGCGGGTCCAGGTCTCCTGCAGCACGAAGCCGATCACCGCCGCCACACCCACGAGCAGGGGGATGATCAGTCGGTGCTGCTCGAGCTGCGCCTCGACCGAGGGGCGGATCGCCTCGATGTGGATGAGGCTGGCGATGCCACCGATGACGAGCATCGCGGCGCCGCCGAGCGAGGTGAAGAGGATGATCGAGATCCGGAAGAACAGGAAACTCGAGAGCGCGAGCAGGATGAACCCCATCGCGGCGCCGGGCCAGGCGACGAGCGCGTCGGGTTGGGCGATCCGCCAGACCACGGTGCCGAGGCAGGCCCCGGACAGTCCCGCGAAGACCGCCACCGTCATCTTGAGCAGCGGCGACGCCAGCGCTGCGCAGAGCAGTCCGATCGCGATGGCCACGACGCTCGACTTGCCGAGTTCGGCACTCAGGGCATCGCCGATCAGATAGCCAAGCAGCAGCGCCAGCAGCACCACGATCCAGCGATGCCAGCGATAGCCCTGGAAGATGCAGAGGATCCCCACCGCCATCACGAGAATGCCGAAGATGGCGTGCAGCTCGATCAGCGAGTCGAGCAGCTCCTGCGGGCGGGTGAGCATGCCCACCTTGTCGATGAAGGTCGAGGAGTCGATCGACGAGGCGGATTGAGCAAGGAGGGGCATGGTCCGGTTCTCAGGGAGGAGTACGAGGCCCACGGGGGCGACGCGCCGCTGCCAAGATCGGCCAGATGGCCCTCCGACGTCCACACCCGCGGACCCGGCGAGCCTCGGTCGGCCTACTCCTCGCTCTTGGCTGCCTTCTTGGCTCGCTTGCCTTGGAGGACTCCCCCGAAGACGGTCAGCGAAGCCCAAAGCGCCAGCCACGGTCCGCCCGGTAGCGTCTCGGCAACCCAATCTGGGAAGAGGACCCCAACGAGTGCGGTTCCGCCGGCGAGGATCAGCATCGAGCCGAGCAGAGCGGTCACCACCCGGAGGGCGGCTCGCCGGAAGATGAGTCCGACGCCGAAGCCGATCACTGCCCCCGCGAGCCCGGCGCCGCCGGCGAGGGTGCGGCCGGGTTGGGGGAGGGCATCCCAACGTTCCTGGGTCCAGGTTCGAACTTGAAGCAGGCTCGAGGTGAGATGGGAGAGCGGCGAGGCGGGCTCCTCGACCTCGGTGCCTTCGTCGTCCGCGTCGTCCGCCCACCGTGGATGCAGGGTGGCCAAGCGCACCGAAGGCTGAACGTTCGATCGCACTCCGACCGAAGGTGCGTCGGGGGCGATCAGGCCGCGTTCGACCGCCACGACCGTCGCGAGCAGCGCGGCGAGACCCACCATGAAGGCGAGGCCTCCCGCTACGGCGAAGCGCATGCCGATCGCGGCCAGCGCCATCAGCACCACTGCCCCGGCGATGGCGGCGGCAAGCGGCGGAAGCGACGGTGCGAGGGCGGCGAAGACACCCAACCCGACCGGGACGCCGACCACGATTCCCAGCAGCATCAAGCCAAGCCGCAGGAAGCGTTCGCCATGCCACCAGAGCAGGAATCCCACCAGAAGCGCGACGCCGGAGGGAATCAGTCCGATGGTCGGAAACTGCCGAAACGCCTCCGCCAGTGCCGAGGCGTCGAGTGAGGGCAGCTGCTCGAGCGAGTCGAGGGCGGCGCTTGCGTGCTCCTGCATCGTGTCGATCGACTCGGGTGAGAGCGAAACGCCTGGGGCGGCGGCCATGAGGTTCATGAGCATGGGTCGTTGCCTTGGGGGCCGATGGGGTGGCGGTGGCGTCTCAACCGAATCGGACCCTGCGACCGCGGTCGCATCGGCGAAGCGCTCGTCGGAGGATGAATCCATCCGCGGCGGTACGCTCTCGCCTCGATGGGCAATCCTCACTTTGCGGTTCGCAACGATGGCGGGTTCCGCCTCGCCGATTCGAGCAGCCTCTACCTCCGGCAGCACGCTGGCAATCCCGTCGCGTGGTGGCCTTGGGGAGCCGCCGCGATCGCGGAGGCTCGCCGCCTCGATCGGCCAATCTTTTTGTCGATCGGATACAGCACCTGCCACTGGTGCCACGTGATGGCCCGCGAGAGCTTCGAGGATGCCGAGATCGCGGCGCTTCTGGAAGCGAGCTATCTCAGCATCAAGGTCGATCGCGAGGCGCAGCCGGAGGTCGACGAGATCTACATGACCGCCTGCCAGGTCTTCACCCGGATCACCGAGGGGCGACCGAGCGGTGGCTGGCCGCTCTCTGTCTTCCTCGAGCCGAGGTCGCTGCGGCCTTTCTTCGTGGGTACCTACTTCCCGCCGCAGCCCGCCCATGGCCGCGCGAGCTTCCGGCAGGTGCTCGAAGCGCTGGCGGCTGCGTGGCGGGAGCGGCCTGGCGAAGTGATCGCGCAGAGCAGTCAGTTGGGAGATCTCGTCGCGGAGTCGCTGGCGGTTCGTCCGGAGGCGACCACCGTTGAGGCGGCCATCCTCGACCGTGCGGCCGACGCACTGGAGGCGATCGAGGATCGCGAGCACGGCGGCTTCGGTGGCGGGCCCAAGTTTCCCCAGCCGGTTCAGCTGCGACTGCTCGAGGCAGCAGCGCGGCGGCGGCCGGCGCTCGCGACTTCGATCGATCGCGCTCTCGACGCGATGGGACGGGGTGGGATCTTCGATCACGTCGCGGGCGGATTCCACCGCTACGCCGTCGATGCCTCGTGGACGGTGCCCCACTTCGAGAAGATGCTCTACGACCAGGGGCAATTGCTCACCGCCCTCGCGGAGAGCGTGCGACGAAGCGGCGATCCGTTCCGACGGCGGACGATGTCGCGAACCGCGGAGTGGCTGTTGCGGTCGATGCGAGTGCCCGGAGGCGCCTTCGCGGCTGCCTTCGACGCCGACACCGGCGATCGCGAGGGCGCCACCTTCCTGTGGACACCCGAGTCCGCGGCCTTCGCCTTGCGCGAGCACGGCGCGGCCGAACTCGTTTCGTGGGCACTCGCGGAGTACGGCCTCGACGGACCCGCCAACTTCCGCGATCCGCACCATCCCGAGGATCCGCCGGCGTGGGTCCTGCGGCTTGCCGCGAAACCGCGCGAGCCGGAGTCCGACGCGGTCCACGCCCGCCGCGACGCCGTCGAGTCGGCCTTGGCCGCGGCACGCGACTCCCGTCCGCAGCCTCAACGCGACGATGCGGTGATCGCGGGATGGAATGGACTTGCGATCGGCGGCCTCGCTGCGGCGGCGACCGCAATGGGCGACGCGGGTCGACCGTGGCTCGAGGCCGCGGCGGTCGCGGCGCGGTCGGTGCTTGCAAGCCACTGGCACCCGTCGGCTCGCGAGCCGATCTTCGAGCGGCTCGCCGGTGGCGGGCCGGCGCCCCTCGAGGACCACGCGCTCTTTGCCGAGGGGCTGCTGGCGCTGGCAGGCGCACTCGCGACATTCGGGGACGCAGCGGAAGGCGCGAAGTTCGCCGACGCAGCCGCCGCGATTGCCGAGGTTGCGGAGCGCCGCTTCGGCGATTCGGGTGGTGGGTGGTTCGACAGCGAGGCGGAGCGCTCGGATCTCTTCGTGCGGGTGCGGCGCATCGACGACGGTGCCGTGCCATCGGGCGCAGGCACGATGGCACGAGTGGCGCTTGCGCTTCATCGCCGCGACGGCGACGATCGCTGGCTCGACCGCGCAGCCGCGGCGATCTCTGCGACCAGCGCCGTCATCGTCTCCAATCCGATCGGCGCGGCGCTCTCGACGCTCGCGGTCGCCGAACTGGCGGCGATCGATCCAAGTCGCTTGCCGCGGTCCGCTGCGGTCGATTCGACACCACCGGTGCGGGCGAGGCTCGAGCCGGCGGTGCCGCGGTTCTCCGCGGCGGGGGATGCCCAGGCCACGCTGCAGATCGAGATCGACCCGCCGCACCACATTCACGCCCACGATCCCGGGGAGGAAGGACTCGTCGGCCTTGCGGTCCGCGGCGACGGTGCCGGGCTCGAGGTCGAACCGGAGTACCCGCGGGGCGATCTCTACCGCGAGCGGCTCAGGGTGCACGCGCGATCGGTCTCGGTGCCGATTCGACTGCGCCGGCGAGCCCCGGGGGGACGCGTGCTCGTGCAGGTGCAGCCCTGCACCGATCGGCACTGCCTGCCTCCGCTGCACCTCGAGGTCGAGATTCCATGAGCCACGCACTCCTTGTCCGCTCCCGCCTCGCGATCGTCTCGACCGGCGGCACCATCGAGAAGACCTACGACGTCCTTGGAGGCGTGCTCGCCAACGCCCTCGCGGAGCGGGTGAGCGTGCTCGACGTGATGCTCTCCTCGCTCGAGCTTGGAGGCGTGAAGATCGAGCGAATCTCGCTCATGGACAAGGACAGCCTCGAGATGACGCCGGAAGACCACGAGTCGATCGCGGGCGCGGTCGAGACCGCCTTCGCGACCAATGAGGCGGTGATCGTGGTGCACGGGACCGATCGCCTTGCGGTGAGCGGCGAGAGAATCCTCGCGAGGCTGTCCGCGCACGGCGCCCTGCCCGGCCCGGTGGTGCTCACCGGTGCGATGCGGCCTTATGAACTTCGCACCACCGACGCGATGCAGAACCTCACCGAGAGCCTGTTGGCGGCGCGGGTGCTGCCGCCGGGTGTCTACTGCGTGATGCACAACGAGGTGCTCGCGTTCCCTGGGGTCTACAAGGATCGGGCTGCCGGGAGATTTCGGCGGCAGATCTCGACGGAGCCGAAGTCATGAACCTGACCCGCGAGAGCAGGACCGCTCGATTCCTGGCCTGGGTGGAGCGGGTCGGCAACCGCCTTCCCGATCCGGTCACGCTGTTCGCGGCGGGGGCGCTCCTGGTGCTCGCCGCCTCGGCGCTGGCCGCGAATCTCGGCTGGAGCGAGCCGCATCCCACCCAGCCCGGCGTGGTGATCACCGCGAAGAGCCTGCTCACCGCCGACGGGTTGCGCTGGGTCTTCACCCACATGGTCGAGAACTTCACCAGCTTTCACCCGCTCGGTGTGGTGCTGGTCGCGATGCTCGGCATCGGCGTCGCGGAGCGAAGCGGACTGATCGCGGTGGTGCTCCGTGGTCTCGTCGCGGTGACCCCGCCGAAGCTGGTGACGCCGGCGCTGGTGCTGGTGGGCGTGCTCTCGAGCCTCGCCGCCGATGCCGGCTACGTGGTGCTGCCGCCGCTGGCTGCAGCGATCTTCGCCCGCATGAATCGAGCACCGCTCGCGGGACTCGCGGCAGTCTTCGTCGGCGTGGCGGGCGGCTTCAGCGCGAACCTGGTGGTCACGAGCCTCGACCCGCTGCTGCAGGGGCTCACCCAGGAGTCGGCGCAGCTGCTCGATCCCGAGGCGTTCGTGCGGGTCGACTGCAACTGGTGGTTCATGGTCGGCTCGACGGTCCTGATCACGCTGCTGGGATGGGCGGTGACCGCGTGGATCGTCGAACCGCGCTTCGGTCCCGAGGAGGTGAGCGCCCAGATCGCCGCGGGCGCTGCGTCGGTCGCCAACACCGACGACGGCACCTCGATCGCCACCGCGGAGCGGCGCGGGCTCGTGTTCGCAGCAGTCGCCTTCGCGATCGCGGCAGTCGGCCTGGGCCTGCTCATCGTGGTGCCGGGAGCGCCGCTGCACGGGACCTACGAGAAGGTCGCAGGCCGACCTCCGGTGCCGGTGTGGGCGGACGTGATCGTGCCGCTGCTGTTTCTCATGTTCCTCATCCCGGGTATCGGCTACGGGATCGGCGCTCGCACCATCCGCAGCGATCGCGATGCGGCGAGGCTGCTCGGCGAGAGCATGCGCTCGATGGGCACCTACATCGTGCTGGCATTCTTCGCCGGACAGTTCGTGGCGTGGTTCCGCGAGTCGAATCTTGGAACCCTGCTCGCGGTCTCGGGAGTGGACTGGTTGCGGAGCTTCGGGCTCGGGCCGATGCCGCTGCTCGTCGGGGTGATCGGGCTCACCGGCTTCCTCAACCTCTTCCTCGGCTCGGCCAGCGCGAAGTGGGCCTTGCTGGCGCCGGTCTTCGTGCCCTTGATGATGGGCCTCGGCCTCGGCCCCGAACTGACCCAGGCCGCCTATCGCGTTGGCGACTCGACCACCAACCCGATCGCGCCGCTCAATCCCTATCTCGTGGTGATCCTCGTCTACCTGCGGACCTACGAGCCCAAGGGGGGGCTCGGATCGCTGGTCTCCTTGATGCTGCCGTACACGCTGGTGCTGGCGGTGGCGTGGACGATCTTCCTCCTGGTCTGGGCTGGACTCGGCATTCCGCTCGGTCCGGGTGACGCACCGCTCTTCATCGAACCGCTTGCGCCGGTCGCTTCCGGCATCTGAGTGAGCGATCCCTACACTCGGCGTCCACGCCACCCCCTCAGGGAACCCGCGCATGAGCACCTTCTCGACACTGCCCGATCAGTCCCGCACCGGCATGCCTCCGGGCGTTCCGTACATCGTGGGCAACGAGGCGGCGGAGCGATTCAGCTTCTACGGCATGAAGACGATCCTCGTCGTCTTCATGACCCAGTACCTGATGACCGCCTCGGGCCAGTGCGAGTTCTTCGGCGAGGCGGAGGCGCGGGAGAACCTCGCCTGGTTCACGGCGAGCGCCTACTTCTTCCCGGTGATCGGGGCGATCATCGCCGACGCGATCCTCGGCAAGTACCTCACGATCATGCTGCTCTCGTGGGTCTACTGCCTCGGCCACCTGGCCCTGGCGCTCATGGACCTTCCGCCGGCGGCGCTGCAGGCCTCGTTCGAACCCAAGACCTGGCTCCTGATCGGGCTGATGCTGATCGCGATCGGATCGGGCGGCATCAAGCCCTGCGTCTCCGCCCACGTCGGCGACCAGTTCGGGCGCGGCAACAAGCACCTGCTCTCCAAGGTGTTCGGGTGGTTCTACTTCTCGATCAACTTCGGCAGCTTCTTCTCGACGTTGATGACGCCGTGGCTGCTCAACTGGTACGGGCCTTCGTGGGCGTTCGGGGTGCCGGGGGTGCTGATGTTCATCGCCACCGTCGTCTTCTGGATGGGTCGACACCGATTCGTCCACGTGCAGCCGCGCGGCCTGGCCTTCCTGCGCGAGACCTTCACCGGCAACGGCCTGCTCACCATCCTCAAGTTGATCCCGGTCTACCTGTTCATCTCGGTGTTCTGGTCGCTCTACGACCAGACCGGCGGCGCGTGGGTGCTGCAGGCGGCGAAGATGGACCGCAACTTCCTCGGGGTGGAGTGGCTCGAGAGCCAGGTGCAGGCGATCAACCCGCTCCTGATCCTCGCCTTCATTCCGCTCTTTTCCTACCTGATCTACCCCGCGATCTCGCGGGTCTTCCCGCTGACGCCGATGCGGAGGATCTCGATCGGCCTGTTCGTGACGGTGGCGGCCTTCGGCCTCTCCGGGCTCATCGAGAGCTGGATCGACCAGGGCATGACGCCCAACATCGCCTGGCAGCTGCTCGCCTACGTGGTGATCACCGCGGCGGAGGTGATGGTCTCGATCACCGGACTCGAGTTCAGCTACACCCAGGCCCCGCCGCAGATGAAGTCGTTCGTGATGAGCCTCTTCCTGCTGACGGTCTCGGTGGGCAACGTCTTCACCGCCATCGTGAACAACGTGATCCAGGTTCCTTCGCGGCTCGACGGCGTGCATGCGGCGATCGCCGAGCACACCGCGCCCGACGGCAGTGTGGATGGCAGCGGCCTCGAGGCGTCCTTGCGCGAGCTCGGCGCCATCGTGGTGCGCGACGCCGAACGCTGGCAGGTGACCCTCGGCGGCGGACGCAGCGACGATGGCCTGGCGTTCGCGATCGACGCCGACGGCTCGCTCGGCGGCATCTCGACCTCGGTCGATGCCACCTTCGCGGAGGGGCGTCGCCGCATCGAGGAGGCGTGGGCGAACTCCGCGCCGCTCGAGCAGGATCGCCGACTCCCGACCGCGCCCGAAGGCGACGAACTGCTCGCCGGCCTGACCGATCCGTGGGGAGCGCCGCTCGAGTACCAGTTGCTCTCGCCCGACCGCTACCAGATCGAGAGCCTGGGAGCGGATGGCGAGTTCCGCAGCGAGGACGATGTGCGTACCACCACCGCACTGCTGCTGCCTGAGGCTCCGGGTGCGCCCGAGGCGGGCCCCCCGACCTGGCGCGAACGCCATGTGCCTTGCGCCGCCGAGGAAGCCCCGAGCGGCGTCGACACGGCCACCTTCTCCGCCCGGGTCTCGGTGGGCGGAGGCGAGTCGGTGGCCGGCGCCGACTACTACTGGTTCTTCACCACGGTGATGGCGGTGGCGGCGGTGCTCTTCGTCTTCGTCGCGATGGTCTACCGCCCGAAGGAGTACATCCAGGGCGAGAGCGGAGGTCCCGAGCCCGACGCGGTGGAACGCCGCGACGAGATGGGACGTCTCGACGACCGCTGATCGGAAACGAGGTGACGCGATCGACGAGCCGCGCCTGATCTCACTGCGCCGCCCCGCGGTGGTCAATCTCGTCCCCGGTGCGTTCGTGCCCGCCGAGCCCGCGCTCGAGGCGATCGACGCGGCCTGGTCGAGGCTTCGAGAGCAGAACTCGCGGTTCTTCGACGGGCGGGTGCTGCATGTGCTCGGAGTCTCCCGCAACGGCCACGGAGGCGTGGTGGTGCATGTGATGGAGGCGGCCTACCGCTTCTACGCGGTCATCGCCTGCGGACTCGACACGGGAGTCCGTCCGCTGGGGGTGAAGGGGCTCGCCGAGGTCGATGGCGACGACGGCAGGCGGCGTTGGCTGATGGGGCGACGCTCCGACCGGGTCGCCTACTACCCCGATCGCTGGGAGTTCGTGCCGGGCGGCTGTCTCGAGCCGGGCGTCGATCCTGCCGAGATGCTGCTGCGAGAACTCGGCGAAGAGTCGGGCTTCGAGGCTGCTTCGCCGCCGGTGCCCGTGGCGTTGCTCTACGACCCTTCCGCATTCAGCTGGGAATTGGTGCACCGAGTCGCGATCCGTCCGCGGGCGGGCATCGATCCTCCAGGCTGGGAGTACCGCGAACTGCGGTGGGTGGCGCGGGGCGACGAGCCGCAACCGCTCTCGCCGATCGCGAGGCGCATGCAACCGCTGCGATCGGAGCCGTGAGCGAACCCATCGTGGCGCATCGCGGCCGCCGCGAGGTGGCCTTGTGGAAGCCGCCGGGCCTCTCGTGCGAGCTTCCCGGCGCGGCGCGAGCCCGCTCGTGGATCGCCGCGATCGAAGCTGCCTTCGGTCACGAGGTTCGGCTTTGCCATCGCCTCGACCGAATCGCCCGCGGGCTGGTGCTGGTGGCACTCGACCGCGAAGCTGCGGCCTGGCATGCCGAGCGGTTCCGCGCGCGGCAGGTGCTCAAGGGCTATCTCGTCCGGGTCCGCGGCATCGGCCTCGAATCGCTTGTGGGCGAGCATCGGGCCTACCTGCGACGGGTCGGCCGCACCGCCCGGGTGGTGCGAAGCGGCGGCGATCCCGCGTCGCTTGCGGTTCTTGCGGTCGCCGACGCCGTCGACCGCCCCGGCGAGTCCCACCTGCTGATCCGGCTCGAAAGCGGTCGCTTTCATCAGATCCGAGCGATGCTCGCCCATCTCGGGCATCCGCTCGCGGGCGATGTCGACTACGGCGGATCGGCCAAGGAAGGCCCGCCCTATCTCGAATCGGCCGTCCTGGGATTCGACCCTGCCGATGGCGGAAGTCGCATCACCCTCGATGGCGAGCGTTCGTCGCCGCGAGAAGCGATCGCCCCTGCGGTTGCGGCGGCACTTCGGCGGCTCGTCGACTCCGATCGGGCGAGTCGCTGACGCCATCGCGGCGCGCGACATCGGTTCTTGATTCGCCGCGAGCATCGACCCAGTACGGTCGTCCGAGGGCATCGGTCACTCGCTGACTCACCAATTGCCGCAGGCGAATGGCGCGATCAGGAACGAACTCGGCGCGGAAGGTGCCGGTCACCTGAGCCGGGCTGGCGAGATCGACGAAGCCGGAGGTCGAGGCGATGAGCGAAAGCGTCGAGGCCTCGATGTCGACCGCGAGGGGTCCCTTGCCAAGGGTGCCGCGCGGCCAGCAGAACCCGGCTCCGCCGTAGACGCCGACCTCACCGTTGCTGAAGACGATCCAGCGCAGCGTGACATTGGTCGCGGTGGGATCGACCGGGGTGTATCCGGGCTTGGGCGCCCAAAGCACCTGAGCGTGGAGCACGCTGCCGGTGGCGGGGGGGTTCTTGACGAGCGTCTCGAGCGGCACATCGGAGAAGAGCATGCTCGTCTCGGAAGTGCCGACGATGTAGACCGACTCGCGGAACTCCAAAGGCATCATGACCGGCTTCGCATCGAGCGAGGCGAGGGTCATGGGACGATCGGTGAAACGGCATCCGCCAAGCACTGCGATGCCGCACAGGGCGATCGCGCTGGCAGCGCACCGTTTCGCCCGCGTGGCCAGGAGAAACCGCATGGTCAGGAACGACGGACGGCGATTCGCTCGGTGGAACGGGGAGCCGCCGCCGGAGTGGCCGCCGGGAGCACTTCGAACTCGATCCCGAGGGCGGCGAGGCTGTCGCGTTCGACGATGCCGCGAAGCGCACTGCGGGGCACCGAGGGCAACTGGGTGCCGTGCGTGAGCGAGTTCACCGAGTACAGGCTCTCGATCGCCTTGGCGGGTGTCTGCAGCGGGAAGCCCGAGGCGAAGAGCAGTCGATCCATGACCCCGTAGCCAATCGCCGCCTGCAGGGCCTCGTAGAGGGGCCACGGCCGACCGATCACCCCTGCGAGGTCTGCGTAGATGCGATCGTGCTTGGAGAGGAGCATCGCAGTCTCAGCGATCCACGGCTCGCCAAGCCCGCCGATCACGATCGCGAGCTGCGGGAAGTTCCTCGCCACCTCGTCCCATCCAAGCGGGCGGTCGTACTCGAGGTGACAGGTTGGCGTGATCGGTCCGGGGCGGGAGGCCCAGACCGGCATGCCGAGCGACTCCGCGACCTCGAAGGCCCGCATTGCTGCGGTGTGGTTGGGATGGAACCCTTGGGTGGATGGACTCACTGCGATTCCGAGCAGTCCACCGTCCCGGGCCCGTCGGACCTGCCCCTCCGGATCTCCCGCGATCGGATCGACACCCGCGACTCCGACCACGCGACCGGGGTTGCGGCGAACCTGATCGATGATGAACTCATTGGGAATCGCACCGCCGGTGCGATCGCAGCGGTACCCGAGCAGGCATGCCGCGGAGAGGCAGGACATTTCCGCAACGAGCTTGGCGGGAGAGGCGTCGATCGGAACGGACCGCTGACCGTCGAGGCGGCGCAAGCGTTCGGCGAGGGCGGGCCCGAGCTGCTCCGGTGAGTTCCACGAGCGGCTCTGAATATCCACAATCATGCAGTCGACTCCGCGAGCCTCGGGTCGAACCCGGCTCGGGCGGGCAGAAACCAAGCACAACATCATGGACGATCGCCGGTCGCTTGGGAAGCGAAGGCCGCGAGAATCCGACTGGGGTATCGGCCGAAATGCCCCGGATGGCTGCAGAAGCGGCGTGCGACCAGTGCAGCCGGGCGGGCCGACCCGACTCGCGGCCTCCCAAGCCCGGTTCCTTTCTCGATGTTCGAGGCTCCGCAGCCCTCCGGCGGGGGGCCATACGATGCGATCGCTCCAAACCCCGACCACTCCTCGCTTGCGAACCGTCTCCGCCGTGAAAACGTCCGCCGAACCCGATCGAGCCCAGGCCAGCCACGGGTGGGATCCCCGAAGCCTCGCCGGCGACCCTCATGCCGACGTAGAGAAGGCGGCGCGGGTCCACGCCATGTTCGAAGCGATCGCCCGGCGATACGACCTCAACAATCGCCTGCACTCCTTCGGTCGGGACGTGGCGTGGCGGCGGTTGGCGGTTCGCGCTGCCGACATCGATGCAGCGTCCACGGTGCTCGATGTCGCCTGCGGCACCGGTGATCTCGCCGCCGAACTGAACGCTGCCGGTGCCCGCGAGGTGGTTGGGGTCGACTTCAGTCAGGCCATGCTCGATCTCGCGATCGCCAAGTCCGCCCGTCGGCGGGGCGGCGGCACCCTCGAGTACCGCCGAGCCGACGCCATGAGCCTGCCCTTCGACGACGGCTCCTTCGACGCCGTCACCATCGCCTTCGGTCTGCGAAACATCGCCGATCCCCCGCGGGCCCTGAGGGAGTTTCGCCGCGTGCTGAAGCCTGGCGGCCGACTGGTGGTGCTTGAGTTCAGCGAGCCGCGCTTCGCGCCGATTCGGTGGGCCAACCGGCTCTACACCGAGCACATCATGCCGGTCACCGCCACGATCGTCGCGGCCGATCGCTCTGGGGCCTATCGCTACCTCCCGAGATCGGTTCGTACCTTCCCAGATCCCCTCGCGCTCTCGGGCTGGATCTCAGCGGCGGGGTTCGGCGAGATCAGCCGGCAGTCGCTGACCTTCGGGGTCTGCACCATCCACAGAGCCGTCGCCGGCTGAATCCCGGATTCTGCCGCAACTTCCGGGCAGTCCAAGCCCTACACTCGTTCCGTGACGCACGCGGAGGAACGCCGTCTGATCGCCCGCGCCCGCAAGGGCGATGCCGCCGCCATCGAAGCGTTGATTCGACGCCACCAGGTCTCCCTGCATGCCTTCCTGCTGCGGCGATGCGGTCGGCCGGAGCTGGCCGAGGACCTGGTGCAGGAGTCGTTCGTGCGGGTGCTGCGCAACCTCGATCGCTTCGATCCACGGTTCCGGTTCAGCACCTGGCTCTTCACCATCGGCCGACGCCTGCTGGTCAATCACCTGCAGAAGATGCGGCCTGCCTACGACAGCGATCTCGTCGAGTCGCGGGGGAACCGCCGCAACCAGCCGGCCGATCCGGTGCTCGAGGACGAACGCCGCTCGGCGATCCGCGGTCTGCTCGACCAGGCGCTCGCGACGCTCAACCCGCGGCAGCGCCGGGTGGTCGAACTCTTCCACGAGCGAGAGCGCTCGATTCCGGTGATCGCGGCGGAACTCGGGATTCCCCAGGGAACCGTCAAGAGTCACCTGCATCGGGCCCGGCGACGAATGCAGGAAGCCCTTGCGGCCGATCCGAAGCAAGCGAGACTCGCCCGCGAAGCGCTGGAGACGCCCGATGCGTGAGCGTCGCCCCTCGTTTGCGCGAGATCGGCACCGCGCGGCGCCGCCGCGCGATTCGGCATTGCCGCATCGCCGCAGCGCGGGACTCTCCGCCGATCTCGTTCCCGAGGTGATGCAGCAACTTGGCTTCCGATGGTGTGGCGGCGCGATGGCGCGGCTGCGGAAGGTCCGTCGAGCCATCGGCTCCGCGGTGCTCGTTGCGGCGCTCGCGGGTTCGGGGGCCGTGCTCTGGCTGGCAGATCGGCCGGTCGATCCGGGCCCCCATCCGCCGCTTGCGGAGATTCTCGACGACGTGGGTCGACTGGACGTGGCGGGCTGGTCGGAGTGGCTTGGCGAGGGTTCGGCGACTCCAGAGGCGAGCGTCGAGCCGGACCGCTTCGATCGATTGGTGGCGGCGGCACCGTGGTCGCCGGTGTGATCCATGGCTCAGGCTCTCGAGACTCGTTGTTCCCAGGGTTGGTTGCCGAAGCTCGGACTCGCTCGGCTCGCTGCGGCGTGCGCGTTGGCGATGGGCGTGAGTGCCGCGGCGGCACCTCCCTTTGGGGCGGCTGAGCTGGCCCCGCCCGATGTCGACCTGCTCGTTCAGGTCCGCGGCCTCGACGAGGTCTGGCCTCGGCTCGAGCGCACTGCGATCGGACGACTGCTCGCCGAGAGGATCGCGAAGTCGGAACTGGGGCGGTCGTGGGAGCGGTTTGCGGAGGCGCATGGCGAGGAGCCGCGGTCGCTCGCGTTCGCACTGCTCGGCAAGGACGCGGTCTGGATGGCGCGGGAGGCAGGCGATGACGGCGAGCAGTGGGTGCTGCTCAGTCGAGTCGAAGCCGAGACGAAGGGCGATCGACTGGCCGCATGGCGAGCGCGGCCGCTCGGCGGCGGTCAGTATCTGGTGGCCGCGGAGGGACTGGTGCTCGCCGAAGCGCCGCCATGGTTGCTGGTGGCCAGTGCAGCGCGACGCGGGCTCTTCGACGAGGTTCTCCAACGGGCGGAGGCGGCGGGTGCAACGCCCGCGCACGCCTCGCTTCAGGACCGCCTCGAACCGCCCGCGCACTTCGTCGACGAGCGTGCCTGCATTTCGGCGTATCTCGATCGTGCGCCCTGGGTCACGCAGCCGACCTTGGCGACGGTTGCGGTCGGCGAGCGCGGCATCGCCATCGAACTCGATCCGGCCAGGCCTGAGCAACGGCCGGGTCCACCGGCGGAGCCGCTTTCCTTCGATCGACCGTTCGCGCAACTGGCTGGTTCGCTGCAGCGGGATCACCTTGCAGTGGTCTTCTCCGCCGGCGGGGTCGACCTTCCCTTGGGCGGCGAGTGGCTCGCAGCCCTGCCCGAAGCGGCGGTGACGCCGGCGCTGGGCTCGGTCGCGGGGCCGCGGCGAATCTGGGTGCTCGGCGAGACCTGCGGCGGGCGGCGCGATCCGGACCGATCGCTGAAGACCCCTGCGGTGGCGTTCGCGGTCGAGGTGCACGAAGAAGAAAGGGCCACAAACCGCCTCGAACACTGGGCCGAGAGCGTTGCAGTTGCGGTCAATCGTCGCTTTGCGGACTCGATCGAGTCTCCGGTCACCGCGAGTCCGACTCCGTGGGGTGGCCGAGTCGACCTCGAACCGCTGATGCGATCACTCTCCGGTGGCCACCCACTCGCGCGCCGGGCTCGACTGGTCTGGACCGTGGCTGCAGACCCCGATCGGCACTGGGCGGTGGTGGCGAGCGAACCGGCGTGGTTGCGGAGCATTGCCGGCACCATCGAAAGCCACGCTGGCGGTCCGGGCGAAGGCTCGCTGGCGGATCGCCTGATCGAGGCTTCGCAGCAGGCCATGGACGCCGCCACGCGAGATCCGCTCGACCTGCCGGTGCAGCAGGGCTGGGTCCGCGGCGATGCGGTGGCGGAGCACCTTCGCGGATGGTGTCGAAACGCGGATCGCTTCGCCAGTCCGGAGCGATGCGAGGAGTTCAAGGTTCGATGGAACTCGCTCGCCGAGTGGGCGGACTCGCTCGGCGAGGTCCAGTGGACGGTGGTCCGTTCACCCTCAGGAACCCTGAGAACGTCGATCCAGTTGCAGAGCCCGAGTTCAGCCGTCGATCGCGGGGTCAGCGCTCTTGGCGGGTCCGGCTCAGATTGAGCACCAGTTCGACTCGACCGAGCGGCTCGTCAAGCGATTCGGCGATCTCACGGGGCGACTGTCCAGTCTCGGCCATCTCCAAAATCACTTCCCGCAAAGGCCGGCCCCGAGCGGCCTCCTGGGGGGGCGACGGAAGCCGGCGCTCGAGATCGCTCAGCCGCCGTTCGAGTTCATCGAAGCGAATCAACTCCAACGATCGGAGGGATGCCGAGACCGGTTCGCGAGATCGACCGGGTCGGCGGCGTGGCGGCGGGCCGAGGGTGAGCGAGGTCCGCAGCGCCCCGCCGACCAGCGCGAGGAATCCCAACGCGAGCGCCACCGCTGCCACCTCCGACCAGTGATTCTCCCACCAGCCCAACGCCACGGTCATCGATGACTCCCGAGTAAGACCATTCGACAAGTAGTATCGACTTTGAGGACCGAATGGAACCCGGATTCGCCACTCGGAGAAACTTGATGCCTGAGATCCATCAAGACCGACTGCTGCTCGCGGGCCGGCACCCCTTGGCGGCAGTGGTTTCCGCTGCCCTCGCCGAGCGTGCGCGGGCCGACCGCGGCCTGCTGCTTGCCGTGAGCGGCGGGCCGGATTCTCTGGCCCTTCTGTGGCTGGTTGCCGCAGTCGTCCGTCGCGCCGGCGGAGGCCGAGTGCGGGTCGGGCACATCGATCACGGATTGCGGCCGGAGTCCGCCCACGAGGCGGCGAAGGTCGCGCAGTGGTCGGCCGATGCAGGGCTCCACGCCGACATGGTTCGGATTGAGGGACTGGCCGCGGCTCCCGGCAATCGCCTCGCGGCGGCGCGAGAGGCTCGGTACGAGGCACTCTTTCAATTGGCGGCGGGCCACGGACTCACCGCGGTCGTGACCGCACACCACCGCGAGGATCAGGCGGAGACGATCGTGATGGGATTGGGCCGGGGAATGGGACTGCACGGTGCCGCAGGCATGCGCCGCGAACGTCTCACGAACTCTGGGATCGCTCTGCTTCGACCGCTCTTGGGGGTCTCCAGGAACGACTTGGGGGCCTTCTGCCGAGCCCTCGGCCTCGAGCCGATCGACGATCCCTCCAACCGCGATGCCCGAAGACTTCGCGGCCGGTTGCGCGACTCGCTGCTGCCGCAGTTCGAGGAAGTGCTTCCCGGGTTCGCGGCGGGTCTCGAGCGGCTCTCCACCGAGAGCGAGCTGGCGCTGGCTGCCATCGAGCGGTGGCTCGAGGCGTCGCTCGGTCCGGTCACCCGCCGCCGCTGGAGTCGATCGGAGCTGCGGGAGTTGCCGGTGGAACTCGTGGCGATGGGACTCCGTCGCAGCGTGCGCGAGAACTTCCCGGCGACCGGTGAGGCACCGCGTCGAATCTGGACGGCGATCGCCGAGGCGGCGCTCGATCATGAGCAGGCACCGCGGCGATGGAGCATCGATGAAGGCGTTCGGATCGAAGTGACCGCCGCCGAAGTGGCGGTGCTGGCTGCGGAGGAGCCTTCGCTGACGGTCGGAGTTCAGCCGGAGTCGCGCGGCGTCGACCAGGCCGCGAGACAAGCCTCGACCTGATCGACCGCGGAGGCGACGCATCGCACCGTGCCATCCTCGACCAGAATCACCACCGGCGGCTGGACGAGCCACATGGGACCGGTCGGAAGGGTGAATCTCTGGCAGTCGGCGCAGGCGACTTCATCGGGATACTCGCTCTCGAGAAGGAGCGCGGACGGTTCCGGCGGAATCTCGAGGGCGATGACGCGGAAGGGCTGCGGAGTCGAGAACCACTCCGCGAAGAGCTCGTGACAGAGTCCGCAACGGGGGTTGTGCAGCACAACCACGCTGCGGCCCTCGATCGTGGCCGGTGTCAGCTGCGGGATGCGGGCGGGAAGCCCCGACTCCGACAGGGGACGCCCGATCCACTCCTCGGGGCGAAGCTCGACGATCTCGCTCGGCGGCTTCGGAGTCGCAGGCGCTACGGGAGTCGCGACCGGAACCCGGGCGGCGATCGCGACGGCGAGCGTCGCCGAGCCCGCGAGTGCAAGAAGTCGCCACGCGGTCGATCCGCCGGGAACGGTTGCGGCTGCACTTCGCCGCAACAGGGAAGGGAGCAGCAGTCCGCTCACCGCAAGCACCACCGCCGGTGGAACGAACCGCCACGCTTCTTCGCCGCGGCCGAGCAAGGCGGAGACCTCCGAGATCGCTGCAAACGCGAGCAGGATCACCGCGACGAGGGAGATGCCTCGTGCCCATCGCCCGATCAGGATCGCCGCGAGGGCGAGCGCACCCTGCACCGCGACCAGCACCCGCAGGGCCGTGGCTGGTTCGGCGTCGAGTCGCTCCGACATTCCCACGAGCCAACGGGGCAAGGACGCGGTTCCGGCGCGGAGCTCTACCGCAACGAGTGCGATCAGGACCACCGGCACCGCCACCCGCGCCAGCAGTCTGCTCGCTCCGGATTCGACGGCCCCGTCACTTCGCATCGAGGCACTCGTTGAGGCGATCGAGGTCGTCGACGTTCTCGCACGCGCAGATCACCGTCCCATCGACCACGGTGAGCAGCACCGGCGTGGTGATCACGTAGCTCGGTCCGGCGGGCAACTTCGCGAGCGCACAATCGACGCAGGGCATCTCGAGCGCCGCGGCTGGGTCGGTGTCGGGGATCTCGATTGCGAGCACCGGGGTCTCGAGCTCGCCGCTGAAGTGGTTCTCAAGCAGCTCGTGGCAGTGGTCGCAGTCTGCACGGTAGAGGACCAGGTGCCAGCGTCCGTCGGGGAATCCCGCGGGCAAGGGCCGGGAGATCTGCAGCGCGATGGCCTGGCTGGCGAGGGACTTCCCGACCCAGGTCTCGAACTTGTCGAAGTAGTAGGGCTCGAGGGGAGGCGGCGGGGCTTCCCAAGGGCCCTTCACCACCGTCGTGCCATCGGAGCCGCCCGGGGTGGCCGCCTCTCCATTGCCTGGCTCGACCGGAGTCGGCACAAACGTCTTGGGTGGCGCGGAGTAGGCGACCATGACGCCGGCGATCGCAACAACCGCGGTGATCACGCCCATGCGGTACTCGATCTTCTTCCAATGAGCAGGCAGCGTGACGGGAAATGCGACCACCGCGGCCAGGAGCGCGGCGTCGATCAGGAACATGACCGGTGCGGGAGGGCCCTTGCTTCCAAAGCAGCCGCAGTCGCCGAGCAGGCCCGCGATCCCGTTGCTTTCAAGGCCCTGTACCAGCACCGCAATCAGAACGCCAAGGAAGAGCGTGAGGATTGCGACTGCGACCATCCGCGACCACTTCGGAAAGAGCACCATCACCGCGACCGCCGCGAACTCGATGCCGATGATCGTGCGCATCGAGAACATCAGGAACGAGGGGAGGTTCGCGCCGATCGCCGAGCCCACTTCGGCGATCACCGATCGGGCGGGTACGGGGAGCAAGGCCGGATCGCGTTCCACCAGCTTGAAGGTCGCGCCAGCGAAGACCCACGCCGGAACCAAGGCTCGGGACACGACCGTTCCCGCAACCTTCCTCCACGGCTTCACGCCCAGCTGAACGCCGGGAATCGGTGCGTCGGTTCGGGTCTCTGAACTGGCGGGCAACGGGATCTCCTTGCGCGTGGAAGGCGTCGGAACTTTCGCCATGATAGACCGGCGTCATCCGCGTCCGACCACCCTTCGGTTCTAAGCCCGTGACTTCAAGACACCATCGAGCACCCGCCCCGAGTCGAGGTCCCGTCGGGGAGTCGAGACGGAGTCGACCGCCGACCGACCCGCGAATCACGGGGCGACTCGTGCTGCCCGACCAGCTCGCGCCGGAACGGATCGTTGCGGAGCATGATCGCGCGGTGCCGCTGGTCGTTCCCGAAAGTCGCGAGTGGCTCTCGCGGCGGCCCTACCACCGGCAGCGGATCGCCCTGATCCTGCTCAACTTGCGGGCCTGCGTCACCGAGCTTCGCGAAGCCGGATTCGAGGTCGAGTTGCTGCGGAGCGATGCACCGATGTCGGAGGCGGTCGCGGCCTGGTGTGCAACCCGCGCCGACGGAGTCCTCGAGGGCTGGAAGCCCGCGGAGCGCGAGATGCGGCAGGAGTTCGCCAAACTCGAGTCGTCGGGCCGCCTGCGATGGACGGCGAACCCCTTCTTCCTCGTCGACCGCGCGATCTTCGACCGTTCCCAGAAGGAGGGAGGCCCCTATCGGATGGACGCCTTCTACCGGGCGGTGCGGCAGTCGACCGGAATCCTGATGGATCTCGAGGGCCGACCGGTCGGCGGCAAGTACTCGTTCGATCACGACAACCGCAAGCCTTGGAGCGGCACGCCGCCGGCCCCGATTCCGCCGAGGTTCCCGCGGAACGCGCTGCGAAATGAAGTCGAAGCCGAGATCCGCGAGCGGTACTCCGAGCACCCCGGGGTGCTCGATCTCGAGGCGCTTCCGGCGACCCAACAAGAAGTCCAGGCGCTGTGGTCGTGGGCGAAGCGAGAGTGCCTCCGGCACTTCGGTCCGTTCGAGGACGCCATGAGCCGCGAGAGCCGCGGGCTCTTCCACACCCGCATTGCCCCGGCGCTCAACCTCGGCCGCATTCACCCGCGGCAACTCGTGGACGAGGTCGCGGCGATGGACGACCTCCCGCTTGCGAGCCGCGAGGGCTTCATTCGCCAGGTGATCGGCTGGCGCGAGTTCGTGCGGCATGTTCACGAGGCCACCGACGGACATCGCCAGCTTCGCGGACACGCTGCGCCGATCCGTTCCCGACCGGGTGACGGCGGCTTCGCCACCTGGTCTGGCCGTCCATGGCAGGCTGCGGCGCCACCGACCGGTGTCGATGGCGGTAGCGACGCCAACGCGCTCGCAGCCGGCCATCGAGTGCCGCCGGCGTTCTGGGGAACTGAGAGCGGCCTCGCCTGCCTCGATCGCGTCGTGGCCGACGTCTGGCAGGAAGGCTGGTCGCATCACATCACCCGCCTGATGGTGCTTGGGAACATCGCCACCTTGCTCGACCTTTCACCCCGAGACCTCGCCGACTGGTTCTGGATCGCCTACACCGATGCGTGGGAGTGGGTGGTCGAGCCCAACGTGATGGGGATGGCGACGTGGGGGCTCGGCGGGCTCATGACCACCAAGCCCTACGTGGCCGGTGCGGCCTACCTCGATCGCATGAGCGACTATTGCGCGGACTGCCGCTTCAAACCCAAGCCCTCCGCAGCCAACGCCTGTCCGCTGACGCGGCTCTACTGGGCCTTCCTCGATCGACACGAGCCTCTGCTTCGCGACAATCACCGGCTTGGCGTGGTGCTGCAGGCGATGCGCAAACGGCCCGAGGACGAGCGGCATCGAGATCGTGCGACCTTCGTTCGGGTGCAGTCGCTGCTGCTGGAAGGCCGGCCGTTGCCGGCAGACGTCGCATGTCGCGAAGGTGAGTCCTGATGCCGATCCTTCTTCACTCGAGTCGCATGCCGGTGCCGGTCGAGACGCTTTCGGCGTGGCACTTCCGAGCAGGCGCGCTCGAGCGGATGATTCCGCCGTGGGCGGCGGTGCGAGCCCCACGAAGCTTCGGCGGCCTTGCCGAGGGCGCCATCGCCGAACTCGAGGTGCGGATCGGGGGGCGCTGGAAGCGTTGGAAGGCGCTGCACGAAGAGGTGCATCCGGGCCGCAGCTTCCGCGATCGCCAGCTCGAAGGGCCGTTTGCCGAGTGGATCCACGACCATCGCTTCCTGCCCGAACCAGACGACCACAGCCTGCTCGAAGATCGAATCGAGTATCGAGTTCCCCTTGGAGCACTCGGGCAGCTGCTGGCGGGCAGGCGAGTGCACCGGGAACTGGTCCGCACCTTCCTCTTTCGCCATCGCCGATTGCGTGGCGATCTCCGTCGCCACGCCGAACTCGGCGGTACGCCGCTGCATGTCGCGATCACCGGTGCGAGCGGACTCGTGGGGCGGTCGTTGCGATCGTTCCTGACGTCGGGCGGCCACCAGGTTCGCCGGGTCGTGCGGGGCCGACCCGATGCGGCGCAGGGCGACATCGCCTGGAATCCGGATCAGGGCTCGATCGATTCGGCCAGGTTCGAGTCGCTTGATGCGGTGGTGCACCTTGCGGGCGAGAACATCGCTTCGGGTCGCTGGACGAGAGCCAAGATGGACTCGATTCGCCGCAGTCGCGTCGAGGGCACGCGGCTTCTGGCGGAGTCCCTCGCGAAACTGAAGCAGCCTCCGCGAGTTCTGGTCTCTGCCTCGGCGGTCGGGTTCTACGGCGACCGTCCCGACCTCGGCGAATCCGAAGCGCTCGACGAGTCGGGAGCCCGCGGCGAGGGCTTCCTGGCCGAGGTGGCGGAAGCGTGGGAGTCGGCGACCGCGGCGGCTTCCGACGCGGGTATCCGTGTGGTGCACCTTCGCATCGGGGTGGTGGTCTCTGCGGCGGGCGGCATCGTGGCGAAACTGCGCACGCCGTTTCAGTTCGGCCTTGGCGGTCCGGTCGGACACGGCCGGCAGGCGATGCCGTGGATCGCCCTCGATGACCTGCTCGGAGCGATTCTCTGGGCGATCCGTCGTGAGGAGGTGCGAGGCCCGATCAACGCGGTGGCGCCGGAACCACGAAGCAACCGCGCCTTCGCCCGCGACCTTGCTGCGGTGCTGCGGCGGCCGGCGGTGATGCCCTTGCCGGCGACGGTGGTCAAACTCGCCTTTGGTCGAATGGGACGGGAGCTTCTGCTCGCCGGTGCGCCGGTCGCCCCGCGACGGCTGCGCGATGGCGGGTTCCGCTTCGAGTTCGAGCGGTTGCGCGAAGCACTCGCCTTCGAACTCGGTCGCTTCGGCGACGAGGAGTCGATCTCGTGAACACCACGGTGCTCTGGTTCCGTCAGGACCTTCGCCTCGACGACCACGAGGGCGTGCTCGCCGCCGCGGCGCGGGGCCGGGTGCTGCCGGTCTTCATTCTCGACGACGAGGCGGAGGCTCGCTGGGTGCCGGGTGGTGCAAGCCGGTGGTGGCTGCATCGCTCGCTGGCGGCGCTCGGGTCTGCGCTTGCAGCCAAGGGCGCGCCGCTGGTGTTGCAGAAGGGTGAGACCCTGCAGGCGCTCGTGTCCCTCTGCCGAGGGGTCGGCGCGGACCGCGTGGTCGCGAGCCGTCGCTTCGAGCCCGCGGCGATTGCGCAGGAGGCACGGGTCGCGGAGGGGCTTCGCGCGGCCGGTATCGAACTCCACCTGCATCAGACCGCGCTGCTCTTTGCTCCGGAGTCGATCCGCAGCGGCAGCGGCGAGCCCTACAAGGTCTTCACGCCCTACTGGAAGAACTGCCTCAAGTCCGACGCGGTCGAAGCTCCGCGGGATGCGCCGGAGCGACTTCGTGCACCGGACTCTTCGCCCAAGGGTGTTTCTCTCTCAACTCTCGGGCTCGCCCCGACGATCGCGTGGGATGGGGGACTCGCGGAGATGTGGACCCCGGGGGAGAACGGCGCGGTCGCTCGGCTCGACGCCTTCGCTCGGGCCGCCGTCCGAGGCTACGGCGAGGGTCGCGATCGACCGGAGACGGTCGGCACCTCGTTGCTCAGCCCGCACCTGCACTTCGGCGAGATCTCGCCGCGGCGGATCTGGCACCGCATCAACAAGGGCGGCCGCACGCCCGACGCCGAGAAGTTCCTCGCCGAGATCGGGTGGCGAGAGTTCGCCCACCATGTGCTTGCGGCCTTTCCTCGCACTCCGGAGCGGCCTCTGCGGACGGAGTTCGAGGCGTTTCCGTGGCGTCGCGATGCCAAGGCCCTTCGGGCCTGGCAGCGGGGCGAGACCGGCTATCCGATGGTCGACGCGGGCATGAGGCAGTTGTGGCACACCGGCTGGATGCACAACCGCGTGCGCATGATCGTCGCGAGTTTTCTGGTGAAGCACCTGTTGCTGCCGTGGCGGGAGGGTGCGGCGTGGTTCTGGGATACGCTCGTCGACGCCGATCTGGCCAACAACACCCTCGGCTGGCAGTGGTCGGGCGGCTGCGGTGCAGACGCGGCGCCCTACTTCCGCATCTTCAATCCGGTGCTGCAGGGCGAGAAGTTCGATCCAGACGGCGCCTACGTCAGGCGTTGGGTGCCGGAGCTCGCCGCAGTCGGGAAGAAGTTCATCCACCGACCTTGGGAAGCACCTCCCGAGTCGCTTCGCGCTGCTGGCGTTTCGCTGGGACGGAGCTATCCCAAGCCGATCGTCGAGCACGCGATGGCGCGAGCCCGGGCACTCGAAGCCCTGGCAGCAATCTCCGGATCTCGCAAGGCAAGCCCGCGGTCGTGAGCGGCCGAGTGCCGCACTAGGAGGCAAGCACCGGATCGGCTGCCGCGGAGGCGAAGTCGCGAGGACTTGTCGCCCGAGGCGCGGTGGGATCTGTGAGACCTTCCTCCGCGCACAGCAGTCGGGCGGTGATCTGCGAGGAGAGGAAGATGACCGGCAGTCCGGAGCCGGGGTGGGTGCCTCCACCGACGAGCCAGAGTCCGTCGAGGCCCGGCATCCGGTGGGGCGGACGGCGGTGGAGCATCTGCGGAAGCGAGTGGGCCATGTTGAAGGTGGCCCCGAAGTGGATCCCCTCGCCGCGCCAGGTCTCCGGAGTCACCGTGCGGATCGCGCGAATGCGGTCGCGCAGATCGGGCAGTCCCGCGAGATCGGCGACGAGATCGAGGGTCTTCTCGCGGAACCCCGGCGTCGCCTGACTCCAGTCGATCGACCCCTTGGTGTTGGGAGTGGGCACGAGGACATAGAGGCTCGAGTGCCCGGGCGGTGCGAGTGTCGGATCGAGTCGAGAGGGATTGCAGATGTAGAACGATGGATCGTCGCTCAGCCGGCCGTGCTGCGAGATGTCTGCGAGGTTCGACTCGTAGGCTCGCGAGGTTCGGATGGTGTGGTGGGGCAGGTCGACCTCGCCTTCGAGGCCGAGGTAGAGCATGAAGGTGCTGCAGGAATAGCGCATGCCATCGATGCGGCGATCGCTCCACGCAGGTCGCAGCCGTTCCGGCACCAGATTCCGCAGCGCCCACCCGGCGTCGGCATTGAGCACCACGTGATCGAACTCGAAGTCCTCGCCGCCGGCGCGGAGTCCGCGGACCGCACGGCCTTCGAACCGCAGCCCTTCCACCGGACATCCGGTGCGAATCCGTCCCCCCAACCCCACGAGGCGATCGGCCATGCCTCGGACGAGTGCGTTGCATCCTCCGATCGGATGCCAGATCCCGTACTCGTATTCGATGAAGGGGAGAATCGAGAAGAGGCTCGGGCACTCGAAGGGGCTCATCCCGAGGTACTTGCTCTGGAAGCTCATCGCCAGACGCACCTGGGGGTGGCGGAACGACCGCGAGAGATGACGCCAGAGGCTCTCGCCGGGGCGAATGGTCGGTGCCGCCCGCATCGCGTCGAGCGAGATCAGGTCGAGCGGCGACCGGATCGGCCGCCGAAGCAGCGGCGTCATCAGTTCGAGCTTGCGACGGTTGTCGCGCATGAACCGCTCGAACGCCGGCCCATCGTGCGGTTCGATCTTGGCGATCCGGCGGGCCATCTCGGGGATGTCCGCGGTCGCATCGAGCACGATGTCGTCGCCCTCGGGGCGGCCGAGGACGAGTCGGTACATCGGGTCGAGTCGTTCCAACTCGACGTGGTCGCGGAGCCGACCGCCGGTGGCTGCGAAGATCTCCTCGAGCACATAGGGCATCATGAAGAAGGTCGGACCGCAGTCGAAGCGGTAGGGGCCTTCCTCGAGACGCCGCGTTCGGCCGCCCACCGACTCCTGCCGCTCGAAGACCTCGACGTCGAGACCCTGCGCGGCGAGCAGCATGGCGGTGGCAAGGCCGCCGGGGCCGGCACCGACCACCGCCACCCGCCTGCCGCCGGATCGTCGAGAGGAGGACGTGCTGGCTGCGGAGGCGTTGGTTGGCGCGATCATGGTGAGGGGGGTTCGGCGAGCGGGGCGCGAAGTTTCATGACTCGCGGGACCGTCTTGCCACGAACCCAAGTGTCCGCCCCGCGATTTCAGGAACTCGCCTTTATACTCGCCCCGCGCGATGTCTGGTGCCGCGGCGCCGCGGAACGGAAAGCGGCATCGCACTCACCGAACTTCATGTCGATGTCGACGAGAGACCAGTTCCCGATCGCAGCCCGCAGGGGTTGGCTGGCCCGCTTCGATCGACTGATCGCTGCAGACGTCGACACCCTCATCGAACTGCTTGCAGACGAACTCGCCAAGCCGGCCGAGGAAGCGATCGCGTCCGAGCTGCTGCCGCTCCGGGCGGCGATCGCATGGCATCGCAGACGCCTGGCGAGCCTGTTGGCACCTCAAGGGATCGACGGCGGTCCGTGGTGGCTTCCGGGGCAGCGGCATGCGGTGGTCCGGGTGCCGCTTGGGCGGGTCGGCATCATCGCGACCTGGAACTATCCGCTTCAGATTCTCGGGATCCAGCTGATTCAGGCGATCGCGGCCGGCAACGCGGTGGTCGTGAAGCCTTCCGAACACGCGCCTCGGTGCCAGCATCGGCTGCTCGAACTGGCGGTCGCGGCAGGGCTGCCCCCGGGTCGACTCGAGGTGCTTCCCGCAACTCGGGAAGCCGGGGCGGACATGGTCGCGTCGGAGCGGCTCGATCACCTGCTGTTCACGGGCTCGACCACGGTCGGGCGGGAGATCGCGATGGCGGCCGGAGCGAGGCTGCTGCCGACGACCCTCGAACTCTCCGGTCGCGACAGCGCCATCGTGCTCGCCGACGCCGACCCGCGGTTGACCGCCCGAGTCCTGTGGCAGGCGGTCGCCATCAACGGTGGGCAGACCTGCATGGCTCCACGGCGAATCCTGGTCGAGCGACCAGCGATGCGGGGGCTCCTCGACTCGTTGGCGCCGCTGGTCGCCTCAGCGCGGCCGCGTCGACTCGTCTCCGCCGCGGCGGCATCGCACGCCTCCGATCTTGCCGAGCAGGCCCTTGCCGATGGCGGGCGGACTCCCTCAGGAATCTTCGAGCCGGCGGAGGGCGCGTGGATGCGCCCGGTCGCGATCACCCATGCCGATCCCGAGACACCGCTGGTCGCGGGCGATCACTTTGGCCCTGCGGTCGCGGTGGTCGAGGTGAAGTCCTTCGAGGAAGCGCTCGAGATCCACGGCGGAATCGATCAGCATCTCGCGACTTCGGTCTTCACGGCGGAGCCGCGTCGACTCGCCGGGCTCCTTCCGCGGCTGCAGGCTGCAACGGTGACGGTGAACGACTGCCTGTTGCCGACGGCGCACCCGGCGGTCTCGATCGCCGGACGCCGACGCAGCGGATGGGGCACGAGCCGCGGCGAAGCCGGGCTGCTCGCGCTCACCCGCACGGTGACCCTCTCGAACACGGCCCGACGATGGCGGGTGCCGCCGGAGACGCCGAGTCCCACGGTGATTCGGGGGTTGCGATGGCTTGCATCGCGTGGTGCCGCGGGGGCGACGGCGCCGGCGCGGCCCGCTCGCGACTCGGTCACGACGGCGTCGAACTCGACATCGGTTCAGGACGGACCCACGGATCTTCAGGAGGCGACATGCACGGACGAGGGGTGAATCCACGGGCGGTGGTCATCGGTGGCGGACTCGCGGGTCTTGCCGCGGCGGTCGAACTCGGCTCGCGCGGCGCCGAGGTGGTCCTCGTCGAACGCAACCGCCACCTCGGCGGCAAGATGAACGTGCTCGAGCAGGACGGCTACCGCTTCGACATGGGGCCGACCATCCTGACCATTCCCTCGGTGGTGCGGGGGATCATCGAACGAAGCGGCCGCCGCCCCGAGGACTACCTCGATCTGATCCGACTCGATCCGCAGTGGCGCTGCCTCTTCGAGGACGGCGTGGTGATCGACCTCCGCGAAGATGTGGCGGAGATGCGCCGGGCGATGGATCGCCAGTTTCCCGGCAGCGGCGCGGGCGAGGGCTGGGAGCGATTCATCGAGTACAGCCGCCGCATGTACCGACTCTCGGAGAAGGTCTTCTTCTACAAGGACCTCGGCGGCATCGGCGACTTGATGCGCACCCCGCCGAGTCGCGAGCCGGGCCTGCTCGGCGACGTGATGGCGATGCGAATCCACTCGACCATGGCGGCGACCCTTCATCGCCACCTGCGCGAACCGCATCTTGCGCAGCTCTCCGAGCACTTCCTGCAGTACGTGGGGTCGAGTCCGTTCCTGGCGCCGGCGATCCTGTCGCTGATCGCGGCAGCGCAGGTCGACGAGGGATGCTGGTACTCGATGGGCGGGACCCGCGAGGTGGCGCGGTCGCTGGCGCGGATCCTCGCGGAGCGCGAAGTCGAGGTTCGCACCGGAGTCGGAGTCGCTCGAATCGTGGCCGAGGGACGGACGGTTCGCGGCGTCGAACTCGAGGACGGCACCACCATCGACGCGGATCTGGTGGTCAGCAACTGCGATGTGCAACGGACCTATCGCGATCTCCTCGGTGGCGAACCGGACCTCGTCGAGCAGCGCCGCATCGCCTCCAAGTACGAGCCCGCCTGCAGTGGGGTGGTGCTCTACCTCGGGCTCGATCGCCAGTACGACCACCTCTGCCACCATAACTTCCTCTTCAGCCGGGATTCGCGAGCGGAGTTCGGCGACATCTACGGCCGCGGAGTGCCGGCGGCGGATCCGACCCTCTACCTCTGCGTGCCGAGCCGCACCGATCCCGCCCAGGCCCCTCCCGGGTGCGAGGCGCTCTACGTGCTCGTGCACACGCCGTGGGTTCGCCCCGGGCAGCGGTGGGATGGTCCGGGCGGACTGCTCGAGCAGTACCGGCCGGTCATCATCGAGAAGCTCCGCCGCAACGGCATGCCCGATCTCGAGTCGCGCATCAAGGTCGAGCGATCCCTCTCTCCGGCCGGGATCGAGCGGATGTACAACGCCGAGGGCGGTGCCATCTACGGCCTGGCCTCGCATGGACGCCTGCACGGCGGCTTCAAGCCGAAGAACCGCAGTCGCGTCTACCGGAATCTCTATCTCGCGGGTGGCAGTGCCAACCCCGGCCCCGGCACCCCGATGGTCATGATGAGCGGCGTCACCGCGGCGTGGTCGGCGGCGGAGGACTTCGGACTCACCGCCGCGGCAGCGACTTCCGAAGCGATGGCAGGAGTCTGACCATGACCGGCGCCGCGGCATCACGGCGCGAAGGCGTTCCGGCGGCGGGAAGCGACGAGGCGCTGATCCTGCCCGCGAAGCGGAATCGTCATGTGGCGGGCGGGCTGCGCTGGTACACGCGGCGAATCCTGCGACGACAGTTCCACGCGGTGCGAGCGATCTCGAGCGTTCGCACGGAGCTGGAGTCCCTCGCCTCGAGCGACCGGCCGGCGATGCTGATGCTCACCCACTCGAGCTGGTGGGATCCGCTGATCGCGATCGACCTTTGGAATCGCTACTTCCCCAAGCGACGGCTCTCTGCGCCGATGCATCGTCGTGAACTGGAGCGATTCGGGTTCTTTCGCGCGGTCGGGGTCTTCGGAATCGATCCCGACGAACCCCGCAGCCTCGCGGCGATGCGCGACTACCTCCAGCCTCGCCTCTCGCGTGAGGCCGCGGGCGGAGCCGAAGTGCTGGTGCTGACGCCCCAGGGGGCGCTTACCGATCCGCGAGTCCCGATGCGGCTGCGGCCCGGCGCCGCCGCCATCGCCGCCTCGGTTCCTGATCTCGAGGTGATCTCGATCGCGATCGAGTACGCCTTCTGGTCGGATCGCCTTCCCGAGGTGTTCCTGCATGCACAGCGCTGTCCGCCTCCCAACGCGAACGGCGCTGCATCCACCGCTCGTTGGCACCGGACCCTGCAGGAGTCGCTGGCGGAGGTCGCCGAGGCGCTCGCGGCCGCGGTTGCAAGCCGCGACCCCGATCGCTTCGAGCGTCTCGACGGGGGCGCGAGCACCGTCCACCCGGTCTACGACTGGTGGCTGCGAGCGACCGGCCGATCGGGAGGGATCGACGGTGAGGGGCGAGCGAGGAGATCCTCGCGTTGACGAGCCCGCCACTCGCTTCCACTCCCGAATCCGCCACGTGGATCCAGCCGCTGGTGGTGCTCGCGCTGGTGGCGGTGGTGATCTCCGCGATCGCCCTGGTGATGACGGTGCGCAATCTCGGCCGCTACCGCCCAGTGCCAGCCTCGACGCGACGAAGCGGTTCGCTCTCCCTCTGCATTCCGGCTCGGAACGAAGCGGCGAACCTCGCAGCGTGCGTCGAGAGCGGTCTCGACGCAGCGGGCGGCGAGTTCGGGCTCGAGCACTTCGAGGTGCTTGTCTACGACGATGGCAGCACCGACGGCACCGCAGATGTGCTCGATGGACTGGTGGCGCGCGACTCGCGGGTGCGACGGGTCGAGACCGTGCCGTTGCCGAGCGGATGGAATGGCAAGCAGCATGCCTGCGAGCGGGCTGGGCAGGCGGCAACCGGCGACTGGCTTCTCTTCACCGACGCCGACGTGCGCTTCGCGCCGCAGACCTTCGCCGCGGCGGTCGCCGAGGCGGAGCGAAGGGGCGTCGATCTGCTCTCGACCTTTCCCCGCCAGCAGACCGCCACCCTCGGCGAAGCGCTGTTCGTGCCCATGATCTCGTTCATCCTCTTCAGCTATCTGCCCATGGGACGAATGCAGCGAACCCTCGATCCGGCCGCGAGCGCCGGGTGCGGCCAGTACCTCCTCGTGCGCCGCGAGGCGTGGATCGCCTGCGGAGGGCATGCGGCATTTCGAGCCTCCATGCACGATGGCATTCGCCTTCCTCGGCTGCTGCGGACCCATCGCCATGCGACCGACCTCTTCGATGGCACCGCCGCGGTCACCTGCCGCATGTATCGGGGCTTCGGGGAGTGCTGGCGCGGCTTCGGGAAGAACGCCTACGAGGGGCTTGGTTCGATCTGGCTGCTGTCGCTGGTGACGGTCCTGCATGTGGTGGGGCACCTGTTTCCGTGGGCGATCCTGGCAGCCGCGGTGGCGGTGCCGGCTTGCCGAGCGCCCTGGGTGTTGGGGCCGGCTGCGGTGGCGGCGGGAATCCAGCTTGCCCAGCGCAGCCTGCTCTCCCGGCGATTTCATCAGGGCCTCACGCCGGTGCTGCTTCATCCGATCGGGGTGTTGCTTTCAATCGCGGTGCAGTGGTGGAGTTTCATTCTCCATGTCTGCGGCCGTCGGACGTGGCGCGGCCGCACCGCGACGGCGACGTAGGATCGCGGCATGCCAGGCGATGACGCTCGGGCGAAGGAGGTTCAGTCGGCGGCCGGGGACCCGCTCGACCGGGTGCGGATGTGGTTCGAGCGCGAGGGCTGGCAGCCCCACGCCTTTCAGGAGCGCGCCTGGGCTGCATCGGGTCGCGGGCGAAGCGGGTTGATTCACGTTCCGACCGGCGCTGGCAAGACCTACGCGGCGCTGCTGGCACCATTGGCCGAACTCGCGGATTCTCCGCCGCAGGGCCTCGCCATTCTCTTCATCACTCCGCTTCGGGCGGTGAGCCGCGATACGGAGAAGGCGCTGCGACGAGCGGTCGAGGCGATCGCGCCCACCCTCGCGGTGGGAAGCCGGACCGGCGACACCTCGGCGGGCGAGCGGGCGCGGCAGCGCACGCGACTGCCGGAGGTCCTGGTGACCACGCCGGAGTCGCTGTGTCTCATGCTGGCTTCTCCGGATGCGAAGGCGAAGCTGGGTTCGTTGCGCACGGTGATCGTCGACGAGTGGCACGAACTTCTCTCGAGCAAGCGGGGGGTGCAGGTCGAACTCGCCTTGGCGCGGCTACGGAGGTGGGCGCCGGATCTTCGCACCTGGGCGCTCTCGGCCACGCTCGCCAATGTCGACGAGGCGGCGCAGGCTGCGGTGGGGGTGGGGGCCATCGCCGAGATCGTTCGCGACGAACTGCCGCGGCCGATCGTGGTCGACGCGGTGCTGCCACCCGATCCGGCCCGGCTGCCGTGGGCCGGCCACCTCGGACTGCGGATGCTCGGGCCGCTGCTCGATCGGCTTGATCCCGCGGTGCCGACCTTGATCTTCACGAACACCCGTTCGCAGGCGGAACTCTGGCATGCCGCGATCCTCGCGGCGCGGCCGGAGTGGGCGGAGCGGCTAGCCCTGCACCATGGCTCGATCGACCTCGAGACCCGCGAACGGGTCGAGGCGGCAGTCAAGGAGGGATCGATCTCGCTGGTGGTCTGCACCTCGAGCCTTGATCTGGGGGTCGACTTCTCGCCGGTCGAACAGGTCGTGCAAATCGGCTCGCCGAAGGGGATCGCCAGGCTGATCCAGCGGGCGGGGCGATCGGCCCATCGTCCCGGCGCCGCGTGCCGGGTGCTCTGCGTGCCGACCCACGCGCTCGAACTGGTGGAGATCGCCTCGGCGCGCGAGGCGATCGAACGCGGCGAGATCGAGATCCGTCCGCTGCTGCAGGCGCCGCTGGACTGCCTGGTGCAGCACCTGGTCACGGTGGGACTCGGCGGCGGGTTCATTGCCGACGCGCTCTTCGACGAGGTCCGCACTGCGTGGTGCTATCGCGAGCTCGAGCGATCGGCCTTCGAGTGGTGCCTCGACCTCGCGAGCCGCGGCGGCGCCACGCTTGCGGCGTATCCGCGGCACCACCGCCTCGCCCACGCCGACGGGCGATACTCCCTCACCGATCGCAAGATGTCGGCGCTGCACCGGTTGAACATCGGAACCATCGTCACCGACGCGGCGATCTCGGTGCGGATGCAGAACGGTGCCCGCCTCGGCTCGATCGAGGAGCGCTTCATCGGAAGACTGCGGCCGGGACAGGTCTTTCTTTTCGCCGGTCGGCACCTCGAACTTGTGCGAATCCGGGATCTCGTCGCCACGGTGCGCCCCGCTCGCCGCACCACCACCGCAACGCCGCATTGGGCGGGTTCGCGGTTTCCGCTCTCCACGGCGCTTGCGGCGGCGGTACGTCGTTCGCTCGACTCGGCCCGCCGGGGACAATCCTCGACGGCTCCGGAGATGCAGGCGGCGTCGTTCATCCTGGCTCGGCAGGCCGAGCGTTCGCGGCTGCCCTCACGCGACTCGGTCCTGGCGGAAGTGCTGCATGCAACCGGTCGCCGCGGCGGGGGCAGCCATCTCTTTCTCTATCCCTTCGAAGGCCGCCTGGTGCACGAAGGCTTGTCGGTGCTGCTTGGGTTGCGGCTCGGTCGACTGCGATCGGCGAGTTTCGCGGTCTCGTTCAAC
>JAPOKA010000178.1 GCA_029977865.1 bacterium
CCGCGCTGATGGATTTCGCGCGCCGCTTCGCGCCCGGCGGCGGCATCGGCGACACGCTCACGGACGCGCAGAGGGCGCACATCCCCTGGGCAGTCACGCTGGTGAACGTCGTCGAGGGGCTGGGCATGCGTGACGCGCCGCCCTCGGCCTGGACCGCGGACCGCCGCGCCGCCGCGAAGGCGGCGATCAAAGCCGCTTTTCTCAGCCGCGCTCGCGACGCGCCGAGCGCCGACGACGCCGAGGCGGCGGCGACGGCGGCGGCGCTCGGGGACGCGGTTCTCCCCGAGAACGCCACGGAGGCGCTCGCCGCGGCGAGACACGCCTGGAAAGCCCCCGGGGCTGTGCCTCCCTCGCTCAAAGAGACTCTGTCGGATCCGAAACTCGACGCGCTCGATAAGAACGCGCCATCGTTTTGGTTCCTGCTCGCGGGCTTGCGCGCGTTCCTTCGCGGCGACGGCGGCGACGAAGCTTCGAAGCTCCCTTCGGTCCCTTCGGACGCCGTGATGCCCCTGGAGGGCAGCATCCCGGACATGACCTCCACCACGGAGTGGTACGTCGAGCTGCAG
>JAPOKA010000179.1 GCA_029977865.1 bacterium
GGGAGGCCGGTCTTAAGGGCGGGCCTCCCCCGCCCGACACGACGCAGGACGCCGGAATGCCCGGCACGCAGAATATGCCTGGAGGCGGCGGATTCAAGGGCTTCGGCCGAAGCGGCGCATTCTCCGCTCAAGACGCAACCAGGCTCTTCGAATCTATGTTCGGAGGAGGAGGAGGAGGCGGGTTCTCATTCGGCAACGACGACGCGATGGGAGGATCTTTCTCCGGCATGGGCGGTCCCTTTGGAGGCATGGGCGGCATGGGCGGCATGGGCGGCATGGGCGGCGTGGGCGGCGGCGCCAAGCGCCCGGCGCCCGAGGAGTACCGACTCGCCCTCTCGCTGGAGGACCTGTTCGCGGGAAGCCGCAAAAAGCTGAAAGTGACTCGACGCGTCCACGCCACCGCGAAGACTCCGGAGGACGCCCAAGCCGAGGCGCAGCGCGCGAACGGAGCGGTGGCGATGCGTGAGACGGAAGAACTCATCGAGGTGGACGTCAAACCCGGGTGGAAAGCCGGGACGAGACTCACGTTCGCGGCCAAGGGCTCGGAGCAACCCGGGCATCCGG
>JAPOKA010000180.1 GCA_029977865.1 bacterium
TGCAGGACGTTCTGTACGGGACCGTCCCGCAGACCGACGCTGAACTCTTCGCCCTAGCGCAGGCTCTGGAATCGGTGGAAAGGCAGGTCACACAGTCGTGACGCACTCTCGTTCGACACCCCGGCACCCCGCTGACGGCGAGGAGGTACGCAGCGCCCTGCTCGCCCTGCGCGGCGAGATCGCCAAGGCGGTCGTCGGACAGGACGCGGTCGTCAGCGGTCTGGTCATCGCCCTGCTGTGCCGAGGTCATGTGCTGCTGGAGGGTGTGCCCGGCGTCGCCAAGACGCTGCTGGTGCGCGCGCTGGCGGCCGCGTTGCAGCTGGACTTCAAGCGGGTGCAGTTCACCCCCGACCTGATGCCCGGTGACATCACCGGGTCACTGGTCTACGACGCACGCACGGCCGCGTTCGTGTTCCGTGAGGGTCCGGTCTTCACCAACCTGATGCTCGCCGACGAGATCAACCGCACTCCGCCCAAGACCCAGGCCGCACTGCTGGAGGCGATGGAGGAACGTCAGGTCAGTGTCGAGGGCGAGCCACGTCGGCTGCCCGATCCGTTCATCG
>JAPOKA010000181.1 GCA_029977865.1 bacterium
TAGGTGGATCGACGCTGCCCTTAGCCGGAAGGCAGCACAAAAGCCACGCCTAAGGGCGTGTAAGTCGTAGCAGGGGAAGGCGCGCGACGCTCTGCATGATGCGCGGTGCATACGCAAAACAGGGCCAGCATGCAAGCCGGCCCTGTCTATTGGACATTTTATGTCGTGCGCTTACTGTTTTTCGAAACCAGCGATGACCTTGAGTTCGATCGCATCGCTGACGATGGGTACGCCATAGCCCATGCCGAACTCGCTGCGCTTGATCGTCGTCGTGGCGACAAAGCCGACATTTTCCTTCTTGCTCATCGGCTGGGTGCCGGCACCGTAGAATTCGGCGTCGAGCGTCACAGGCTTGGTCACGCCGCGCAAGGTGAGGTTGCCGGTGATTTCGGCACCGGTCGCGCCGTCAGGCTTGACGCTGGTCGACACGAAGGAAGCGGTCGGGAATTTCGCCGCATCGAAGAAGTCGGGCTTCATCAGATGCTCGTCGAGCTTGGTGACGCCGGTGCGCAGGTTGGCGACCTGAAATTCCACCGACACCTTGCTGTTGGCTGGGTTCGCC
>JAPOKA010000182.1 GCA_029977865.1 bacterium
CCGGCCTCGCCGGCCTGGCGATGCTCGGCCTGGCGGGTTCGCGACGGAGGCGGTGAGGGCTGCGGCCTCGCCGGCCTGCGAGATAAAGCGCGATCGATCGCGCTACTCCATTGACCCCGTCGCGTGGAAGGGCATCCTCGGACGATGCGGTTCCTTTCGATGCGACGCGTGTCGTGCAGGACGGACCGGCACGATCCCTGCTCCGCCACGTCCGGCGGCGAAACGATTCTTCACATGCACGAACGCCCCCAGATCTCCACCCAGTCTCCGCACGTCAGTTCATGCTCGCGAATGCGGCTGTCCGCGACGGCGTCGGCCGGGTCTCAGGAATCCTCAACGATGACGCTTACCTCGATCCGTGCCCGCCTCGCCACCTGCGGCCCTCGTGCGAAGCATGCAGTCATGCCCTTGCTTGCAGCGGCGTGCCTGGGCCTGCTCGCACCTGCCGCGACCGCATCGGTCACATTCACCAACTACAACTCGACGAACGGACTCGTGAGCAACTTCGTGTACGGCGTCTACGCGAGCGGCAGCACGATCTACGCGGCGACCTTCGGCGGC
>JAPOKA010000183.1 GCA_029977865.1 bacterium
CCGGAAGCGCAGAGGCCCCAGGAAACAACGACTGGACCGACGCCGAGGAGGCTGCCTGCGGTACCGACCCACTGGATCACCTAAGCGTACCAACTGACAACGACGGCGACTACATCTGCGATGCGGTCGACACCGACGACGACGGAGACGGCATTCCAGACGAGCTGGACGCGTTCCCGATGGACGAGACCGAGTCCGCTGACGCGGACGGCGACGGCGTCGGCGACGCGACTGACGACGACGACGACGGCGACGACGACGACGGAGGCGACGGCGACGGCGACGGAAAAGGAGGGACGCGCGGGGGAAAAACAAAAACAAAAACGGGCGGCGGCGGCGGAGGACGACGCCGCGGCGGAGGAGGAGGCGTCGGCCCCCGCTTCGGCGGCGTCTCCGTCGTCCGTCGTCTCCGCCTTGACGACCTCCTTGTCGTAATTCTTCTTCGCGTAGCTCGCCATCGCCGCCTCGAGGGGATCGAGCGACGCGTCGTCCGCGCCCCCATCCTCCGTCTCCTCCGCGCCGATGCCGAGCGCGAGCACCTTCTTCGCGTTGCGCTTC
>JAPOKA010000184.1 GCA_029977865.1 bacterium
CGTGTCGTACGAGGAGATGCGCGAGAAGGCGGTGTCGGACCCGGCGTTTCTGCAGAAGAAGGCGACGACGCACCCGAACTGGGACATGGGCGCGAAGATCACGTGCGACTCGGCGACCCTCATGAACAAGGCGCTGGAGGTGATCGAGGCGCACTACCTGTACGGCACCAGCTACGATAACATCGACGTGGTGATTCACCCGCAGAGCATCATCCACAGCATGGTGGAAACCGCGGACTCTTCCGTGCTCGCGCAGCTCGGATGGCCGGACATGCGCCTGCCCATCCTGTACACCATGTCGTGGCCGGAGCGCGTGGAGTGCAGCGAGGTGACGTGGCCGCGCCTGGACTTCGTCAAGATGGGCGACCTGACGTTCCGCGAGCCGGACGTCGAGAAGTACCCCAGCCTCACGATGGGCTACGCCGCGGGCAGGACGGGCGGGACCATGACGGGCGTGTTCAGCGCGGCGAACGAGCAGGCGGTGGCGATGTTCCTGGACAAGAAAATCGGTTACTTTGACATCTACAAGACCATCGAGATGGCCATGGAGGCGCA
>JAPOKA010000185.1 GCA_029977865.1 bacterium
GGTCAGATACCCACTCAAGGACAGGCTTGCCTTCAGATGTTCAAAAGGGGTAAAAGTACAGAGCACTCCTGTGCCCGTCACCAAAGGGTAGACCACAAGGTAGGTCCACACCTCGATCTCATGGAAGAAGGCAATAAAGACCCCAAGCAGACTGGTCCCAAGGTAAATGACTTTGGTTCGGAGTTCAACTCCCAAGGACACCAAGGCAGACATAGAAGGGAACGCATAGAGACAAGGGCCCAATACACATGGACACGATCGGACAGGGTGGGATTCGAACCCACGGTACTTGCGTACACCAGTTTTCAAGACTGGCACCTTCAACCGCTCAGACACCCGTCCAGTGCGCGGGAGTGGGACTTGAACCCACAATGTTCAGATTATGAGCCTGACGAGTTGCCAATTACTCCATCCCGCAAGCATGAGTGTGGCAGGACTCGAACCTGCAACCAGTAAGTTAAAAGCCTAATGCTCTGCCATTGAGCTACACACCCTTTGAGCAACACTCAACACCTATAGGTATAGTCGTGTACGGATAGAGGGACTTGAACCCC
>JAPOKA010000186.1 GCA_029977865.1 bacterium
CGCGTCTTTCTTCTGAGGCGCTTTCGATGGAATCCAAGCGTCGTCTGAGGTTCGAAGTTTGCTAGATTTTACCGGCACGCCAAAAGCGCCAAACTCGTCGTCCTCTTCAACTGGGGCGGCCAGAGGCGCAGATTTCTTCATCTCCTCGTCCTCCGCTTCTTCTTTTGCGTCTCGAGGAGGCAGCCCAGGCTTTTTCTCTCCCACATTTGCGGTTGCTGGTTCATGCTTTTCATCGCCATCATTCATCGCAATTGGTTTTTCTTCTTCTTCTCCTTCTTCTTCGTCGTCGTCTTCCTCCTCCTCCTCTTCCTCTTCCTCTTCCTCGTCGTCGTCCCCCCAAGTCGGTTTCGCACCGTCTTCGGCGTAATCGGCGTTATTTTTGTCACTCAACGACCACTTCACTTTTTCTTCTCTCGTCGCATTTTTCAGCGAATTACTCGCGCGCTCTAACAGAGGTGGCGCGCTCGGATGCATGAGACTTTCTAAAGTAACGCGCGCGTTCACGGAGGCCACGTCGCACGTGTTTGCGAACGAGGCGAACGTCAACGCGCT
>JAPOKA010000187.1 GCA_029977865.1 bacterium
TCATGATGTTCAAGGGCACCGTCCGCGACAACGTCACGCTCTGGGACTCGACGATCCCCGACGAGGTGGTGATCAAGGCGCTGAAGGACGCGCAGATCCTCGACGAGGTCCTGGCCCGGCCGGGCGGCCTCGACGGGCCGGTGCTGGAGGGCGGCACCAACTTCAGCGGGGGCGAGCGCCAGCGCCTCGAGATCGCCCGGTCGCTCGTTCGCTCTCCCAACTTCCTGATCCTCGACGAGGCGACCAGCGCCCTCGACACCTCGACCGAGGCCGCCGTCGACGCCGCGATCCGCGCCCGGGGCTGCTCCTGCATGATCATCGCCGGCTCAGCACGATCCGGGACGCCGACGAGATCATCGTCCTTGAGCGCGGCGGCGCAGTTGCCGAGCGCGGAACCCATGACGAGCTGATGGCTGCCGACGGTCTTTACGCCGCCCTGGTGGCCGGCGCCGGAAGCGGGGGCGATGTCGGGACCTGATCGCATATCGCTGCGCGACAGCGCCTCGGTCCGGCTCGCGTCCGGCACCGCAGACCTCTTCCTCGTGGGGACA
>JAPOKA010000018.1 GCA_029977865.1 bacterium
GGAGGAGGATCCATACCGGATCAGTTGGGAACTGCTCATCAGCGCCGGCGAGGGCTACCGCCCGCGGGTCGGCGATCGGAGCCTGCCGCAGCGCGTCGCCTTGCTCGACGGTGCGTGGGTCGCCATCGAGGGCTATGTGGCCTTCCCCATGCTGGTCGGCTCGGCGAGCGAAGCGTTGGTGATGCTCAATCGCTGGGACGGCTGCTGCATCGGGGTGCCGCCGAGCCCTTACGACGCCGTCGAGGTCAGGCTCGACAAGCCGGTGGTGAGGACCACCATGCACGCGATCGACTACGGGACGGTCACCGGGAAGTTCTCGGTGTCGCCGTATCTCGTGCAGGACTGGCTCGTCGGGCTCTATCTGATGGACCAGGCGAGCCTGAAGCTCGACCTCTGAATCGACGCCAACGCCGCGGCTTCCCGCCGGCCTCACCGGGCAGTCCGCTCCGATCTGCGCTCGCCCTCGTCCAGATCCGCTCGCCGCCAGAGCCAGCGGCCGAGCCTCGCAAGGTCCCTCGATCGCTTCTCCGGCTGCTATCGTCGCGCGTCCGGGCTGGTAGCTCAGCGGCCTAGAGCAGTCGACTCATAATCGATCAGACCTCGGTTCGAATCCGAGCCAGCCCATGACCCTCCACGTTCCGCGCGAAGCGCCTGAATCGCAGCCTCACGGGTCATCCATTTCGTCTTGCACGACGAACAGGGCCGACATGACGGCACCCCATGAGTCAACATCGGCGCCTCGCGTCTGCGATGGCAGCGAGGCGGCGAGTCCCAACTGGATGCGCCACTGGCTCATCGCCGCTGGCCTCTACAACCTCATCTGGGGACTTGCAGTGGTGCTCTGGCCGAAGGGACTCGTCGAACTCGCCGGCCTCGAGATGACCGCTGCCGGCCTTGCGATCTGGCAGTGCCTCGGCATGGTGATCGGTGTCTACGGCGTCGGCTATCTCGCGGCGAGCCTCGACCCGCTGCGGCATTGGCCGATCACGCTGGTCGGCTTGCTCGGCAAGATCTTTGGTCCGATCGGGTTCGTGTGGACGGCCGCCCGTGGCGAGATCCCGTGGGCATTCGGCTGGACGATCCTCACCAACGATCTCGTCTGGTGGGTTCCGTTTGCGCTGATTCTGCGCGGTGCATGGCGTCGTCCGGGCGGCGCGAGCTGAACGACCAGTCTCGCTGCCGAACTCACACTGGATAGTCGTTGGGCCACCACGAGGGGCGCTCAAGCCCGAACTCCGACTCGAGCACCGCCTCGGCGGACCTGAGCGTGCCCATCACCCAACCCTGGAACATCGCGGTCGCTTGGCCGATGCAGTAGAGGGGCCGGCCCGGGATCGGATGTCGCGCCTTGGGAAGCAGCTGGTAGTACGGGCTGCCGGGACGCCACATGTTCCAACCGAATCCCTCGAATCCGCCGTCGAAGAGCCGGTAGTGGATCTGGCGAGCCTGCGGAACCTCGATGCCGTGCATCGCGCTCAACTGGTTGACGATGGCCCGGCCTGCGATGCCTGAGGGATCGAGTTGCCGATTGCCGATGGACTGAAGCAACGGACGCCAGTAGGCGACCGCTTCGAACCCCGAGGCGTACGGCGACAGGGTCAACCCCTTTCCGGTCGGATCGGGCAGGTAGAAGCACTGTCGAATCGGCAGGTCGGTGATCGAGCGACCACGATCGATCCCAAGCTTCGTCCACCACTGCTCGTCGAAGCTGCAGTAGCACTTGAGCGCCTCGACCTGCTGCAGCAGGCTGAGAACGCGGTTCAGTCCGTTCGGCTCCGCCAGCGGCCCGTCGGGATCGAGCCGACGGTACGCCGAGTCCGGGATCGCGAGAATCGCCTTCTTCGCCCGCACCTTCCGCGTGGCTCCGGACGCGTCGGCGAATGCGAGGACGACTCGGCCCGCTTCGTCGAACCGCACATCCATCAGCGTCGACGAGAATCGGAAGTGCACACCCTTGGATCGGGCTTGTGCCGCGATCCTGCCGGGCACCTGGTCGTAGCCGCCCTGCACATGGAAGAACTCCTCGATGAAGAGATCGAGAGCCGCCTCTTCGAGGAAGGCGAGGGTGTCGAGGTTGGGCCGCCCATACCCGGTCGTCTCCAAGAAGAACCGATAGCCCTCGTTGCCGAGCAACTCGTTGAAGACGTACTCGTAGGGAAGCGCCTCGAGGCTGCGGCCGCGAAAGGAGAAGGAGTCTCTCGCGGCGAGGAACTCCTTCGCGGTCCACTCGCTCCGGCCGGTGAGCGTCTTGAGCACGAGGAGGAAGATCTCCTTGGGGGATCTTCCGACGAGATCGGCGCGGGGGCGATAGCCGAACTCCGGCGAGCAGCGAAGGTCCCCTGCCCGCGTCCTGATGCCGCGCAGCATGTAGATGTTGGAGTCGACCGTGGGCGGAAACGGCTCCAACTCGAGGCCGAGCCTCGCGACGAGATTCAGGAGCGGCGTCTGCGTGCTCGCGATCCGCATGCCACCCAGCTCTGCGACCTGATGGCTCATTCCGTCGGGCTTCACCGACAAGAGACGACCGCCGATGCGATCGCTGTGTTCGAAGACCTCGATACGGGCTCCTGCGGGCGCCACCTCGGCGAGTCGCCACGCCGAATAGCACCCGGCGACACCAGCACCCACGATGGCGACGTCGAGGCTCTCCTCGTCGCGAGCATGTCGCCGGCGAACCGGCCGGCCCGCCACGGAGGTGGTCGCGAGAGCGGTGGCGGCAATTCCGGCGAGGGCGCTTCGCCGCGAGATTCGTGCTTTGATGTCAGTCTCCGATCCCCGCCGGCGCTGTCGCGGTGCCGGCGGATGTTGAACTCCACCCAAGATCCTCGAACAAGAGATAAGAGGTCGGATCGTCGGTCAGGAACAGATGCAGGCCCGCCAGTGCAAAGACCGAGATCGCATTCGCGGCGGTCACGAGCACCAGCACCAGAAACACCGTGCGGCTCAGGCGAGGCCACGGCAGCCGCTCCTCTCGCGACGGAAGGCCCAGCATGAGATGCAGCCCGGAGACCACGATCACCACCACGAACACCACGAAGGCCCAGGTGTACAGATGCCAGCCCATCACCGCTCCACCGTAGCCGGGGTCGCCTGGCATGATGTGGAGGAGCACCTGCCGTCCGGAGATCGCGGCGCCGAGCACCGCAGCGAGGATGCTTGCTCCGTACCCCCGGGCGTAGTCGAGCGGCCCGACCTCGCGTCGCGTGGAGAGAATGAGGACCCACGCCGGACCCGCCGCGCACAGGATCATCGCCATGCGTTGAAGGATGCAGAGCGGGCAGGGCAGCACGGTGCCCGCGAACTGCTCGTAGAATGCACCAAGCAGCACGCCGCACACCGCCAGGGTGCAGAAGTGCGCCACCACGGTCCGGATGCCGGTCACAGCGAGAGCCCCAGGGCGTCGGTGACGTGGTGGTTGAACAGCAGCGCCACCGCGAGCAGCGAGACGAAGAAGAGCACCGTCGCCAATCTGGTGCGGCCGCTCCACATGGCGATGAGGCTGCCGAGAATCAGGAGGAAGATGATCGCGGCCATCTCGGCAGATCGTCGATGGGCCCCCGGCAGGTCCCGTTTTTTTCGCGCACTCGCGGCAACTGCCGATTCCTTCATCTCGGAGGCACCGAGACTCCGCGCACCCGCGGCCAGCTCCCGGTCTCGACGGCAGGAGCGCGGAGGTCAGGGCGGAAGGGCCGCGCCGCGGCGCAGCCGCCATCGCAGGCGCAGTGCGTTGCCCACCACGCTGAGATCGCTGAGCGCCATCGCGCCAGCCGCAATCAGCGGCCCGTGCTGGCCGAGCAGCCCAAAGGCAGCGACGGGAATCATCGCGGCGTTGTAGAGGAAGGCGAGCACGAGATTCTGGCGGATGGTGGCAAGCCCCAGCCGCGCGATCCGCACCGTCTCCGGAACCGCGAGGACCCGATCCCCGGGCACCACGATGCCCGCCGACTCGATCGCCACCGAGGTGCCCGACGCCAGCGCCAGACCGACGTCTGCTCTCGCCAGCGCCGCGGCGTCGTTGATGCCATCGCCGACCATGATCGAACCCCGCCCCTTGGCGGTCACGACTGCGAGCTTTCGTTCGGGATCCGCCTCGGCCTCGACGTCCGCGGCGTTGATGCCGACCGCCGCTGCCACCTCGAGCGCTCGCACCCGACGGTCGCCGCTGAGCATGCCCACCTGCATGCCTAACCGCCGCAACTCCCCCACCGCCGCCGATGCATCGGCGCGGGGTTCGTCGGCGAGATCGATCCTCCCCCACAGTTCACCGTCCACCTCGATCTGACAGGAGGCCTCGGCGGCCCTGCCGATCTCGACGGATCGTCCGTTCACCCGGCCCCGCACGCCTCGTCCGGGAATCGCCTCGAACGACTCGACCGCGTCGAGCCGCGCACCCCGCGCGATCGCTGCCGCGACGATCGCCCGCGCCAGCGGATGCTCGCTCGCCTGCTCGACGCTCGCCCCGACTCGAAGCAGATCCGCGGCGCTGCGACCGGCGGCCGGATCGATCGAGACGACCTGCGGTGCGCCCACGGTGAGCGTGCCGGTCTTGTCGAAGAGCACGCGGGTGGCCCGCCCCGCCCGTTCGAGGCTCGCCGCATCGCGCACCAGAATGCCTCGGCGGGCGGCATGGCCGGTCGCCACCACCACTGCGATGGGCGTGGCGATGCCCAGGGCGCAGGGGCAGGCGATGATCAACACTGTGACCATCGCGACCGCGCCCACCGCAGCGGCACCGGCGATCCACCAACCGATCAGGGTGAGCGCCGCGACCGCGACCACCACTGGCACGAACACCGCGGAGATGCGGTCGGCGAGCCGCTCGATCTCGGCGCGGCTCGCCCGCGACTCCTGCACCAGGCGCGCGATGCGGGCGAGGGTGGTGCTGCGGCCGTCGACCGCTGCCTCGACGAGCAGCGATCCGGTGGTGTTGATTGCGCCAGCGACCACGCGATCTCCGGGCCCGCGATCGACCGGCAGGCTCTCTCCGCTGAGCAGGCTTTCATCGAGCGCCGATGTGCCCTCCATGATCAAGCCATCGATGGGAATGCGTCCTCCCGGCGCGACCCGCACCACCTCGCCAGGGAGCAGCGTCGCCGCCGCGATCGACTCGAACGATCCATCGTCGCGTCGGCGCTCGGCCGTCTCGGGCTGCAGGTCGAGCAGCTCACGAATCGCAGCCCCGGCGCTCGCCGAGGCACGGGCCTCGAGCCAGTGGCCAAGGCTGATGAGACCAAGGAGTGCCGCCATCTCCGCGAAGTAGGTGGGCTCGCCCTCGAGAAAGCCCCGGCCCCTTCCGACCGTGACCAGCACGCTGAAGATCCACGCCGCGGTGGCACCGATCGAGATCAGCGTGTCCATGTTGCTCGTGCCGCGCCGCGCCGCCTCGATCGCAGAGCGATAGAAGCCGCCGCCGACAAAGGTCAGCACCCCGGTGCCCGCAATGGCGAGCACGACGTCGACCCACGCAGCGTGCCCGAGCAGATGGGCAGACCAGTGCAGGGTCTCCATGGGGATCCAGCAGGCGATGGCCGCGATCGCCCGCCGCCGCCAGCCCTCGCGACGGCGACGCTCCTCGAGGTCGAGGCGGTCCCGCAACGCGACGGGGTCTTCCGCGAGGGACTCCGCCACCGCCGGATAGCCGGCATCTCCCATTCGCCGGGCGAGCGAATCCGCGTCGAGATTCTCACCCCGGACCACCGCTCGGCCGCCGGCGTAGTCGACCGCGGCCGCGGTCACCCCCGGCACCCCTTCGAGGGCTCTGCGAACGGCGGCGGCACACCCCGCGCAGGACATTCCATCGACCCGAAACGCCAACGCCGACCCTCGCTCGCCCCCGGGGGAGCGACTGGCGGAGGGGACTGACGGCTCGGGTGGGCCCATGAACGCGGATCGAGAGAGCGAAGAGTTCGGGCGGCGCTTGGCGTGGAGCGGCCTGCCGGTCGATACTACAGTGCTCGCTTCGAGCGAATCCCGCATGCATCCCACCCGCACCATCGAGACATCCGGAGGCCTTCCCCGCGGGGCGGGCTGGTTGATCGCGATGTTGCTGGCCGGATGTGCCGCGGTCGCAGCGACCGGCGAGGTCTCGCCTCGCGAGGCCCGCCTGGCGCGATTGGCCACCTTCCACGCACTGGTGGGCGGCATGATCGCAGAGGTCGATTCCGAGTCCGGAACCGCGGCGACCGCGACCCTCGGCCCGGCCGCGAGGTCGGTCGGCACCGCGATCGTGGTCGCTCGCGAGGCGCGGGGCTTCGGTGGTCATGCCGGCGGCGCCACCCTCGCTCGGCGGCTCAACCTGCCGCCGCCGACCTGCTGACAGCTCGTCGCTCCCCCTTCTTCATCCTTTCCGTTCCTTCCTCCGCCGCGCATCGCGTCGGCGGCGATTCCCACGAGAGTCATCCATGGGCGTTCCATTCTTCGGGCCGCTGGCCCGCGCGATCTTCGGCACCCGCAACCAGCGCATGGTGAAGCGCTACCTCGCCGAGGTGGCGAAGGTCAATGGGCTTGAACCCACCATCCGCGCCCTCACCGACGCGGAGCTGCGCGGCAAGAGCGACGAGTTCCGCCGACGCCTCGCCGCGGGCGAGCGGGCGATCGATCTGCGGCCGGAGATCTTCGCGGTGGCGCGGGAAGCCATGGATCGCGCCGTCGGGCTGCGCAACATGCTCGATCCGGCCATCGAGCTCGGCGGCGGCGATTCGAAGGAGTTGGTCTCCGCCGACGGCACGCCGGCGCCGACCCGAGGCCTCGAGATCTCGCGGCTTCCCGAGGACGCGCGGGCCATGCTCGAGTCGCTGCGGGCCGAGGTCGCGGCCAAGCCCGACGAAGCGCCGGAGGGCGACCTTCGAGGATGTTCCGGACCGGTCCCGGCCTGGAAGGTCGTGGACATCCCCAACCGGCTCTACGACGCGGTGCGTGAGCTGCACCCGGTGTCACGGCCGCCGTTCCGCGCCCGTCCGTTCGACGTGCAGATCGTCGGGGCCATCGTGCTCAGTGAGGGCCGCATCGCCGAGATGAAGACCGGCGAGGGCAAGACCATTGTGGCGCCCCTCGCCGCCTACCTCGCGGTGCTGGAAGGGCTGAAGGTCCACGTCGTCACCGTGAACGACTATCTGGTCCAGCGCGACCGCGACTGGACATTCCCGTTCTTCCGCGCCCTCGGACTCAGCGTCGGCGCGATCCACCCCTTCCACATGCAGCCGCCGGATCAGAAGGCCATCGCCTACTCCTGCGACCTGCTCTACGGGACGACTTCGGAGTTCGGGTTCGACTTCCTGCGCGACAACATGAAGATGCGGCGCGAGGAGCAGTTCCAGAAGCGGCACGACTTCGCCATCGTCGACGAGGTCGACTCGATCCTGATCGACGAGGCCCGCACGCCGCTGATCATCTCCGGGCCGGCCCACGACCATCGCCCGCGCTACGAGCTTGCGGACCGGCTCGCCCGCCATCTGGTGTCGAAGCAGGCCGCGTGGAACGAGGCGGACGACAAGGTTGCGCACGCCAAGGTCGAACTCGCCGGGCTCGAGGGCGACATTCGCAGCACCCGCGACCGGGCTTCGATTCCCGCGATGAAGGAGCGGCTCTCGGAGCTTCGCCGCGAGCTCCCGGCGTTGGAGTCGGCGCGAGACCGCCACACCCAGTACTACGAGGTGGAGCTCGACAAGAAGCGGGCCACCCTGACCCACGATGGCGTCGAGGAGGCGCAGCGGCAGGCCGCGATCGGCAGCTTCTACGTCGGCGACAACATCGACATGCCGCACCTGCTCGAGCAGTCGATCCGCGCCCACGCGGTGTACCAGCGTGATCGCGACTACGTCGTGGCCATCGATCACATGAACGAGATGGGCGTGGTCATCGTCGACCAGAACACCGGTCGAAAGATGCCCGGCCGGCAGTGGTCGGACGGACTGCACCAGGCGGTCGAGGCCAAGGAAGGGGTCCGCATCAAGGAAGAGACCCAGACCATGGCCACCATCACCGTGCAGAACTTCTTCAAGATGCATTCGCGGCTCGCGGGCATGACCGGCACCGCGGACACCGAAGCGACCGAGTTCCACGAGATCTACAAGCTCGACGTCATCTCGATCCCCACCAACGAACCGGTGATCCGCGACGATCGCCAGGATCTCGTGTTCCTCTCGCTGAAGGACAAGTGGTCGGCGATCGTCGACGAGATCAAGGCCTGCCACGATCTCGGTCAGCCGGTCCTGGTCGGGACCACCAGCGTGGAGAAGTCCGAGCAGCTCAGCGAGATGCTCGGCAAGCGGCACCAGATACGCCACGAGGTGCTCAACGCCAAGCAGCACGAGCGCGAAGCGGAGATCGTCCTCGGCGCCGGGCGGCTCGGGGCGGTGATGATCGCCACCAACATGGCCGGCCGCGGCACCGACATCAAGCTCGGCCGCTTCAGCCGCGCCGAGCTCGTCGAGCATTGGAAGCGTCGCGACCTCTGCCCGAGCGACGTCGATCCCTCGGCCGACGACGAGCGCATCATCGAGGCCTGCCAGCGGCATCAACTCGCCCGCTTCGGTGGCCTCTCCAAGTCCGATCTCGCCGCGCTCGACGCCGGAGCGGTCCGCAAGGAGCTGCTGCGGCACCTGCTGCGAGTCCACCACGAGGTGCCGCTCGAGCAGACCGCGAACCTCGACGCCGACGCCCTCGCGGAGAAGCTCGACTCCGGAGGCCTCTGCCGCCTGCATCGGCTGCGGATGTTCCGCGACGTCGAGGACCTCGGCGGGCTGCACATCGTGGGGACCGAGCGGCATGAGAGCCGCCGCATCGACAACCAGCTCCGCGGGCGATCGGGCCGCCAGGGCGACCGCGGCTCCAGCCGCTTCTTCCTGAGCCTCGAGGACGAGCTCATGAAGCTCTTCGCGGGGCCGAAGACCCTCGCGCTGCTCAGTCGCCTGGGCATGAAGGAGGGCGACGCCATCGAGAATCCGATGGTCTCCCGTCAGATCGCCCGCGCCCAGCGCAAGGTCGAGGAGCGGAACTTCCAGATCCGCAAGAACATCCTCGAGTACGACGAGCCCATGGAGCATCAGCGTCGGAGCTTCTACGGCACCCGTCAGCGGGTGCTGGAGGGGCGTGGAATCCGCGAACTGGTGTTCCAGTACATCGAGGCCTCGATCGCCGATGCGGCCGCCCGGTTCCTCGCCCGCGACCACGCCGCCAAGTGCATCGCGGAGTGGGTTCGCGAACACCTCGACGTCGCGATCGATCCCGACCGCCTCGTCGGCAAGGATCAGGAGGATCTCGCCAAGGTGATTCGCGACGATGTGCTCGGCGAGACCGCCGAGCTCATCCGCATCACCGCGGGCGAGTACGTGCACGACGAGGCCGAGGAGTCCGATCGGGACTGGAACGGACTCGCCGCGTGGGCGACCACCCATCTCAAGGTGGAGGTCGACGGCGCTCGTCTCGCCGAGTTGGGGCGAATCGAGACGCTGCGAGAACTGGAACGGCTTGTGGAGGCGCGTCTGCTCGCGGTCGACCTCGCGCCGGCGGAAGCGATGCTCGACGGCATGCTTGGCCGTCGTGAGCTCGCCCAATGGCTTGGCCGAAAGCTCGGAAGGGAGCTGCCGGCCGATGCCTTGCCTGCCGAGGGCGATGTCGAGACCGCCACCGCCGCCATGATGGAGATCGTGCACCGCGCCTACGCGGATCGGGAGCGCACCTATCCGGTCGACTTCTCGCTGGAGATGACCGCCGCGATGATGCCCCGGGACGCCGCGGCGGCGCTCACGCAGTTCTGCGCGTGGGTGAAGGCCCGCTACGAACTCGAGTGGACACCGCAGACGCTGCCGAGCTCGAATCCCGTGGAGCTTCGCCGGGTGCTCCTCGAGGAGGCGGCGACCTGGGACGACGGGAAGGTCGCCCGCCGCGCCGCCAAGGCCCTCGCGGCGGGCTCCACCGAGGCCATCGCCGCCTGGTTCGAGCGCGAAGCGATGGTCCGCCTGACGCCGGAGGAAACCGCGCGGCTCGACGCGGATGCGGCGGCCTTCGTGCCCGATCGGATTCGCGAACTGCTGCGTGCCGAGGTCGGTCAGTTCGAGCGTTGGATCCTGCTCCGCGTGCTCGACGAGGCCTGGAAGGACCACCTCCACCAGATGGACCAGATCCGCGACGCGATCGGGTTCAGAGCCTTCAGCCAACGGGATCCGCGCATCGAGTTCAAGCGCGAGTCCGCGGCTCAGTTCAATCGCATGCAGGAGTCGGTGCGGGACAAGTGCACCGATGTGATCTTCAAGGGCCGCTTCGCGGTGCAGTTGCCTCCGGCTCCGAAGGCGGAGGCCGCGCCGGCCGCCGCCGGCGACTCGACGAGTCCGTCGCCATCGGCGCCGACGCCTCCGAGTCCGGCGCCCGCCGCGACCGCAGCAACGCCGGCACCGGCGCCGCGTCGATCGCCCGCCACCGCGCTGCGACCGTCGGCGCCGCGTCCCGCGGCACCGCAGGTCGCCGGCCCCGCTGCTGCAGTGGTCGGGCGCAACGAGCCCTGCCCCTGCGGATCCGGCAAGAAGTTCAAGCAGTGCCACGGCAAGCAGTCGTGAGCGAGGGCGGCATGACGCCAACGCTTGCAATTCCCGCCCTCGCCGATACAGTCCGCGGCTTCGCCTTCGTAGCTCAATTGGTAGAGCAGCTGACTCTTAATCAGCGGGTTCTCGGTTCGAGTCCGAGCGAAGGCATGCCCATCCGGCTGGTCCCGCGGGTTCGGTCGATCGGGGTGTCGCCGTCCGAGAGGGTCGTCCCCGGGAGCAGCGCGGAACTGCGAATTCCTGGGATCGGGTGCGGTGGAGGCTGCGTACCGACCCCACCGGTGGGTTCGCGGTCCCACTTCTTGTCCCCTCCCCCCTGCGCCCCCACATGAGCACTGCGCAACGCCCCACCCCCGATCGAGTCCTCGCGTTTCGCCCCATGGCACCATCCACACGCAACTACGACGACCGAGAGCTTCTCACGCGGCTCTACGTTGAACGCGGCATGACCATTGCCGAGATCGCCCGTGAACTCGGCGCCACCTCGGTCACCATTCAGAAGTATCTCAAGAAGCATGAGGTGCCCTCCCGGGGACGAGGGCCTCGCAAGGGTCGCCGCGGCAGCCGCACTCAGGAGGCCGCGACTCGGGAGATCTCCGAAGCGCTTCGCGAGCGACTGCTTCGGCTCGTGGCCTCGGCCCGATCGGCCGATCCGTCAGGGAGCGCGACCTTGCTCGCCGAGCTCTCCGAGACGATCCGCGACGCCTGATCGAGTTGCCGCAGCACGGATCGGGCCTTCGATGCGAGTTGCCGTCTCCGGCACGAGCGACCGTCGCCGGTTCGTCGAGGCACCAAGACGTTCGTCCCCGCCGACCCTGCCCCGAAGCCTGCTCGGTCAGGTTTCCGAAGAGACCAGACCTTCGCGGATCGCGAACCGTGCCAGTTCGACTCGATCATGGATGTCGAGCTTGGCCATGAGGCTGGTGGCGTGTCGATCGACCGTCTTCACGGAGAGGTGCATCAGTCCCCCGATCTCCTTCTTGGAGAATCCGCGGGCGATGTAGCGCAACACCTCGAGTTCGCGTCCGGTCAGCACCCGCAGCGGGCTCGACAGGCCGCCGCGAACCCGGTCCCGCAGCGAGGGCGAGAAGTACTGCTCACCTTCGAGGGCGGCACGGATGGCGTCGATGACGCAGGCGGTGCCGTCGGCCTTGCTGACGAACGCGATGCTCCCGCTCATCCGCGCCTGCTCAACCATCGCATCGTGCGCGGCGCCGCTCAGGAAGATGACGTCGGTCCCGGGACTCAGGCGCCGCATCTCGTCGACGGCCTGAAAGGCATCGACACCCGGCATCAGGATGTCCATCACCACGATCCGAGGCTTCGCCTTGGCGACGATGTCGACCGCTCGCCCTGCCTCCTCGGCAGTTCCCACGATCTCGAAGTCGGGCTGCTCGGCGATGATCGCGGAGATCGCCTCGAGAATCAGCGGGTGGTCGTCGGCGACGACGACGCGGACCCGCTCCTTGGCTCCGAAGCTTGGTAGTCGACTCATGGCAGTGGGGAATCTACCTCATGAAGCGGGCCAGCCGCCGAGCCATGCTCGGATTGGCGGACCCTGGTCACCTATCGGAACAACCAAAGCAGGACGCCAGCCGCTCCCGAGAGTGCAAGAACGACCAGCACGACCAGCCAGCGGGCCATCGCCCCCCCCGGGGATCGGGGCGGCTCGTCCTCGATCCAGTGCCCGCAGCGAGGGCAGGCGACGGACTCGTCGTGGATCTCCGCCCGGCACGCCGGGCACCGGATGGTGTCGGAGCCGAATCGCTCGAGATCCTCGTCGCTCGGGGCCTCGGGATCGTCTTCGGAGTCCTCGTCATCCCAGTCTTCGTCGAAGGAGGATCTCGGGGATCTGAGCATGCCCATCGCCGTGCCGCTTGCGTCATCCGGACGCTCGTCGCACTATCGGGTCCACAGCCCCGAATCCGTGATTCACCAACGCAGAGTTCTCATGCCACGCACCCCCTCCACCATGGTCCCGCTTGGGACGCCACAGCCCGCCTTCACCCTGCCCGACCCCACCGGACGGACCGTCACCAGCGAAGGGTGCCGTGGCCCGCGAGGGACCCTGGTGATGTTCCTGTGCAACCACTGCCCCTTCGTGCACCACGTGGCCGACACCATCGCCTCGGTGGCCGAGGAGGCCCAAGGGGCCGGATTCGGAGTCGTGGGCATCATGAGCAACGACTTCCTGAGCCATCCCGAGGACGCTCCCGATCGCATGGGCGACTGCGCGGCGGGCTGGAACTGGAAGTTCCCGTACCTCGTCGACGAGACCCAGGAGGTCGCCGCCGCACATCAGGCCGCGTGCACGCCCGACTTCTTCCTCTTCGATGCACGGGGCCGACTGGCCTATCGAGGCCAACTCGACGAGAGTCGCCCGGGCAACGGAATCGTCAGCGACGGCCGGGATCTCCGCGCCGCACTGGCGGCGCTTGCGGCAGGAAGGTCTCCCGCCGCCGAGCAGATCCCGAGCCTCGGATGCAACATCAAGTGGAAGCCGCAACGAGCGCCCGCGTGAGACGCGGGCGGACTGCCGACGCCGGCACCTTCCCTCGCAAATGCCACACGCCGCCGAGATCGGCGGCGTGTCGTTCGATCGGGAAGCGAGGCGGACGGGACTCGAACCCGCAACCACCGGCGTGACAGGCCGGTACTCTAACCAATTGAGCTACCGCCCCTTTCGAAGCGGAGTAATGTAGCAACGCCCCTTCGCCGGTCAAGGAAACCACGGCGATCGGGTCTCCGCTCAGGTGGCATCGAACCAATTGGCGGCCGCGGAGAAGTCGACCCGAAGCGGGACCGCGAGTTCCATCGCCTGCTCCATCGACTCGACGAGGATTCCGGTGGCGATCTCGAGGCGGCGGTCCGGCACCTCGATGACCAACTCGTCGTGGATCTGCAGGATCAGCCGGGCCTCGGGGCACTCTGACTCGAGCCGTCTCGAGAGTCTCACCATCGCCACCTTGATCAGGTCGGCCGCGGATCCCTGCACCACGGTGTTGATCGCGGCCCGTTCGCCGAAGGCTCGCTCCGCAGGATTCCGCGAGGCGATCTGGGGAATCGGCCGCCGCCTCCCGAGGATCGTCGCCACCGCTCCCTCGGTGCGAGCCTGCTGCACGCAGCGATCGAGGAAGGCCTCGATGCCTGCGAACCGCGCCTTGTAGGTCGCGATGATCTGCGCCGCTCGTTCGCGGCTGGTGCCTGGTCCGAGTCGGCGGGCGAGTCCGCTGGCGGTGATCCCGTAGACGATGCCGAAGTTCACCATCTTGGCGGTGCTCCGCATCTCCGTCGTCACCGCCTCCGGAGCGACGCCGAAGACCTCGGCTGCCACCGCGACGTGGATGTCGCGATCGGCCTGGAACGCCTCGAGCAAGCCGGGATCGCCGCTCAGATGGGCGAGCATTCGAAGCTCGATCTGCGAGTAGTCGGCCGCGAGCAGCTGGTGACCCTCGGCCGCCTTGAACGCCTTGCGGATCTCGCGACCGCGGGCGGTGCGGATCGGAATGTTCTGCAGGTTGGGATCGGAGGAGCTGAGTCGGCCGGTCGCGGTGGCCGCCTGATGGAACGAAGCGTGAATGCGGCCGGTGCGAGGGTTGATCTGCGCCTTGAGCGAGACGAGGTAGGTGCCCACGAGCTTGGCGAGACTGCGGTGCTCGAGGATCAGTTGCGGCAGCGGACTCTCGATCTCCGGGTCGGCCGCGAGTCGCTCGAGCGTCTCGGAGTCGGTGGAGGGACCGGTCTTCCCGCGCCGGATCGGCCGGAGCCCGAGACCCGGCGGCTCTCCGTGCACCGGCGAGAACAGCACCGCCGCGAGTTGCTTGGGGGAGTCGGGGTTGAACGGCGTCGGCGAGGCGTCGAGGATCTCCTGTCGCAACCGGGTCTGCTCGACCTCGAGCACCGCGCGTTGGCGATCGAGTTCGTCGGGGTCGACCCGCACCCCCGCGTACTCCATGTCCGCGAGCACGCCCACCAACGGAAACTCGACGTCGCGGCAGAGGCCCGCGAGTCCCGAGGACTCGAGCTTCGCCGCAAGCCGCTCGTGCAGCCGCCACGCGAGCACCACGTCCTGCACCGCATACGGGGCCGCGGCCTCGATCGCCACCCGGTCGAAGGTCTGCTGCTCGCGGCCGCTGCCGATGAGCGACTCGATCCGACGTGGCCTGACCCCGAGCGTGCGTTCCGCCACCTCCTTGAGCCCATGTCCGCTGTCGCCGGGATCGGCGAGATGGCTCTCGATCATGGTGTCGATCAGCGCTGCCCGGGTCGGCAGGCCGAAGCTCCGCAGCACCACCAGATCGAACTTGAGGTTGTGGCCGAGCAGCGTGGTCGCCCCATCGCCGAGCCATGGCGCGAGTTGCTCCGCCGTGGCTGCCGGATCGAGGACCTTGACTCCCTGCGGCGCCCGCAGCGGCAGGTAGCTCCCGCGCTCGCCATCGAACGCAACCGCAATGCCGCAGAGGTCTGCCGACCGGGCATCGAGGCCGGTGGTCTCGACGTCGATCGCCACGGGGAGACCTTCTCGGGAGGCGTGCCGCAGACGATCGACCAGCGCCGCGAGCATCGCCGGTTCGTCGACGATCTCGAAGGGAGCCTCGAAGCAGGGCTCCTCCTCCGCGGCATCGACTTCGGCCGCTGCCGCCTCACCGAACAGCAGTTCCTGTCCCCCGCTCGCCTTCGGCGACGGCGGCTGCGAGGGCGTTCCTTCGGGTGGCGACACCGAGGTCGATCCGAGCAGCGCGCGGCACTCCTCGCGCAGGCGGTGGAACCCGAGGGTTCGCAGCAACTCGTCGGCCCGCGCGGGATCGGCCGCGGAGGCCTCGTTGCGAGTCCGTTCCAGCGGCAGATCGATCTCGAGATCGCGCTTGAGCGTCACCAGCCGGCGGCTCAGGTCGAGCTGCGGCAGGGCCTCGCGAATCGCCTCGCCGCGCTTGCCTGGAATCTCGTCCACATGGGCCACCAGCTGGTCGAGTCCGTCGTACTTGAGGATCAGTTCCGCAGCGGTCTTGGGCCCCACGCCCTTGACCCCGGGAACGTTGTCGACCGGATCTCCCATGAGCGCGAGCACGTCCGGAACCTGCCGCGGCTCCAGCCCGGGCCGACCGAAGATCCGCTCGAGCTCGACGAACTCGTTCTTCTGCGGATCGAAGAGCGCCGTGCGCTCGTCGATGAGCTGCGAAAGGTCCTTGTCTCGGCTGACGATGCGAATCGAAAGCGAAGGTTCCTCGCGCCGCCACCGAGCCACCAGGCTCGCGATGGCGTCGTCAGCCTCGACTCCCTCCACCGCAACCACGGGAATGCCGAGGTCGCCGACCAGTTCGAGGCACCTCGCAACCTGCGGCTGAAAGTCCTCGGGCAACGGAGGTCGGTGCGCCTTGTAGTCGGGAAAGAGCTCGGATCGAAAGGTCCCGCGATCTCCGCTCGCGTCGATGACCACGACGAGGTGATCGGGACGCTGTTCGCGCAGCAACTTGAGCAGCATCGCGGTGAAGCCGAACACCATGTTGGTGGGCTCGCCGGTCAACGGGCTGTGCATGGGGCCGCGAATCGCGTGGTAGGCGCGATGGAACTGGGCGTATCCGTCGACGAGGTAGAGCGTCGAGGACATGGCTCAGCCCTGCGAAGCCTCGGCATGCAGGGAAGCGATCCGCGCCAGCGCCGCCGCGCCGAGCCGAACCCCTCGCCGAGCGGTGACGGTCTGCGCGACCTCGAGGAAGCGATCGAGCCGGTAGTGAGCTTCCCCGCGATCGGTGAGCCAGCGGAATCGGCCGACTGATCGCGGCGGATCCGCGACCGCGACCATGCTGCCGGTCCCAAAGCACGATCCGGTGGTGATGCGGGTCCCGATGGCGAACTTCACGTGGTCGCCGACGAGGCAGCCCATCGCACTGCGGCCGGTGCGTTCGGAGGGGCCGTCCGGCGCGATCCGCATCGAGACCTCGCCGTAGGTGTTGAGCAGGTTCGAGTTCACGGTCGCGGCCCCGAAGTTCGCCCACTCGCCGACCCAGGCATCGCCGAGATGCCCATCGTGGGTCTTGTTGGCATGGCCCTGAAACACGGTGCTGCCGATCTCGCCGCCCACCTTGCAGACCGGCCCGATGGCGGTCGAGGCCTTGAGGTGGGCCCGGTCGATCACGACGCTGCCCGCGCCGATCCAGAGCGGCCCGATCAGGATGGCGGCGTGCCCGATCTTCGCTCCGGCCTCGATGAGGATCGGCCCGCCCGTCGCATCGAGCACCACCCCCCGACCGATCGAGGCGGTGGAGTGAACGAAGACCGGCGCATCGCCAACCACGATGCCGGCAACCTCGAGGGACTTCTCGCCGGAGGCAGCGAGGGCTGCGAACTTCGCCTCGAGATCGCGGCGGAGGCTCGCGTCGAGGTCGTCGAGCAGGTCCCACGGCCGCTCGTGCTGGCGAAGATCGTTGCGCTCGACGCGGCGCACCGCAGCGGGAAGCGAGCCCGAGGAAGCCAACGTCGTCGCGGCAGCGGCATCGACCGAGGCCGCAAGCAGGTCACCCTTGGCCGAGACCCACGCCGAACCGGGTTCTGGCGGCTCGGCGAGGAGATCCTCAACCGAGCGCAGCCTCGCGCTCCAGACCTCGATGCGATCACCCTCGCACGCCGCGTCGATTCCCGGCACGCCACGCTCGCGAGCGAGCTCGCGCATCGGCTCGGGAACGATCGTCGCACGTGGCGCACCGAGCCGCAGGGCCAGCCGCTCCCCGGGAGTGCATGCAGCAGTTCGGAGATCCGCGAACGGCCTCAGGTCGGTCAGCGGTCCGAATCGACCGCCTCCATCGTCGAAGAGGATCCAGTGCCGCATGCGTGGACTGTACCGCCCCGTGCGGAACGCTCAGGGGCGGCGACCACTACCGGGCAGGGCCCAGACTGGTCCAGGGAAACCCCACCAGGGTCGAATCCTCGCGAGCAGCCATGCGAGCGGCAATGCTGCGATGGCGCTCGCTCCCGCATCGAGGGCGCGGGTGCGTAATGCCAGCAGGCCGCCTCCGGGCGGCCACGGCATCTCGGTCTCGGGCCAAAGTCCGCGGGCCGACCAGATCGCGCCCCACACGAGCGCCGCGAGCAGCAAGAGCGCGAGCGTCGAGGTCGCGACCGCCGCCGGATGTCCGCGGAGCAACGAGCGTCGCATCGCGAGAATGGCGGCGGCGCCGAACATCCAGCCGAGCGCCTGCGGACCGGGGACACGAATGACGCTCAGATCGGAGGCGGGGATCGGGGTGGCCAGATCGCCCAGCAATCCTGCCAGCAGCGCCGCCCAGAGCACCGTCGAACGCGGTGCCCACATGGCCACGAAGGCGACCAGCGCAGGGGTCAACGACGGCCACGCGGCGCCGACGCGAAAGACCTGCATGAAACTCGCATCGAGCACGGTGAACGCGACCGCAAGACCGGCAAAGAGCGGCCAGTTCATCGCGGAGCCTCCGGTTCGGTCGCCGTCGGCACCCCGCACCTCCACACCAGCACGGTTCCGCCGCGGTCGACTCCAAGCGGCGAGGCGATGGCCAGACGAGTGCGCAACGGCCGCTGCTCGACAGGGTTCTCGCCTTCGACGCTGCCGAGAAGAAGCCCCTGCGCCGCGGCGGGCCAACTCGGATCATCGAGCCTGACCCGCGATCCGGTCCGCGGCGGTCCGGCATCGACTTCGCCCTGCCATCCTTCGGAACCGGGTTCGATCAGCAGCAATTCGCCGACGGTGCCGGACGCGTCGAAGAGACGCGCCCGCACCGAGCCACCTCGCTCGGGCGGAATCACATCGGCCCAAGCGGCTCCGACGGGCTCTGCAACTCGGCCAGCGAGCGTGCCTCCGCCTTCGACGACCACATCGCCGGGCGCCACACCGTGGCGGCTTCCACGGTTGATTCGGAAGATCCGCGAGCGGTCCACCGTGACCACCGCCGCCGCGAGCGGAGGCGCCGGGGCGACTTCGGGGCGAGCGGCCCCCTCGAGCGCCGCGATCTCGGCCTTCGCCTGCTCGAGCTCGAGCCGCAATCTCGCCACAACCGCTCGCAATCCGTCGACCTCGTCCCGCGGCCCGTCGCCGAGGCCCTCGGTTCGATCGCGGTCGGGAGGTCGAAGCCAGAGCCGCATCTCCGTCAGTGCGTGCGCCGCCGGCTGCAGCGGAATCCAGAGCACCGCTCCGACCTCGCCGGCCCATCCCAGCCAGGCGGGCGGCAGCAACGCCATCACCGCCACCGCGATCGCGGGAATGAGCGGCGTCCGGCTCCGTCCGGTGAAGGCCATCGCGCCTCCGGGATCTCCACGCGGAATCAGAAGTCGTCGCGGTCTGACTCGAGCGTCGACTGATACTGCTCGAGGTTCTCGAGATAGATGCTGGTGCCGCGGGCCACGCAGGTGAGCGGATCTTCGGCGATCGCGACATCGAGACCGGTGGCGCTCGCAATGACGCGATCGATGCCCCGCAAGAGCGCTCCGCCGCCCGCGAGGGTGATGCCGGTCTCGACCAGATCGGCCGACAACTCGGGCTCGGCGGTCTCGAGGGTCTTGATCACCGCATCGATGATCGAGTTCAGCGGTTCGCGGAGAGCCTCGCGAATCTCCTCGCTCGTCACCACGGTCATCCTCGGAAGGCCGGTGACCATGTCGCGGCCCTTGACCTCCATGGTCGACTCCTCGCCGGTCGGAGCTGCGGAGCCGATCTCGATCTTGATTCGTTCCGCGGTCTGCTCCCCGATGGTGAGCGAGTAGGTCCGCTTCATATGGTTGATGATGGCCTCGTCGAAGTCGTCGCCGGCCACCCGCACCGACTGGCAATTGGCGATGTCGGCGAGGCTCATGATCGCCACCTCGGTGGTGCCGCCTCCGATGTCGACGATCATGCTCGCCCGCGGCTCCGCGATGGGAAGTCCTGCGCCGATACCCGCCGCCATCGGCTCCTCGACGAGGAACACGCGACTTGCGCCAGCTCGCTCCGCCGAGTCGATCACCGCCCGCTTCTCCACTGCGGTGATGCCCGAGGGAACCGCGATCACCACCCGTGGACCGAGGAGCCAACGGCGGCCGTTCACCTTGCGGATGAAGTAGCTGAGCATCGCCTCGGTGATCTGGAAGTCGCTGATCACCCCGTCCTTGAGCGGCCGGATGGCGCTGATCGACCCCGGCGTCTTTCCGAGCATGGCCTTGGCGGCGACGCCGACTGCGGTGCCGCCGTTGAGGACCTGATTGGTGCCCTTGCGGACTGCGACCACCGAAGGCTCGTCGAGGACGATGCCTTCACCACGCACGCAGACGAGGGTGTTGCAAGTCCCGAGGTCGATACCCATGTCGACGCGGAACCACCCCATCATCGAACCGAGGATCAACGTCGGTGCTCCATGGCTGCGGGAAAGAACACCGGCGTCGAACGCGACACGGACGGAGTCGCGGTCGCCGGCGGGACGAGATGATACAGCGATCCCCGGAGAGGACCCCCTCGGCCGATCAGCGGGAGGAGACCAGATCGAACATCGAGCCGCCCATGCCACCCGCCGAACTCTGCTCCATATTCGCCATGGCGACCCAGATCACCGCGACCAGCAAGGCCAGTGACGCGGCGCCGAGCAGCGCGGTGTAAATGTTGAGATCACCCCCGGAACCACGGTTCGAACCCTTGCTCTTCAACGCCATCGCTGCACTCCGTGCTCGCGTCCTGCCCCTCGCGGGCGGATCGCGGCCAATCTCAGGTCCATCAGGGTCTCACTCGCCGGGTCGGGCGGTCGCGGTCTGTCCGGCCGCGACGGCTCCTCGGGCCGCCACATCCTCGAGCTCGATCACGCCCACCGCCCGGTTCACGTCCACCTCGATGATTCGGAGGTTGGCGACGTAGTTCGATCCGTCGGAGAGGGTCAGCACCCAGCCCGACTGCACGCCGTCGCGCTCACCGGCATCGATGGTTGCGAGTCGGCCGGCCGGGTCGTCGACGACCTTGATGACCTTGGCCCGGAGGCTTCGGTCGGCGACACGTCGAACCTCGCCCGCGGACACGGTGTGGATCGAACCGACCGTGGCCTCGTATCGAGCGATGGTTGCGGCGTCTCGATCGCGCTGCTGCTGGGCATCCTTCAGTTGCTCCTGAAGGGCGTAGTTGGCCGCCTGCAGCACGCTCTCGGAGTCCTGCAGGTCGGAGACCTTCTGCTGCAACTCGACGTTCTGCTTGCTCAAGTCCGCCTCGCGACCGCGGAGATCGGAGGCTTCGGCGAGAAGCATCTTGGTGAGGTTGGAGTTGGCTTCGCCGGTCTGGCGAATCTGTGCGAGGCTCGCCTGCATGTCGGCCATCATCGCGGTGGAGCGGGTCAACTCGCCCTGCAGGCGACGGACCTCTGCGTTCCGGGTCTCGAGATCGCTCCGCACTTGGCTGCCCGCGGCCTCGAGCGCCTGGATCTGGGCATTGAGCGCGGCTTCGCCGGCTACCCGAGCGAGCTGGAAGTTTCGAAGACTCTCCGAGGCCACCTTCGCCGCCGCATCCGCTGCTTCAAATCGAGACTTGAAGGACGACTCGTTGGTGGCGTTCACCATCACCAGGGGGACGAGCATCACCACCAGCAGCGTCACGACGACAGTCAGGATCTTGGTCAGGATGTGCACGGAGGCTTCCCTATTGCTGATCGCGAGGATCAGTCGCGGCCGACGGAGGAACGCGCGACGCCGAGGCGTCGCGTCAGCGGGAACCCGACCGATCCGCTCGGACGAGTGGCCCGCCGACGGGCAATTGAGTGGTTGTAATCGGGTGCGGGAACAGTGTCAACGGAGCGAGCCGTCCGTGCTCGCGGCGGCGGTCGCGCGGGTCGCCCGCAGCAGGTTGCCGGCCGCCGAGACACGCACCGCCTCCGCCGGATCGGAGAGCATGGCGGCGAGGAGCGATTGGGCCGCCGGGGTCCCCAACTGTCCCAGCACCGCAGTCGCCTGCATCCGCAGCAGCGGATCGGATGCGGTGGCCGCCTGAGAGGCGATGGCGGAGAGGTCGAGCTGGGTGGGAGCCTTCAACTCTGCCAGCGCCTGGGCTGCGGCGAGACGGATCTCCGGCGGCCGCGCCGAGTCGCCACCCGCCTGAACCAGCCGCTCAAGCATGGAACTGCTCGAGTGGTCCTGGATTCGAGCGAGAATCTGGCAGGCCAGAATGGTCAATTCCCCTTGCTCGACCGGGGCGAAGAGCGCCGCCCGAATGGCGTCAAGGTCCTCGTCGCTTCCCAGCCTCGCGAGCGCTTCGGCACCCTGCAGTTCCACGATCCGGACCCGGATCGGATGGACCCGCCGCATGCCGCTGCCCAAGGACTGACGAATCATCGGAGCCGCCGATCGATCCCCGAGTTCCCCCAGCACGATGAACGCGTTGGAGCGGACCTCGGGATCGTCGCTGTGGATCATGGCGGCAAGCGGCGTGGGGTCGGTCTTCTTGCCGCAGCGGCGCAGGGCGTAGATCGCCGCCGCCTGCACCGAGGGCGACTCGTCACGCAAGAGCGGCTGCACGAGGTGGGCGTAGTCATCGAGTTCGGCCCGCCCGATGCACATGGCGGCCACGAAGCGCACGCCGCGATTGCCATCCACGAGTCCCGGCAGCACGACTTCATCGAGCACACCGGGCGCCGCGAGCAGTCCCTCGATGGCATTGGCTCGCACCGCGGGATCCGAACTGCGGACTCCGCGGCGAAGAGTCTCGAGCGACATTCCGAGCGGACCGAGGTTCTGGTCGATCACGCCGCCCCCCTGCCGCTCGATGGCGATCCGGTCATCGCCGCGATCGACATCGCGAACCGCGGTAGCTGCCGGTTGGGTCGGCGCGGATTCCGAAGGACGCGAGGCGGTCTCCAACTCGGCCGCCTCCTCAGCTGCAGGCTCCTCTGCGACCGCGACCACCGCGACCACTGCTGCCGCTGGAGGCGGCGACGTGACAGGTGCTGGAGCTTCCTCGACTACCGGCTCCTCTGCGACCGCGACCACCGCGGCCACTGCTGCCGCTGGAGGCGGCGACGTGACAGGGGCTGGAGATTCCTCGACTGCTGGCTCCTCGGCGACCGCGACCACCGCGACCACTGCTGCTGCTGGACGCGGCGCCGTGACCGGGGCTGGAGATTCCTCGACTTCCGGCTCCGGACTTGCCCCGGCGGCGACGACCACTGCGGCGGCGGCCGGTGAAGCGGTTCGCGTCGCTGCCGGAGAAGCTGTGTTCGAACCGGACTCTCGATTCGAGGCGGCAACGGCGGCCGCCGCCGCGGACGAGGTCGATGCCGTCTCCCTTCCCGCGGCTTCCGATTCGGTCGAGTTCGACGTGGACTCGCCCGCGAGCAGGCCTGCGAAGAGATCGTCGTCCTCGCGCTCCGCGGCCACCGCGCCGTCGGCGTCGGTTCCGATCACGCTCGCCACCGCGGCCTCTTCGACCATCGGTGAGGCGGCGACTTCGGCTTGGCGTGATCGGCTCGGCGCGCGTCGCCCCCACTCGCCCGCTCCCGGGTCGAACTCACCGCTCTCGCTTGCCCGCGAGCCGCGGGCGGGGGCGGAGTTTCCGCCCGACGAGCACCCCGCGGCAGCGAGGAAAACAAGTCCGGCCAGCGGGGCCGTGACGAGGCTTCGACGAACGATGACGGAAGATCGGCTCATGGGTGCTCTCGCGGTCGGTGCGGACAGGCCCGGATCCGATAGGTATCGGCTTCGACCATCGGCCCGCCTCAATCAGGCTCCCGAGGTTCGTCGCGTCGCGACCAGCCCCGTGGCCACCAGCACCACCGCCAGCCAGGCCCAGCGGTCGCCGATCATCGCGAAGAGGGGCCGGCGATCGTCCCGCGGCAGTTCGGACACCACCCACCCCGCGGCGGTGCCGACGCGGATCGTCGAGCCACCGATCCCGGAGATCACCCGTCCGCACGAGTCGATGCCGGCGCTGTAGCCGGTGTTCACGGCGCGGAGCATCGGCGTGCGATTCTCGATTGCACGCAGCGAAGCGATCCGCAGATTCATCCACCTCGCCGCCTGATCGTCGCCGAGCCACCCATCGTTGCTGGCGTTGACCAGCAGATCGGCCGCCCGCGTGCCCTCCGGCCAGACCAGCCAGCGGCACAGCCACGAGACCGTGGCTTCGGAGCAGATGGGGGTCGCGATGCGAATCGGTCCCGAGGCCGTCTCGATCCGAAACCGCACCGGTTCCGCACCCGCGGATAGGTCGAAGGTCATGCCGTTCGCGCCGAGATCGAGCAGCGCCTGCTCGAGCCAGTCGAATGCGGAGATCCCGGGCATGGTCTCACCGAAGGGCGTGAGCACCAGCTTGTCGTACCGCGGTGGCTCCTCGAGACCCATCGGGGCCGGTGGCACCAGGTAGACGCTGTTGTAGTGGGCATCCCACTCCCAACTCCGGTCGGCTTCACGGAGCCCGACATACACCGGGCTTCCGACGAGCAAGGGAACTCCCGACTTCAGGGCGATGGCGTGCGCGATGTCCCCGAAGATGCGACCGGGGAAGTAGCCGCCTTCCTCAAGCATGGTGAGCGTCGCGGGGTCGAGTCCGAATCCCGGAAGCATGGTCTCGGGCCACGCGATCAGGTCGATCGGGGGGCCCGCGGCCTCGACGGCGGAGAGCGTGAGTCGCGCGAACTCCGGCACGTCCTCCAGTTGCCGCTGCGAGGACCAGCCGATCTTGTTGTCGATCGGCAGTGCCGTCTGAATGGCGAGGAACCGTCCGAGCCTCGGAAGCGACTCTGCCTGTCGAAGCCTCCAGCCGCCGTAGACGACCGCGGCGACCATCAGTCCCGCTGCGACCGCGAGGCCGACAAGCCGATCCCGCGCAGCCCCTCGCTCGGACCATGGCTGCGCATAGGCCGCCACTGCCCCGGCGAGGACCGCGGCGAGAATCGAGACCCCTCGCGCCCCGAGCAGGTCGGCTGCTTGCGCAACGGTGGTCCAGCCCGCGAGCGACTGCCCAGCCTCGTACCAGGGATAGCCGCCGAGGATGAACTCGCCGCGGAGGAAGTCGAGCGCCACCACGATGATCGGAAGTTGCACCCACAACGGGATGCGCCATGTCCGCGGCGAACTCGCACCCCGCCGCACCAACCACATTGAGACTCCGCCCCAGAGCGAAAGGTATCCCGCCAGGAAGGGGTATCCAGCCACGGAGACATCCGCGATCCAACGCACGATGCCGAGTCCCCAGAGGAAGTCGACGATGACCGCGGCGATCAGCAGCGTTCGCAGCGATCGGGCCCGAATCGCCGCGACGGTCACGAGCGCGAGCCATGCGACCGACAGCACCGGGAAGGCAGGCGGATTGAAGGCGTACCAGCGGCAGGCTGCGGCGAGGGCGAGCAGCGCCACCGTCGGCAGGGTGCCGAAGTTCGCGGATTCCGAACCGCGGTCGCGGATCGTCGGCTCGGGCGTGCTCACTTGCCGGCGTAGTCGATGAGGCGGCTGATCTCGCTGCGAAGGTCGGCGCGGTCGACGATGCGATCGACGAAGCCCGCGTCGCGAAGGAACTCGGAGGTCTGGAATCCGGCGGGCAACTCCTGCCGGATCGTCTGCGCGATCACCCGCGGGCCGGCGAATCCGATCAGGGCCCTCGGCTCGGCGAGAATCACATCGCCGAGCATCGCGAAACTCGCGGTGACGCCTCCGGTGGTGGGATCGGCGAGCACCGAGATGAAGAGGCCGCCCGCCTCATCGAAGCGGGCCAGCGCCGCGGACGTCTTGGCCATCTGCATCAGCGAGAAGCCCGACTCCTGCATGCGGGCGCCGCCGGAGCAGCTCACCACCACCAGCGGCCAGTCGCGATTGGTGGCCAGCTCGATCGCGCGGGTCACCTTCTCGCCGATCACCGACCCCATCGATCCGCCCATGAAGGTGAAGTCCATGCAGGCCAGGACCACCTTGCGGCCCTTGATGAACGCCGAGCCGGTCTGCACGCCGTCGTTCTGCCCGGTCTTCCGCTGGCTCTCCGAGATCCGGACGCGGTACGGCACCAGATCTGTGAAGTGCAACGGATCCGCCGGGGCCATATCGGCGTTGAGCAACTCGAAGGTGCCGGGGTCGGCCAACTGCTCCACCCGCTCGCGGGCCGAGAGCCGCCCGTGATGGCGGCACTTGGGGCAGACCTTGAAGTTGGCCTCGAAGCTCTTGCGGAAGATGGTCTCGCCGCACCCGGGACAACGGATCCACAGTCCCTCCGGGACACCCTTCTTGGAAGGAAGCGTCTCGACGGCTGCGGCGTCATTGCGGGTATCGGTCAAGGTCGGTTCCACGATGCGAGACTCCGAAGCGGGGCGAGCACGCCCACATGGGACATCAGCGCGGCGGTGAGGCGGTTGGAGCGGTCACGGGCTCACCGCGAATCGCGGCGATCTCGGCGGCGTAGTCGGCGGATCCGAAGAGTGCCGAGGCGGTGACGAGCACCTCGACGCCATGCGCCCGGCAGGCCACCGCGGTCGCCGCGGTCACGCCACCGTCGATCTCGAGCCGCTGATTCGGCGATCGCCGCTCCGAGATGGCGGCGCATTTGGGGAGAACCTCTGCGAGGAACTTCTGTCCCGAGAAGCCCGGATGCACGCTCATCACGAGCAGCAGGTCCGCAGAGTCGAGCGCCGGCCGCAGCTTCTCGATGGGCGTCTCGGGATTGATCGCGACTCCGGCGGAGCAGCCGAGATCGCGAATCGACCGACAGAGCGACTCCGGTTGCGGCTCCACCTCGATGTGGAAGGTCAGGTGGTCGGCACCTGCTTCGGCAAAGGGTTCGATGAACTTCGCCGGGTCGGTCACCATGAGGTGCACATCGAGGAATGCGCTCGGGAATGCCCGCCGAACTGCCGCGCAGACCGCCGGCCCCATGGAGAGATTGGGGACGAAGTGCCCATCCATGACGTCGATGTGCAGCAGGTCCGATCCGGCGTCGAGCACCGCGGCACACTCGTCGGCAAGGTGCCCGAAGTCCGCCGACAGGATCGAGGCCGCCACCAACGGCGACCTCGGAGGAGACGTGAAGAACTCACGCCGCGATGAATTCGGCTCCGGCATTTCGGCCGCGGTCCCCCCCGGTCAGCGGCTCGTGACCGGCCGCCGCGACGCGTTGCTGCGGTAGATGTCGAGCAGGCGGCGGTACTCGGCCTTCTCGAGCGGCGAGGCGAGCATCCATGCCTGCTGCTGATTCTCGATCGCTTCGGCCACTTCGCCGTTGGCGTACTGCACCATCGCCACCACCGCGAGCGACTCCGCCCGTTCGGGCGCCGCGTTCCGCACGCCCTCCGCCGCAGCCGCCGCCAACTCGAGGTTTCGCGGCTTGAGTTCGGGGTCGTTCACGAGTGCGTCGGCGATCTCCGCGAGGGTGATCGCATCGCCCGCGTATCCCTCGATCTTCTCGGCGAGGTACTCGTTGGCGGCTTCCACGTTCTTCTCGCCGGTGAGCATCAGTTCGTAGCGTGCAAGCACCGCCGAGGAGAAGACTCGCGGATCCATCTCGACCACCTTGTCGAGGTGGCCGTAGGCCTCGCGGTAGTTCCGCTGCTTCGCCGCACGTTCGGCCGCGGAGAGCAGCGGAGCCGCTCGCTTCTCGAGCGCCGGATCGAACTTGCCGGCGAGCAGCTTCGGAATCGCCTCGTCCATCGCGGGGTCGGCGGGGTGACCGATCCAGGCGACCTTGCCGTCGCGGGTCACGAGGAAGGCGCAGGGAATGCCGTTCTGCCCCGCCGCCTTCATCCACGCAGTGCTGGTGGTGTCGTTCTGATCGACCGCGACCGGATAGCTCATTCCGCTGCCGCGGCCCTTCACAAACGGCTTGACGATCTCGGGCTTCTCATTGCTCACCCCGATGATCACGAGGCCTTTGCCCGCATAACGCTCGTGCAGCGCGTCGAGGTGAGGAATCGACTTCTTGCAGGGTCCGCACCAGGTCGCCCAGAACTCGACCAGCGCCACCTTGCCGCTCTCGATTCCGGTCACGTCGCCCTGCACCCATTCCGCGGCGGTGATCGGCGGAGCGGGATCTCCCACCCGAAGCTTCTCCTGGGCATTGGCGGAAGCGGCGACGGCAAGGGTGACGAGGCAGGCGATTCGGGCTGCAAGCGTCGAGGACATGGCGGAATCCTTCCGAAGAGAGGGGTCGGGGGCGGTTTCTCCCACGAAAAACGAGTGTAGCACCGGGACTCGCAGGGGCGACCGGTTTGGCTGAGGAACCGATTCGAGATGGGTTCGGACCGAACCGGTCCCAACCGACGGATCCGCTCGATCACCGGATTCGCGGGGGCGGCTTCGGATCTCCGGATGGCTTCGAGAACGCTCCGCCTCGCGTCCTCGCCATTTCGCCGCCGCTCGAGCCTCGGGTGGTTCCGCTCCCGTCAGGGGGTGCCGACGGCCTCATCGAGGGCGTCGAGCGACTGGAAATGCCGTCCTTCGAGCATCTCGAGGCTGGCGCCTCCACCCGTCGAGACGTGGCTCAATCGCGATGCGAGCCCGAAGGTCTCGACCGCCGCCGCGGTGTCTCCGCCACCGGCGATGGTGACGCCTCCTGCGGCGGTCGCTGCGGCGACCGCCTCGCCGACGGCCCGAGTTCCGGCATCGAAGGGCGGCATCTCGAAGACCCCCATGGGACCATTCCAGACCACAGTCTTCGCAGCGCGAATCGCCTCCGCGAAGCGGGCGGCGCTCCGTGGACCGATGTCGAGCCCCATCCAGCCATCCGGGATTCCGCCCTCCACCGTCCGGGTGGGCGTCCCCGGCTCGAAGCGCTCGCCGCAGACGTGGTCCTCAGGAAGCAGGATCGACTTGCCCAACTCCCCGGCCAAGGCCAGCACTCCGGCGGCCTCCTCTGCCATCGCCGGCTCGGTGCGACTCCCACCCACCGCCACGCCTTGGGCGGCGAGCAGGGTGTAGGCCATCGCGCCGCCGATCACCAGCGAGTCGACCTTGCCAAGCAGGTTGCGGATCGCACCGAGTTTGTCGGAGACCTTGGCCCCGCCGAGGATCGCCACGAAGGGATGCTCCGCCGCCGTGATCGCCTGCTGCAGGTAGCGAAGTTCGGCTTCGAGTAGGAATCCCGCGACGGCCGGCCGCGGCTTCATCGCCATCGGCACCGCGAACATCGAGGCGTCGGTGCGGTGGCAGGTGCCGAAGGCGTCGTTGCAGTACGCGTCACCGAGGGCCGCAAGCCGCGCTGCGAAGGCCGCATCGCCCTTCTTCTCGCCCTTGTGGAACCGAAGATTCTCAAGCAGCAGCACCTCGCCGTCGCGAAGCGCCGCCACTGCCGCGGCCGCGGTGTCGTCGAGGCAGTCCCGACTCGGGAACGCGACGGTGGTCGCCGCCTCCTCCGAGAGCAGTTCCGCCAATCGCGCGGCCACCGGCTCGAGCGAGTGCTCGGCTTCGAATCCGGTGCCTGCGGGCCTTCCGAGGTGACTCATCAGCACCGCCCGCCCGCCCCTCGAAACCACCGAGCGGATGGTCGGCAGGGCGGCTCGGATTCGGCGGTCGTCGGTGATGCGGCCGCCCTCGAGCGGCACGTTGAAGTCGACCCGCACCAGCACCCGCTTGCCGGCAACCTCGAGCGAGGCGATTGAACGCTTGGCCATCGATGTGTGCTCCCGATCCGCGAGGAGGAGATCCGAACGTCCCCTCGGCGGGGCGAGATGATACGAATCGGAGTTCACGCCACCATCCCCGCCGCCGATCGAGGTTGGCGGCGGCACCATCACCTCGGCGCATCAGGCATGCCCACCTCCAACGCCCCGATCCTCCTCGTGCTCGGCTGCACCGCGAGCGGCAAGAGCGAGTTGGCGTTGACCCTTGCGGAGTCGCTGCGGAGTGGGGCGATCGTCTCCGCGGATTCGATGCAGATCTGGCGCGGACTCGACATCGGGACCGCCAAGCCGAGCGCGGCCGAGCAGACTCGGGTGCCCCACCACCTCATCGACCTGGTCGATCCCCATGATCGCTCGGCTCGCTTCAACGTCGCGGAGTGGCTCGCCGCTGCTCAGTCCGCCATCGACGCTATCGCTGCCGGCGGCGGAACTCCCGTCGTGGTGGGTGGCACCAACCTCTACGCGCAGGCCTTGCTGCATGGGCTCTTCACCGCCCCGTCCAGCGAACCGGGCCTGCGTCAAGACCTCGAGTCGCTGGAGACGACGGCGCTTCGCGCGGAACTTCAACGCGTCGATCCCGAGTCCGCAGCGCGAATCCACGCCGCGGACCGTCGCAGGATCCTGAGGGCGGTCGAGGTGCATCGCAGCACCGGCCGACCGCTCTCGGCCCTGCAGACCCAATGGAGCAGCGAGGACTCCCCGCTCGCAGCCAGGGTGCGGATCGTGGGGCTCGAGCGATCGACCGGCATTGCCAACGGTCGCATCAACCGCAGGGTCGCGGCGATGCTCGAGGCAGGCTGGCTCGAAGAGGTCAGGCGGCTCCTCGCTCGGGGCCCGCTCCATCGCCAGCCGGCAGAAGCGGTCGGCTACCGAGAACTCGCCGAGGTGCTCGCCGGGCGTCGCTCGATCGAGGACGCCACCGAGGCGATCAAGATCCGCACCCGCCGCTACGCCAAGCAACAACGGACGTGGATGAAGCGGTTTCGAGTCCGCCCGGGGTCGATCTGGATCGAGGCTGGGGACCGGTCAAGCGGCGACTTCTGCTCCGACGTCCTCGCCCGGCTCGAGTCGCTCCGCGGGGGTTCGAACCCGGATTGAGGGGGGAGGTTCCGGGCTGGCGAAAAAATTCCGATGGGATTTCACCTTCGGTGAGGGCCCCTTCCGAGACTGAAACTGGGACTCGCCCGGTTGACGGGCCGCGGTGAAGACGGTTCCAATCCCGCCCCGATCCGGTCCGCAGCGAGGCCCTCGAGCCCTGCCGGCGGTGGGATCGGCGACCAAGGACGCATCGGAGGCGTTCCGGTCTTCTCGAACTTCGATCCACTGCTCCGACAGGATCTCGACCTCCCGATGGCGACCCGCAAGAAGGCACCCACTCGCACCGCGACACCTCGAGCAGCGAGAGGCAGCAGCGCCGCCACCGCCACCGCGGGGCGGCAACTCGTGATCGTCGAGAGCCCCGCCAAGGCGAAGACGATCAACCGCTACCTCGGCCCCGGCTTCGTGGTGCAGGCCTCGGTCGGCCACATTCGCGACCTGCCGGCGAAGGCGGAGAAGGGCTCGAAGGCGCCGGTACCGGGAGTCGATCTCGAGACCTTCGATCCCACCTACGTCATCTCCCCCGACAAGCAGAAGACCGTCACCTCGCTGCGGAAGGCATGCCGCGAAGCGAGCGAGGTCTGGTTCGCGACCGACCTCGACCGCGAGGGCGAGGCGATCGCCTGGCATCTCGCGGAAGTCCTCGGCATCGATCCCCGCACTGCGAAGCGGGTGATCTTCAACGCCATCACCAAGGATGAGATCAAGCGAGCATTCGACCATCCCCACGCCATCGATCTCGACAAGGTGAACGCGCAGCAGGCCCGCCGGATCCTCGACCGGATCGTCGGCTACCAGGTCTCGCCGCTCTTGTGGAAGAAGGTGGCGCGAGGGCTTTCCGCCGGGCGGGTGCAGTCGGTGGCGGTTCGTCTCGTGGTCGAGCGGGAGCAGGAGATCGCCGACTTCGTCCCCGACGAGTCCTGGCGATTCACGGCGCGGCTCGCCGGTTCCGGCGTCGCGGCAACCCTTGCACCGCCGTTCGCGGCGCTGCTCGCCCAGGTCGACGACCGCGGAAAGGGCGTCTCGGTGAAGGATCGCCTGCGCTGGCTCGCCGAGCATGCGGCGATCGAGGCGGAGCTCATCGAACTCGACGGCGTGCCCTTCACGCTCGCGTGCAGCAAGGACGCGATTCGCGACCTTTCCGACGACGCCCGCCGCGTCGCGGAACGGGTCGGCCTGACTTCGGTTCGCGTCGAGCGCGAGCCGAACCCCGGCGGCAAGGGACCCGCCGCGATGCGGACCGCAGTGTCGGGCCAACTCGATCCCGCCGCGCGATACGCGGTCGAGAGCATCGAGCGCAAGCCGACCTCGGGCCGAACGCCCTCGCCCTTCATCACATCCACCCTTCAGATGGCGGCCTCGAGCGAGCTCTCCTTCGGCACCGACCGCACCATGCGGATCGCCCAGCAGCTCTACCAAGGGGTCAAGCTCGCCGGCGAAGGCGAAGTCGGCCTCATCACCTACATGCGGACCGACTCGACCCACCTCGCCCCCGAGGCGATCGCGGCGGCGCGTTCGTACATCGGCGAGTCCTTCGGGGCGCGGTACCTGCCAGAGAAGCCGCGGAACTTCAGTTCGAGCAACAAGGACGCCCAGGAAGCCCACGAGGCGATCCGCCCGACCGACGTCACCCGGACCCCCGAGTCGGTGCGCGGCTCCCTGACCGAGGAACAGTTCAAGCTCTACCGCCTGGTCTGGAGTCGCTTCCTCGCCTGTCAGATGAATCCGCCGCAGTACGAATCGACCACGGTGCGGCTGGCGCGGACCGACCTGCCCGGAGCGGTGCTGCGGGCGACCGGACGCGTGCTCGTCTTCGACGGGTCGCTGCGGGTCGGCGTGGGAATCGCCGGCGACGAGCCGGAGTTGCCCGCGCTGCGGCAGGGCGAGGAGCTCGCGCCTTTCTCGATCGAATCCGAGCAGGTCTTCACGAGCCCGCCACCGCGCTACAACGAAGCGTCGCTGGTCAAGAAGCTCGAGGAAGAAGGCATCGGACGTCCCTCCACCTACGCGTCGATCATGAAGACGATCGTCGACCGCGAGTACGTCGAGCTGGCGGAGCGGCGCTTCCACGCCACCGACCTCGGCATCAAGGTCACCGAGAAGCTCATCGAGGGCTTTCCCGAGTTGATGGATGTCGGGTACACGCGGCAGATGGAGTCGGAACTCGACGCGGTCGAGGAGCAGCACCACGACTGGAAGCAGATGCTGCAGGCCTTCTACGGTCCCTTCCGCGAGGCGCTCGAACACGCCGGCGAGAAGATGACCCACGCTCGGGCGGAGATCGAGCCGGCGCCCTACGCCTGCCCGAAGTGCGGGCGACGGACGCAGTACCGCTTCGGCAAGAACGGGCGATTCCTCTCCTGCGGCGGCTATCCCGAGTGCGAGTATGCGGCGCCGGTCGACCGGCAGGGCCGTCCGCTGCTCGAGGAGCGGGTCGATCTCAAGTGCCCCGAAGACGGCTCGCAGATGATCCTCCGCACGGGCCGCTTCGGAAAGTTCCTCGCGAGCGAGAACTACCCCAAGGTGAGGTTCGTGCTCAACCTCGACAAGAAGGGCAACCTCAAGTTCCCCGCGCCGCCGCCGGTGGTGACGGAACTCCCCTGCCCCAAGTGCAGCGCGCCGCTCAACCTTCGCGAAGGCAAGCGCGGCCCGTGGCTCGGCTGTTCGAAGTTCCCCAAGTGCCGCGGGCGCGAGGCGTGGACCAAGGTCGACGAAGCCCAGAAGACGGCGCTCGAGAAGACCCTCGAGCAGCACATGGCGAAGCATCCGCCGCTTGTGGTCACCCGGCTCGACGGCACCCCGGTCGCCGAAGGCACGCCGATCGCAGCGCTCTCGCTGCCGGGAGCGGTGCAGGAACTCGAGATCCACGCGGAAGCCCGCGAGGGCTGAGACTCCGCTTCAAGGGTTCGCCGGCGGTGGCGGGGTCGGCTCAGGCCTCCTGCTTCCGACCTCCGGGATAGAAGACCAGGAGTGCCGCGAGGCACGCGACCGACATCCACATCGGCACGCTGAAGAGCCGCGTGAAGTTCATGGCGGAGGTCTCCGGATCCAGCGCCCACGGACCGACGATGCTGCCCGCGAACCAGCTTCCCACGATGATGCCGATGCCGACGATCACGAGGTTGAAGAGGTTCTGCGCGGTCGCCCGCACATCGGGAGTGGTGCGTTCGTCGACCACCATGAAGGCCACGAAGATGAAGCAGCCGAAGCAGAGACCGTGCAGGGCGACGCCGAGGAGCACCGGCCCGAGTTCGGGGAAGTAGGCGAAGAGCGCCATGCGGGCGGCGTAGGCGACAAGGCCGATGGCGAGCAGGGTCTTGCGACTGAGCTTCGGTGCCAGCAGCGGCATCAGCGCCAGCACGCCGATCTCGGTCATCTGCCCGATGGTCATGAGTCCGCCGCCGCCCACCCCGAGCACGTTGTTCACCGCGCTCGCGAAGGCATCGGCGCCGGCGCTCTGCGCTGCGGCCTGTATGCCGCCGACGAAGTCGCTGGTGAACACGAAGTAGAACTGGTGGATCATGCTGACCGGCACCGCGATCAGGAAGAGCGTGACGAGCGGCTGCAGCCGGATCTCGGCCAGCGCCGCCTTCCACGCCATGCGGTCCTTCGCTTCGCCGCGGCCGGCGGGCGGCGTGTGGGGCAGCGTGAGGCAGTAGATCGCCATGGCCACGCCGAGGATGGCGCTCAACTGAAAGGCGAAGGCGCGACCGGCGTTCTGGGCGACCAGCAGCTCCTCGGCGCTGGCACCGTCGGGCGAGTGCATGCGCAGCAGCACCTGTCCCACCGCGATGCCGGCGACGATCCAGCCGATCGTTCCCCAGAGGCGAACGGGGCCAAAGTCGCGATCGCGATTCTCGATGTGGGCGAAGGTCAGCGAGTTCGTCAGCGCGATCGTCGGGGCATAGACGAATCCGTAGAGGAAGCTCAGCGCCACGAACGAGCCGTAGGTCTCCACCGTGCCGAGCATCCACACCAGCACCGCACCGACGAGGTGACTCGCGAAGAGAAGCTTCTCGGTCGAGAAGAGGCGATCGGCGAGCTGGCCGGCGATGAACGGCCCGAAGATCGCGCCCACCGCTCCCGCCGCGAGGCAGTTGCCGGTCTGGGCGAGATCGAAACCCCGATGGCCCATGAGGAAGGGATAGAGGATCGGCAGCCACGCGCCCCAGATCGCGTACTGCAGGAACATCATCAGCGAGAGTCGGGTGCGGAGCATCGCGGGGCGGGCGTCGGCCATGGGTGGATCTCCGGCCTCGACCGCGCGCTCACCACGCCGGTCGCGGATGTTGCGAAGGGTAACCATCGGCGATCCGCTGCCAACGAGCCGTACAATCCCGCCCCATGACCCCCCGACGCCCCACCCGGCAGATCACCGTTGGCGACGACCGCACCGGCACGGTTCGGATCGGCGGCGACGCCCCCATCGCGGTCCAGACCATGACCGCGGGATTCACCCACGAGATCGATCGGACCGTGGCGGAGATCGAGCGGTACCGCGAGGCGGGAGCCGACGTGGTCCGCGTTGCGGTGCCAGAGCGAAAGGACACCGAGGCGCTGAGGGAGATCCTCGCCCAGACTCGCGTGCCGATCGTCGCGGACGTCCACTTCCACTACAAGCGGGCGCTTGAGGCCATCGAAGCGGGCGTCCACAAGATCCGCCTCAACCCCGGCAACATCAGCGATCGCGAACAGGTCAACGCGGTGATCGACGCCTGCAAGCAACGGGGCATCCCGATCCGCATCGGTGTCAACGAAGGCTCGATCATCGAGCGCAAGGACAAGCAGCGCCGCGCCGAGGAACTCGGCATGTACTTCGAGGGCCACCGCTCGGGCCACCTCCTCGCGTTGATGATCGCCAAGCTCGAGGAGTACCTCGACATCTTCGACGCCCGAGGGTTCCACGACGTCGCGATCAGCGCCAAGAGCATGGACGCGACGCTGGTGATCGACGCCTACACCGAGATCTCCAAGCGCTTCGACTATCCGCTGCATCTCGGAGTGACCCACGCCGGGCCGCGTTCGACCGGTGCCATTCGCTCGGTGGTCGCCCTCGGCACGCTCATCGCCAACGGCATCGGCGACACCATTCGCCTGAGCTACGCGAGCGATCACATCGACGAGGTGAAGGACGGCCTCGAGATGCTCTACTCGCTTGGCAAGCGGACCCGCAAGGGCGCCGAACTCATCGCCTGCCCGACCTGCGGCCGCATCCAGGTCGACCTCTTCTCGCTCGTCCAGGAGGTCGAGAAGCTCCTCGCGAAGGACATCGAGCTCCCGATCAAGGTCGCGGTGATGGGCTGCGTGGTGAACGGTCCCGGCGAGGCGGAAGGCGCCGACGTCGCGGTCTTCGCGGGCGACCGCCGCGGGATCATCTACGTGCAAGGCGAGAAGGTCGCCAACGTCCCCGAGGCGGAGATCCTCCCGAAACTCCTCGAGGAGTGCCGCGGGTTCCAGGAGCGCGTCCGCCGCGGTGAGGCCAGGCTTGGGGAGAAGCGAGTCGACATCGTGCCGCCGGACCCGATCGGCGAGCTCGGCTCCGGGGTCGATCGAATCCGCGCGGGTCTCGTCGAGCAGGTGACGGTGGGTCGAAGCGGCTGATGTGACAAGCCGTTTCGTCGGATCTGGCGGAGGAATCGGTCCGCCGCATCGTCACGACTTGAGACCCCGGGGGGACCCTCGGCCGCAGCGGCGCCGTATAGTCGTCGGGAGAATCAAGGAGTCCTCAATGCGCCACGCGACACGCCGCGGCTTCACCCTCATCGAGATCCTCGTCGTTGTCGCCGTGATTGCGTTGCTCATCGGGAGCCTCGCGGTTGGACTGCAGGCCGCAGGCCGCAGCGCCCGCAAGGCCCGGGAACTGAACCTCGGACGGCAGATCGGCGCGGCTTGGAGCCAGTATTCCACCTCGTACCAGGAACGGCTCCTGCCTGGCTGGCTCGAGCCGGAGGTGCAGCAGATGTGGAAGGTCAAGTACCGCGACAGTTCGGGAGACACCCTCGCTCCCGAGTTCTGCCGGAGTTATCCGTGGCGGCTGCTCTCGTACCTCGGCCACGATTTCGAGGCGATGTACGGCTATCTCGAGCGTGAAGATGACGACTGGAACGCGGTGCCCGGCATCGTCGCCAACAACCCAGCCTTCGGAATCAACGCGTACTACATGGGTGGGTGGTGGGAGCCCTACGACTCGGGTGATCCTGATCAACCCCCCATGGCTCGACCGGTCTACGCGGATGCGAGCTACACCACCGCGAACGGGCTGCAGCGCCGCGGCGGACTCGTCTGCCGATCCATCGCGCAGATCGGCCGCAGTTCGGAACTGATGGTCTTCACCTCGTCCTCGTACCGCGAACCTGGCTTCTACAAGGATCAGATCGACGAATCCTCGCCCGGCGCTGCTTGGGTGGTCCCGCCCAAGCTCGCTACCGAGCAGATCTGGCGTCCCTCCTACGGCAACTCGTTCGAGGAACTCACGGTCGGGACCGGCATGCTCGCCTCGGCCCTCGCGATCGGAATCCAGGTTGAGCAGGCGGAGGCGGTGCCGGCGCCCCGCATCAACAACTCCGTGGCCACTGTGCGTGCCGATCTCAGTTCCGACGACACAGGGCTCATCCAACTCCAGAAGATGTCGGCTTGGATCTCGGTCGCCGCCCAAGTGACCACCAACACGACCCAGTTCTTCCACAACGACGACTGAGACGGCGAGCGCCTTCGCGGATCAGGCGCTCCTCCCGCTGCCCTGGGCTGCAGCCGCGCTGAGCGACTCGATCCGTCCGAGGGCCCGTTCCGACTGGGCCTTGAACGCCATGAACGGGAACAGGGTCAGGAGGGCCACGCTCAGGCCTGCCGCGGTCGTGATCAGCGCTTCCGCGATTCCCGCCGAGACCTCCTTGGGATCGGTCAGCACATTCTCGCCGCCGAGCAACTCGAAGCTCTGAATGATCCCGAGCACCGTCCCGAGGATCCCCAGCATCGGGGCGGCGGTGATGATCGTGGAGAGGATGACCATGAAGCGATCGATCTCGGGCCGCCGGGACTCCGCCGCCTCGATCGCGATGGCCTCGGAGTAGCCGTGGTCGGCGACGGCGGCGGCGAACGTCCCGTAGGTCGAAGCCCGGCTGGTGGCGATCGCCTGCACCGAGGCGCGGTCGCCTCGCCGCAGCGCGTCGGCGAGGCGCGCGACTTCGAGGCGTCCCGTGCGGCCGTTGGTCCGCCACCAGAACAAGCCCCGCTCGAGAATGAGCGTCAGCGAAACGACGCTCAGCCCGAGCAGCGGCCACATGGTGACGCCGCCGCGGTGCATGACTTCGAAGAACGCATCGACGAGGGCAGACATCGGCGGGGATGATACGGAAGCCCCGCCTCTCCCGCGGGTTTCGCTAGACTTCGCCGATCGCGTCCCGATCTCCCCCGAGCGCGAATCGCTTCGTTTCTGACCACCGCAGACCTGCGCTCGTCGATGCCCACCGTGGAACGAAAGACATCGCCGCCTGCACCCTCGACCGAGGAGCTGCTGGCCCACGTCGAGTCACACCTCGCCGCTGCGATCGACGGCGCCATGGAAGCACCACCGAGGTTGCTCGAGGCGGCCCGCCATGCGGTGCTTGGTGGCGGCAAGCGGCTCCGGCCCCTGCTCTGCATTCGCGCCGCGCTCGCCGCGGGGGGGCGGGTCGACGAGGCGTTGCATTCCGCCACCGCCATCGAGTTGATCCACGCGTTCAGCCTCGTCCACGACGATCTGCCGGCGCTCGACAACGACGACCTCCGCCGCGGTCGTCCGACGGTGCACCGAGCCTTCGGTGAGGCGATGGCCATCCTGTGCGGCGACTTTCTGTTGGGGCTTGCCTGCGCGACGATCTCGGAAGGCCCGGTCGAGCCGCTCCGGGCAACCCAGGAGCTGCTGCACGCGACCAATCGCATGATCTTCGGGCAGGTCTTCGACACGCTCGGGGGAACCGACTCCTCCGCGGAGGCCGACGAGCAACTGCGGGCGATCCACGCCCTCAAGACCGGCGCGTTGATCCTCGTGTCGTGCCGACTTGGCGGAATCGCCGCGGCGGCACCTCCGGCCATCGTGAGTTCCCTCGACCACTACGGCATCGCCCTCGGCCAGATGTTCCAGGCCGTCGACGACCTGCTCGACGAGACCCAGACCACCGAACACCTCGGCAAGGCCGCCGGCAAGGACCGCGATGCCGGCAAGCTCACCTATCCCCGCGTGCACGGACTCGAAGGCACCCGCACCCGGATCGAAGGCCTCCGCGTCAAGGCCCTCGCCGCCATCTCGGGAATGGGTCCGGAGGCGGATCCGCTGCGGCAACTCGCCGAGGAATTGGCGACGCGGTCGCGGTGATCCGGGTCCTTCCCAGCGTTCTCGGGCCGACGCCGGCTCGCTCGCGGTACAATCCGAATCATCTTTGGTGGGAACGCGAACCGCCGTTCCATCTCCGGCGTGATCCCCAGACTCGATCCCCTACGTCCTCGCAGACCGAGCCCCTTCTCGATGCATCTGAAGCTCCTCCCCGGCATCGGCGGTCCCGCCGATCTGAAGGCTCTCACCATCCCCCAACTCGAGGAGCTGGCGAAGGAGATTCGCCACGCGATCTGCGACCAGATCTCGCGCAGCGGCGGCCATCTGGCCCCGAACCTCGGCGTGGTCGAGCTCACCATCGCGCTGCACTACGTCTTCGACTTCGGCTCGGACCGACTGCTCTTCGATGTCGGTCACCAGTGCTACCCCCACAAGCTGCTCACCGGTCGCCAGCCCCTGCTTCCGAAACTGCGGCAGCGCGGAGGAATGGCCGGGTTCCCCGATCCCCGCGAGTCCGACTACGACCTCTTCATGGTGGGTCACGCGGGCACCGGGATCTCCACCGCGGTCGGCATGGCACGCGGCGATCTGCTCCACGGCGAAGGGTGCTCGCACGAGAATCCCGACGGCCGAAGAGTGGTCACCCTCATCGGCGACGCCAGCATCGTCAACGGTGTGGCGATGGAAGGGCTCAACAACGCGGGAACCCTGAAGCGGCAGTTCCTGGTGGTGCTCAACGACAACGGCATGTCGATCGCCAAGCCGCAGGGCGCGGTTGCTGCCTACTTCGACCGGGTGCGGCTCAGCCACTCCTACGGCGAGTTCAAGAAGGCCGCCCGCGACTTCGCCAAGCGAATTCCCGGCGGACACGTCCTCGCCGACGCCTACCACCGCCTCGGCGAGATGAGCAAGGCGGTCATCAGCGAGGATGCCTGGTTCGAGAAGTTCGGGCTCGTGACGGTCGGACCCATCGACGGCCACGACATCCCGACGCTCATCGACTTCCTCAACGAAGCGCGGCACTTCGACCGACCCATGGTCCTGCACGTCAAGACCGTCAAGGGCAAGGGCTACGGCTTCGCGGAAGGCGACTGCTGCACCTTCCACTCGCCGAGTCCCTTCGACGTCGTCGCTGGCGACGGCGCCGACGATTCGAAACTGGTCTCGGAAGGATGCCGGGTCGAGTTGCGCAAGGGCGGCCGCAGCTTCACCTCCGCCGTCGGCGACGCCATGGTCGACTTGATGCACCGTGATCCCAAGGTGGTCGCGTGCACCGCGGCGATGCCCGACGGCACCGGAATCAGCAAGGTGCTGGCAGCGCATCCGGATCGATCCTGGGACACCGGGATCTGCGAGTCGCACGCCGCAGACATGATGGCGGGCCTTGCCAAGACCGGATGGAAGCCCTTCTTCGCGGTCTACTCGACGTTCCTGCAGCGGGCCTTCGATCAGTGCTTCCAGGAAGCATCGCTGCAGGGCCTGCCCCTGCGGCTGCTGCTCGACCGCGCTGGCGTGGTCGGCGGCGACGGCGCCGTCCATCACGGTTTCTGCGACGTCTCGATCCTGCGAGTCCTGCCCGGCGCGTGCGTGATGGCGGCGATGGACGAGCCGAGCCTTCAGGCGGCGATCGAGTTCATGGCCGAATTCGATCGCGGCCTCAGCGCCCTCCGCTATCCCCGCGACAAGGTGAGCGATCGCTTCCTCGACCAGCCCTGCCCGCCATTCGTCCTCGGCAAGGCGAGGCCGCTGGTGCGGCACGAGCGACCCGATCTGGCGGTGCTCGGCTACGGCGTGATGGCGGTCGAGGCTGCCGAGGCGGTCGAGAAGCTCGACGGCGAGTACCGAGTCGAGGTCTGGGATGCCCGCTTCGCCAAGCCGGTGGACGCCGGACTCGTCCAGTCGCTCCTTGAGCGTGAGATCCCGATCCTCACCGTCGAGGACCACTCGCTCGTTGGCGGCTTCGGCGCTGCGGTGCTCGAGGCCTGCAGCGAACTCGGCCTCGACTCGCGATTGGTCACCCGCCTCGGCCTGCCTGACCACTGGATCCATCAAGGCGAACGTCACGAGCAACTGGTCGAAGCCGGACTCGATGCTGCCTCGATCGCCCGCACGATCCGCGAGCGGCTCGACCGCCGCCCGGTGGTCGAAGTCACCCCGCCGCAACCGGCCGGCGCCGTGCATCGCTGACCGCACCGGACCAACCCCGTCGACGCAGGCTCCGTGAGGGCTCGCGTGATCCAAGATCGCCGACGGCGTCAGGCAGCCGACTTCAGCATTGACCGGCGCCTGGATGGGGATCGAACGGCTGCGTCGACTCCGAGCCGGCAGAACGAGTGCAACGAGAACCGACGCTCGGGGACCCCGCCCGAAGCAACCTAGTAGTGCAGGTCCTTCGCGAGCCCCGCATTCACACGATCGACCGGTGCCACCAGGAGCGCGATGGCGGTGAAGATTCGCCTCGCCAATCGCTCCGCGGTCGGCAGGTGGGTCGCGGTGGCCGGATCGCTCGCGGCGCCGCCCGCAGCCTGCATCGCCTTGGCGATCTCACCAAGGCCCAGCTCCGGCCGAGCCACGAAGCCGTAGGTGCGAAGGCCGATGACGAACGCCGCGATCGAGCCGTCGGCGAAGTTCGCGAGGGCCTTCCCGGCCTTCGGAAGCGCCTTGACGCCGCTTCCTCCGGCCACCACCTGCTCGCTCGTCCACGCCACGCCGGCGAGCACCGCATCTTCCCGACCAACCGGAGTCAGCTTCATCGGGTGCCAACCCGGTGCGAGCGCCGACCCCTGTTCGCCGCCGAGGGCCCGAGCGATCACCGCAGCGCCATCGCCGAGGCCGATGAGCGGCAGGTCCGCCGCTTGCGCCTCCGCGAGCAGAGAGTCCAGTCCAGTCGGCAGGTCGCCCTCGTGCCGACCGCAGATCACCACCGCCTGCACGTCGAGCAGGTCGTCGGGCGCCGCTTCGCCGCGGTCGAGCCGAACCGTTGTCAGCCGATGACCGTGGTCGCGCAGGATTCGGCCGAGAATTCCCGCGCCAAGATCGTCGAGTTGCAGAATGAGGGTGGACATGGGCGTGCGAGCGTACGGGCGGAAGGCGCGAATCTCAACCGAGGGCGGGGTTCGTCCGCGCGATCCAGATGCACGCGTCATGGCCGTCGAGGTGGTCCTGGCGGAAGGCGACGCGCGGCGAGAGTCCCACCGCGAATCGGAGCATCCGCATGGTGTCGAAGCGGCGGGCGGGGTGAAGGTCCTCGCCGGCACGAGTTCCCGCGTCGGAGAGGAAGTTGAAGACCACACCGAGGCGGCTCGCCGCGTAGGCATGGGTCACCACCTCGCGAGCGCGTCGGGGCGGAAGCGTGTTGAGGCTGCCCGAGCAGACCACCACGTCGGGACCGACAGCAGCGATCACCGTCGGATCGGCCACGAAGTCTCCCGCCCGAAACGACCAGCGCGGCAGGTCGCGGGCCGCCGCCGCCCCCCGCAGTTCGGGCACCGCCTCGACGCCCACGCCTTCCGCCACGGCGATGCCGGTGTCGGCGAGATGGGCGGCGAAGTCGCCGATCCCGCAGCCGAGATCGAGCACCCGCCGACCCTCGAACGACGTTGTTCCCGCCAACGAGACGATCGCCTCGAACCGAATCCGCTGCCCCTCCCGATTTCGCCAGAGTTGGGCTTCGAAGGTGCCGCCGTGCCGCGCCGCAGCACGCACGTAGGGCCGCAGATACCGCGGGGTGTCGTCGTGAGTCTCCGACATCACGGGACGGTAGCCGCCTCGGGGCGGATCCGCCGCCGCCCTCGACCCACCCCCGCGCGGCCGTAGGATCGCCTCGTGATTCGTCCTCTGCTGTTGGCGTCGCTCGCGTTGGGTGCGGCGGTGGCGCTTCGTCCGGCCGCGGCGGCGGTGCAGCACCGTGGCGAGCCCGGCGGCTTCCCTCCCTCGGCCGCCTCGCTCGACGAGGACGACCTCGACCGTGCCGTCGCGGCGCTGGTCGAAGGTCTGCTCGAAGCCAAGGACCCGCGGCGGCTCTGGGAACCGGCCCGACGGCCGGCCGACGAGGCCAAGCAGACGAGCGGCTGGACCGCGATCGTGACGCTGGCCCTCATCGAAGCAGGCATCAGCCCGCAGGACCCTCGCCTCGCCGACGCGGTCGAGGCGCTCGCCAGCGCCGAACTCGATGGCACCTATGCGGTCGCGGTTCGGGCGATGGTCTGGGCGGCGCTTCCCGATCGACACCGACGCCGCCTCGAGGCCGATGCATCGTGGCTGCTGGGCGGGTTCAGCGGGGAGAGCCGCGGCTGGGACTACCGGCAGAATCCCAACAGCCGCCGCGAGGACAACTCGATCACGCAGTTCGCGTCGCTCGCGCTCTGGCTCGCAGCGTCACGAGGGGTCTCGGTGCCGGACCGACTCTGGGAGATGCTCGATGCGCGGTATCGAGCCACCCAACTGGCGGATGGCGGCTGGAACTACGAAGGCAGAGGAGAGCCACGCGGTTCGATGACCGCGGCGGGTGTGGCCACGCTGTTCATGCTCGATCGCGAGCAGGATCCGCGTCGCCGCGATCGCGAGCGAACCGAGGAGGCGATCTCGAAGGGGCTTGCGTGGCTCGACGCGCACTTCGATCCTGATCGCAATCCCGGCCATGTCGATCATCCGGTCTACTGGCTCTACAGCCTCGAGCGGGCGGCGCTCGCCGGCGGGATCTCCCGGCTGGCGAAACGCGATTGGTTTCGCGAAGGCGCGGCCGCGCTGATCGAGCGGCTCTGCGAACCAGACCCCGACGATCCGACGCGATGGCGGATGCGACTCGAGACCCCTCGTGGCGGCACGATTCGCCTGCATGAACACGCACTGGGTCTGCTCTTCCTGTTGCGCGGCCGCGTGCCCATCGCGATCGGCATGCTGCAGGCGCCGGCAGATGGACCGGTCGAGGGCAGTCGACTCGCCAGCGATCTGGTCGCGTGGCTTGGCGAGACCGCCGAGAGCGAGTTCAACTGGCTTCGCATCGATCCAACCAGCGCGGTCGGCTCCTGGCTCGAACCGGCCTTGCTCTGGTGGGCGCCGAAGTCGCTCGACGCATGGGACGACGAGGGCTTCTGGAGATCGATGGGCGAGTACCTCGCCGCAGGCGGCCTGCTGGTCGCCGAACTCGGCAGCCTCGCGCCGCCCGCGCGGGAGTTGGTGCGGTCGCGGCTCGCAGACGCGATTCCGGGATCGAAGTGGAGCGAGGTCGACGACGAGCATCTCGCGCGGCGTTCGCTCTTCGATCTGCGTGGCCGGCCACCGCGACTCGAGCGGCTCTCCAACGGCGTGCGCGACCTCGTGATCGCGAGCTTCGATGGCGGGCTCGCCCGCGGACTCGAGGCCGGTCCGGTTCGAGGCGTGGAAAGCCATCGCATGCTTGCAAATCTCTGGCTGCTCGCGGTCGAGACCGATCAGGCGTGGCCGCGGCTTCATCGCTGGAAGAGTCCAGACGCCGCACCCGCCCGACCCGCCACCGGATCGGAACTCGAACTCGCCGTCGTGACGTGGGGCGCTGGCGACGACCCCGAACCGTCCGCGCTCGCGGCCGCACTCCCCGAACTCGAGGCGCGAGTAGGGGCGCCGCTCATGCTCTCCCGCCGCGAACTGGGATCGCTTCAGGGTTCCGGTGATTCGCCGGCATCCGCGACGGCCGACCTCGCCATCCTCCGCGGCATCGAGCCGCCGACTTGGACCACCGCACAGTGGGACGACCTCATGGGCTACATCGAGTCCGGGGGCACCCTGCTCGTCGAGACTCCCGGCGGCGTCGGGGCCTTCGCGGACGCGGTCGAAGCCGAGTTGGTGAGGCGATCGGGCCGCCCCGCCTTCTCGCTCGCGAGCGACCCGCTGCTCGCGGCGGGAGATCCACCCTCCGACCGCAGCGATCTCCGTCGCGTGACCTACCGGCCCACCACGGCCCGCACGGCCGGGAGCGCCATTTCCGCCTGTCGGCTGCGGGGATGGCGCGATGCCTCCGGGCGACTGGCGGTGGTGCTGAGCGGACTCGATCTGAGCTATGCGCTGCTGGCTCGGCCCCGCGAAGGCGTGCAGGGATACGAGTCGACCTCGGCGCTCGATCTGATTGCCCGCGTCATCGAGTCGAGTCGAGCCGTGGCACCTGATCCGCCCGCGCCGTGAGCGGCGGGAAGGGCTGTGCAAACGACTCTCGCCTCGAGCGAGCGGCGAAGGCGTGGCTCGACCGGGCTCAGCGTGCGTGGCATCGCGCCGCGGCGGCGAACGACCGCGCGACGCCGAGCGAGCCTGCCGCCACCGACGCCGCGCGAGGCGAGTCGATCGCAGCCTCGTGGCTTGAAGCGCAGGGGTATCGGATCGCGGCCCGGAATCTGCGTCTTGGCCCCGACGAGGCGGACCTCGTGGCGATCGTGCCCGGCCCGGGAAAGGTGGTCGCGATCGTCGAGGTCAAGACTTCCCGCCTCGACGGACACGCTGCGAGTCGACGCATCGACGCTGGGAAGCGGCGCCGGCTCATTCGCCTCGCGCGACGGCTGCAGGCGCTCGAGCCCCTGCGGGAGGCGTTGATCCGGTTCGACGCGATCGGCGTCGATCTCTCGGTGTCGCCGCCGCTCGTGCTGCACACGCCCGGGTTTCTTGACGTGGAGTGGCCGAGCGACCGCCTTCGATGAAGACCTCGGGCCTCGCTAGGGCCACAGCCACGCAGCGCCGCGAACGCCGCTCGAATCCCCGTGCGCCGGCTTCAGGATCTCGGTGTCGAAGCTATCGCTGAAAACCTCGCGTGAGAGCGCCTCCGGCAGCCGGCGATAGAGCACTTCGAGGTTGCCGAGTCCGCCGCCGAGCACGATGGCATCCGGATCGAAGATGTCGCAGACGCTCGCGAGGCCGCGGGCAATGCGGTCGACGAGGCGGTCGAGGGCCGCAGTCGCCTCCGGGTCTCCCGCGTCTGCTGCGGCGGCGATCTCGGGCAGGCGCCAGTCGCGGCCGGTGCGCGAACGATGCTCCCGCTCGACCGCGGGACCGGCGATCCACTGTTCGAGGCAATCGGTGTTGCCGCAGTAGCAGCGGCGGGCGGGCTCGGAGAGGTGGGCTTCGCCGCGACGAGGCAGCGCGGTGTGCCCCCACTCCCCGGCGATGCCGTTGCGGCCGCGGACGACCCGCCCCTCGACCACCACCCCGCCGCCGACGCCGGTCCCGAGAATCACCCCGAACACCGTCGATCTTCCGACCGCCGCACCGTCGCTCGCCTCCGAGAGTGCGAAGCAGTTCGCGTCGTTCTCCGCCCGGACCGGACGACCAATCGCCGCTTCGAGATCGGCGAGGATCGGCTGGCCGTTGAGGCAGACGCTGTTGGAGTTTCGTTGCTTGCCGGTTCGCGGAGAGATCGAGCCGGGAAAGGCGAGACCGAGCGGCAAGCGAACTCCGGCCTCGTTGTCGGCTCGGTCGACCAGAGCGCTCATCGCCTCGATGGTCCCGCGGTAGTCGCCCTGCGGCGTCGGAACGCGCTGCCGCCACGCGATCGATCCCTCCCGCCGCAGCAGTGCGGCCTCGATCTTGGTTCCCCCAAGATCGATGCCGAGACGCAGCCCCTCGGTCGCGGCGGTGGTGGATGGAGGGTCCGACATCGAATCGTTTCGGTTGAATCTGCGAGGCTGCGGCACTGGCCCAACGAGGGCCTCCGCTTCGGCGTCCGATGCTACATTCGCGCCATGCCTCAACGCTCCCGTCGCACCGCCGTCGCATCCCGCAAGCGTTCCCTTCGAGCCCCGATTCGGCCGGAGGATCTGCTCGGCCTGATCGGCTGCAGCGATGCGCAGATCTCGCCCGATGGCGATCGCGTCCTCTTCACCCGCAGCAGGATCGAGGGGCTTCGGGTGCTCCGCGA